>JBGUHV010000243.1:0-17390 GCA_045112425.1 Oscillospiraceae bacterium
GTCTCTCAAAGCTATGTTCTGCAGTGGGAGCAAATGCTCCGGGAGGATCGCTCCGCGCGCGCCATCGCCGCGGCGGCACCGCTTGTCACGGAAGCCGCGCGCAGTCTCGAGATGCTGCGCGTGCGCTGCGGCGCCGGCGGCGTCCGGCACGATTCACTCCCGACGGGCGCGCGCATCGTGCTCTCTGAGGGTGATTCGATCACGCGGCTCTCCGGCGCCGGCAGCCTGCAGCCGTCCGGCGGCGCGGTCATTGATCTGACGGCGGGCGAGGTCTTCACCGGCGGCGCCGCGCCGCAGCATCATCGTCTGCTGCTCGCCGAGGGGGCGAAGGCGGTTTTCACCGCCGATGAGGACTGTACGCTCGTGCTCACCGGCACGGCGGTCGTCTCCCGCTACGGGGATGTGCAGCCGGCAGAGTGGTACGGCGCCGCGATTGATTATGCGGACGTGCGCGAGCTCATGAACGGCACCGGAAACGGCGCGTTTTCTCCCATGCGCACGCTCACCCGCGCCATGTTCGTCACGATTCTCGGCCGCATGGCCGGCGTGCGGGAGTCGGATTATCCCGGCACGTCCTTCTCCGACGTGTCCGTCGGCGCGTGGTACGCGCCGTACGTCCAGTGGGGCGCGAAAAACGGCATTGTCAACGGCATGAGCGAGGGCGTCTTCGCCCCCGACAGCCCCGTCACGCGCGAGCAGATGGCGGCGCTCATCACGCGCTATGCCGATGCCGCCTCGCTCGAGCTCCCGGCGGGCGTGACTGCCGTCGCCGCCTTCCGCGACGCCGGCAGCATCTCCGGCTGGGCATATGAGAGCGTCGAGCGCATGCGGCAGACCGCGCTTTTGAACGGCGACACGCAGGGTAACTTCAATCCCCGCAGCGGCGCCACCCGCGCCGAGGCTGCCACGGTGTTCATGAGATTGGACGCGACGATTCGCATTTTATAACCGTCGCCGGCAGGCATGCCTGCCGGTGTTTTTCATCCGAAGGAGTTTTCTATGTCTGATACCATTGCCGCCGTCGCGACCGGCAACGTTGTCTCCGCGATCGGCATTCTCCGCGTCTCGGGCGACGATACGCTCGCCGTCATCGACCGGGTGTTCTTTCCCGCGAGCGGAAGGCCCATGTCGACCTATGAGGATCGCAGGCTCGTCTACGGTGCGCTGAAGACCGCCGACGGGAGCGTGCTCGATCTCTGCCTCTGCACGATCAGCCGCGCCCCGCACAGCTACACCGGCGAGGACACGGCGGAGCTGCAGTGCCACGGCTCGCCCACGGTGCTGCGCGCGGGTCTGCGCGCTCTTTTTGCCGCCGGCGCGCGGCAGGCGCTCGCGGGCGAGTTTTCCCGGCGCGCCTTTCTCAATGACCGCATGGATCTCACGCAGGCCGAGGCCGTCATTGATCTGATCCACTCCGAGACCGAGCAGGCCGCCAAAAACGCCGCCGGTCAGCTCGGCGGCGCGGTGCTGCGCTGCGTGCAGCCGATCTATCAGAGTCTCGCCGACATTGCAAGCCACTATCACGCCGTCATCGACTATCCGGATGAGGACATTCCGGACTTTCAGCTGCAGGCTTACGGCTCGACGCTCTCCGCGGCGTCGAAGGAGCTGCAGCGCCTGCTCGCCACGTTTGAGCGCGGGCGCGTGATGACCTCCGGTGTGCCGGCGGCGATCCTCGGCCGCCCGAACGCGGGCAAGTCCTCGCTCTTAAACGCCCTGCTGGGCTATGACCGCGCCATCGTCACGGACGTGCCCGGCACGACGCGTGACACGCTCGAGGAGCGGTGCGAGCTCGGCGGCGTGCTCCTTCGTCTCACGGACACCGCCGGCCTGCACGACACGGACGACCGTGTGGAGGCGCTCGGCGTCGAGCGCTCGCGCAGGGCCGCCGCCGAGGCGCAGCTCGCCGTCGCCGTGTTCGACGCGTCCGAGCCGCTCACCGAGGACGATCAGACCGTCATCGAAACGGCGCGGCGGGTGCCGAAGCGCATCGCCGTTCTGAACAAATCCGACCGCCCCGCCGTACTCGAGCCCGCCGCCTTCGCACCGGATTTCGACGCCGTCTGCGTCATTTCCGCGAGAGAGCAGACCGGCCTCTCTTCTCTGGAGGAGGCCGTCGCGGCGCTCTTCCCGCTGCCGGAGACGCCGGCGGGGGAGATCCTCACGAACGAGCGCCAGGCGGACGCGATCCGCCGCGCCCTATCGTCCATCTCAGCGGCGCAGGAGGCAATGCAGACGGGCTTCACGCCCGACGCCGTGCTCACCGAGGCGGAGGCCGCCATGCAGGCCATGGGCGAGCTCACCGGCGCGAGCGTCAGAGAGGATATCACGCAGCGGATCTTTGAACGCTTCTGCGTGGGCAAGTGAATCAAAAAACTCCCGTACCAATCGGTACGGGAGTTTTACTATGTAGCGCAGGAGAGTTGCGCCGAGGGAAGAAGGCTTACTTCTTCTCGAGCTTCTTGTTCTTCGGGATGCCCCAGATGAACGCCGGGAGCACCACGACGAGCAGCGCGTAGTAGCCGTCGTAGCCGTAGACCTTCGTGGTGATGGTCGTGAGGCCGAGGAGGCTGATGGAGAAGCAGAGCGCGATGGCGACGACCGCGACGATCACGCGGCGCAGAGTCTCGTTCTGGAGACCCGCAATGAACTCGCCCTCGTCGTTGAACTTCGCGAGCTTCGGAGCGAAGCGCTGCACCATGGTGAAGATGAGGGTCACGCAGGTGGAGACGAACGCGCAGAACAGGAGCACGGAGAAGATCACGAGCAGGATCTTGATGCCGATGAGGGTCAGCACAGTCTGGTTCGGGATGCCGGTGGCGTTGGCAAAGCTGACGAGGTCGGAGCCCTCGAGCGTGCCGGCAGCCTGCATCTCGCCGGCCTTCGCCTTCAGAGCGGCGAGCAGCGGATACCACTTGCTGAGCATGAACGCGGACAGCGCCAGAGCGATGCCGTTCATGAGCCAGCCGAGGAAGCAGGCACGGTTGGTGCCCTTGACGTTCAGCTCGTTGGAGGCGGCGATCATCGGCGGGATGGACACGCACTGGAACGCGCAGTAAACGAGCGTGGCACGGAAGATGGAGAAGCCGGTTTGCGGGGTGTAATCCGCGAGCGTGACGCCGTACTTGGCGGACAGATCATTGACCATGCCGAGCTTGGCAAGGCCGACCACGACGATGATGCCGGTGATGATCATGATGGCCACGGACAGGACCGTGGAGGCGGCGGCGACGAGCTTGACGCCGAAGATGCTCAGGATGACGAGCAGGGCCACGATCAGGAGGTTGAAGACGACCTTCATCGCGCCGACGTACGGCACCCCCAGGAAGTTTGCCAGAACCTCGCCGGCGCCGGCGACGGCGGCGGCGACAGCGGCCAGGATGATGACGATGTAGAAGACCTCAAAGAGGATCTCCATCTTCGGGTGCGGATACAGGGCCGCGAAGGTGTCCTTGTAGTTGTCAAAACCGTTCAGGCGGGCGAACTTCAGGATGATGCCCATCACGATGGCGAGCAGACCCATGGCAATCAGCGGGAAGAGCAGGGAGCCCATGCTGCCGAACTGCGCAAAATAGCCGATGACCTGGTTACCGGAAGCAAAGCCGCCGCCGACGTGGGTGCCGAACCAAACGGACGCTACGGTAAAGGCAATCGCCCAGGACGCGCTGAGTTTTTTCTTGTCCATAGAAACAATTCCTCTCTCTCAAATTGGATTCTGATTGCCCGATGCCGCCGCGCTGTTTCTCTCCTCTGAGCGTGGTGCCAGCGGGCCGGACCACTGTGTTAAAATATGAACAATATATTAACACCTTTGGATAAATAATTTATAAAACTTCTATCAAAAAAAGTCAACCTCCCAAGTGGGTAAAAAAGAGAGGGGCAGGTAAAATCGGCAATTTGTACAAAAAGATTTATTTCATTAAAGAAATAAATCGCTGAAATTTCACCTGTTTTCTGGTGCGAAAGCATGAGTGCCCGGAAAGTTCCGAAAAACAGTTGCCACGCTGAAAAAATCGTGCTAAGATACGTCTGTAATGGGAAAAATTGTGGGAAATGGGCAAAAAACACACTTCGTTTTTGCCGTTCCTGTGAATTTCTCCGATCAGATTCCGTATCGCAATGATAGAGAGGGAGGCGCTGAAAATGAAGCTTGTCACCTATCGGCTGGAGGAGCAGACGTGCGTCGGCGTGGTGAACGAGGCGCAGGACGCGGTGTACCCCGTGCCCGGCTGCCATGATCTCGCGGCGCTGATCGCCTCCGGTGCGCCGATTGAGCCGGCGGCGGAGGCCGTCTCCATCTTCGATGTGGAGCTGCTCTCGCCGATCCCGCACCCGGCGCAGGACGTCATCTGCCTCGGTATCAACTATTATGACCACGCCGCCGAGTCCGACGCCGTCACCGGCAAGAGCGACAATGTGCCGAAAAACCCGATCTACTTTGCCAAGCGCGTCAATGAGGCCGTCGCCCCCGGCGCCGCCATCGCGAGCCACAGCGACATCGTCGCCGATCTGGACTATGAGGCGGAGCTCGCCGTTATCATCGGAAAGCCGGCCTACAACGTCTCCCGCGAGGACGCGCTCGATTACGTCTTCGGCTATACCATATTAAATGACGTCAGCGCCCGCACGATCCAGTCGCGCCACCAGCAGTGGTACCGCGGCAAGAGCCTTGACGGGTTCACCCCCATCGGCCCGTGGATCGTCACGAAGGACGAGTTTGACGTTCAGAAGCCCATGAAGATCCAGAGCTACGTCAACGGCGAGCTGCGGCAGAACAGCACGATTGACATGCTCATCTTCGACACGGCCTACTGCATCTCCGAGCTCAGCCACGGCATGACCCTGCAGCCCGGCACGATCATCTCCATGGGCACGCCCGCGGGCGTCGGCATGGGCTTCGATCCGCCGAGGTGGCTCCTCCCGGGCGATACGGTCAAGTGCGTCGTGGAGGGCATCGGCGAGCTGGAGAACATCGTTGTGTAACATATGTTACAGAAAAACGCCCTCTGTTTTGCTACGGTTAAACCACCCGAATTGGAGTGAAAACAATATATTTTAAACAAAGGAGAGAAAACCACCATGAAATTTGCAATGTACGGTTCCGGCGCGGCCGGCAGCGTGTTCGCTTCCTACCTGCGCAACGGCGGTGCGGACATCATCCTCATCGACCGCTATGAGGCGCACATGAAGAAGGTCGCCGAGGACGGCATGCTCTTCACCATCCATCAGGAAGAGAACGGCGAGTATCACGACTATGAGAAGGTGCTGCAGGGCTTCCGCACCTACACCTCCGCCGAGGCGGCTGCTGAGGCCGAGGGCAAGGTCGACTGCATCATCTACATGACCAAGGCCACCCAGCTGCCGCAGGCGATCCAGGACTCCATGCCCGTCGTCGGCGAGAACACCGTCGCCTGCTCCCTGATCAACGGTCTGGGCAACGACGACAACCTCTTCAAGGTCTTCCCGAAGGAGCGCTGCGTCATCGGCTCCGGCGTGCTCGGCACCAGACTGCCCGAGCCCGGCCACTGCATCTCCACCCCCGCCGGCGCCGTGCAGATGAACTTCCGCGGCGCCGTCCGCAGCCAGCTCAACGACGCTGTCTGCGCCGAGATGCTCAAGTGCTACCGCGACGGCGGCTGCGACGCCTACTGGCGCGACGGCCTGCCCGGCGAGGACAACAACATCTATAAGTTCATCTGGAAGAAGGTCTGCGTCAACGCGACCGTCAACACCGTCTGCGCCGTTCTGCGTCTGAAGATCGGTCAGGTCGAGGCCAATCCCTTCGGCCAGTGGCTGTTCCACGGCGTCATCCGTGAGACCTGCGCCGTCGCCACCGCGAAGGGCGTGCCGATGGACGCGGACGAGTTCATCGCCCACGATCATCAGGATATCGTCACCAACATCGCCGACTACTATCCCTCCATGTGCCAGGACGCGCTGTTCAACAAGCGCCAGACCGAGATCGACGTGCTCAACGGCAAGATCGCCGAGTACGGCGAGGAGCTCGGCATCCCGACGCCCTGCTGCACCGTTCTCAGCCAGATCGTCCGCTGCATCCAGGACAACTACGAGAACCAGTACCTGGGCGACTACCTGTTCTACAACAAGTAAGCATCCAAATCCAAAACCCCGCCGATTCCGGTCGGCGGGGTTTTCAATAAAGGAGTTTCTCAATGAAGATTGCAATGATCGGCTCCGGCGCTGCCGGCAGCGTGTTCGCGGCCTATCTCCGCCGCGGCGGCGGCGAGCTCTGGCTCGTCGATAAATACAAGGCGCACATGGACAAAATCGCCGCCGACGGCCTCGTCTTCCGCACGCCGGAGGGGGAGGAGGTGCTCACGGGCTTCCACACCGCGCCCACCGCACGCGAGATCGGCGTCATGGACATGGTCATCCTCATGGTCAAGGCCACGCAGACCGTCGACGTCATGGCCGACACCATGCCCTGCATCGGTCCGGACACCGTCGTCGTCTCCCTGCAGAACGGCCTCGGCAATGACGAGGTGCTCGCGCGCTATGTGGAAAAGGAACGCATCATGTACGGCAGCGGCCTCATCGGCACCGAGCTCGCCGGCCCCGGCGTCTGCATCTCCAAGCCCGAGGAGGGCGTCCAGATGCACTTCGGCGCCGTTGTGAATAACCCCATCACCGACAAGGCCGGCAAGGCGCTCGAGGATCTCTTCAAGGCCGGCGGCTGCAACGCCAGCTTCGATGAGGACGTGCGCCCCTACGTCTGGAAGAAGGTCATCGCCAACTCCGGCTATAACGGCGTCTCCGCCGTCATGCGCCTCAAGGTCAAGGAGGTCTTCGGCGATCCCTTCGGCATGAAGATCGTCCGCCACGTCTGGGAGGAGGGCTGCGCCGTCGCGGAGGCGATGGGCATCGGCGACCTCCGCCCGCTCATGGTGCTCGAGGAGCCCAAGATCCTCGAGGGTCTCGGCAACTATTATCCCTCCATGGCGCAGGACGCCGTGCTCCACCAGCGCCAGACGGAGATCGACGTGCTCAACGGCGCCATCGCCCGCTACGGCGCCCAGCTGGGCATCCCCACGCCCTACAACGCCGCCATCGCGGACATCATTTCGTGCATCCAGAACAATTACGATAAGCAGTATATCAAAGCATAAAGGAAGGAAGAATACTATGGACGCAAAGGTTTCTCAGCTCCTCAACGAGCAGATCAACAAGGAGTTCTACTCCGCCTATCTCTATCTCGACATGGCGAATTTCTACAGCGCCAAGGGGCTCGACGGCTTCGCCAACTGGTTTGAGATTCAGGCGAAGGAGGAGCAGGATCACGCGATGCTGATGTATCAGTATCTGCACAACAACGGCCAGACCGTCACGCTCGAGGCGATTGCAAAGCCCGATAAGGTCTACTCCGAGCTCGTCGACCCGCTCAAGGCCGCCTATGAGCACGAGCAGTTCGTCACCGCCTCGATCCATACGATCTATGCCGCCGCCAAGGCCGCCGATGATTTCCGCGCCATGCAGTTTCTCGACTGGTTCGTCAAGGAGCAGGGCGAGGAGGAGAAGAACGCCTCCGACCTCATCACGAAGCTCGAGCTCTTCGGCTCTGACGCCAGAGGGCTCTATATGCTCAATCAGGAGCTCGCCGGCCGCGTCTACAGCGCCCCGTCGCTGGTGCTGTAACGCTCCACAGCAAAACAGAATCCGTAGGGGAGGGGCTTGCCCCTCCCGTTTTTTGCTGCATTTCATAAAGACGGTCATCCTGAGCGGAACGAAGTGAAGCCGAAGGATCTTGGCAGAGCCGCAGGATAGACACTGGCTGTTCTCTTTTCCTGCAGTGCCGGGATCCTTCGACTCCGCGCTTTCGCGCTGCGCTCAGGATGACAGCCAGAAAAAAGCCTCACCTGTTTATCAGGTGAGGCAGTTTTTTATGCATTTCCAGAAGCGTGTGCGGGTCTTCCCGTCTCTGTGATCAGCATACCACCGCGAGCGGCTTGACGCAAGCGCCAAATCTTACCATGCGCCTCTGGCCTTCAGCGCGGTCAGATAGGGGTTGTAGCGCCGCTCAAAGTCGAGCGAGGACGCCTCCATATGCCCCGGATAGACCTCGTAGTCGCCCTCGAGCGAGGCGAGGCGGGCGAGGGAGCGCAGCTCCTGCTCCATGCTGCCGCCGGGGAAGTCTGTCCGGCCGCAGGAGCCCTGAAACAGCGTGTCGCCCGTAAAGAGCGCGTCGCCGCAGCGGAAGGTCACGCCGCCGGGCGTGTGTCCGGGCGTCTCGAGCGTGTCGAAGGTGAGCGGGCCGACCACGATCTGGCTGCCCTCATGGAGCATGATGCTCCCGTCCGGCGGCTCATAGGCGAACATGTCCGAGCCCACGGCGCTGCCGGCGTCCGCCGGGTGCATATAGACCGTGGCGCCCGTCTCCTCCTGCACAGTCTCAACCGCGCCGACGTGGTCATAATGCCCGTGCGTGAGCAGAATGGCCTCGCATTTGAGATGGTTTTCCTCCAGATAGTCGAGGATGGTGTTGCTCTCGTCGCCGGGGTCGATCACAGCGCAGAGCCGGCTCGTCTCATCGCCGACCACATAGCAGTTGGTCATCAGATGACCGACGGGAAGACACTTTATAAACATGGCAAAACCTCCGGGAATGAATCAAGGTAAAGTGTGGAGTTTGGAGTGTTGAGTGTGGAGTTGAAAGGTATCGCCTGACGGCGATCATTGGAATTCAAATGTTTGCGTCAGCAAACACATTTAAACTCCACACTCCACCTTCCACACTCCACTCTGATTAAAGATTTTCCGTGTCAAGAAGAATCGTCACCGGCCCGTCGTTCTGGCTGAAGACCTGCATCTCCGCGCCGAAGACGCCTGTGCCGACGGTGAAGCCGCGGCCGCGGCATTCCTGCACGACGAGCTCATAGAGCGGAATCGCCGTCTCCGGCCGCGCCGCGCGCGTGAAGCCCGGGCGGCGGGATTTGCAGTCGGCATAGAGCGTAAACTGGCTCACGATCAGAAGCTCTGCTCCCGCGTCGAGCGGATTTACGTTCATCTTGCCCGCCTCGTCCTCAAACACGCGCAGGCCGCAGATCTTGTCCGCGATCTTCTTCGCCTCCGCCTCGGTATCGTCCACATGCACGCCCAGCAGCACGAGAAACCCCTTGCCGATGGCGGCCTGCACCGCTCCGTCAATCTCAACGGAGGCGCTTTTTACTCGGGTAACAACAGCTCGCATAGAATGTCCTTTCCATTGCCATTTTTCTTGCCTCCCCCTCTGGGGGAGGTGGCGCTGCGAAGCAGCGCCGAAGGGGACCCCTCAGTCCGCTCCGCGGCCAGCTCCCCCAGCGGGGGAGCCAAGTTTACGTGTCCTTCTTAGCTTCCGGCGAACCGACACGCGCCACGCGAATCACTCCGTGCACGCCGCTCAGGCGGTTGATGATCAGGCGCAGCTCCGAGAGGCTGTGCACCTCCACCGTGATGTTCACGGTGGAACGGTTGCTGTCCACGTCGCGCGCCGAGAGGTTTCTCACCTTCGCGTTGAGGGAGTTGAGCACCGTCGCCACGTCCATCACGAGGCCGGAGCGCTGCGTGCTCACGACGAGGAGCGTCGTGTTGTATTCGTCCGTGGTGCGCTCTGCCCAGCTCACGCGGATCCAGCGCCCGCTGTTTTCCTCCGCGCTCGCGAGATAGTTCTCGCAGTCCTTCCGGTGGATCGAAACGCCCGCGCCGCGCGTGATGAAGCCGATGATGTCATCCCCGGGCACGGGGGTGCAGCAGCGGGAGAATTTGATGAGGCAGTTGTCCAGCCCCTCCACAAGGATGCCGTGCACGGCGTGGCGCTCGCGCTTGTTGCGCCGCTCGGCCTGCTCGTTGATCTTGTCGAGCGCGGTCTTCTGATCGCCGGTGGCGCTGCGCTGCAGCTCATCCTTGATGCGGTTGACCGTGCGCTGCGCGGTCACGCCGCCGTAGCCGATGGCGGCGAAGAGATCGTCCAGCTGCGGGAAGGCGAGGCGCTTGAGAATGAGCGGCAGCACCTCGTCGGCATAGATGTCCGCCGGGGCGATGCCCGCCTGGCGCAGCTCGCGCTCGAACATCTCCTTGCCGTGGGAGACGTTCTCCTCGCGCCGCTCCTTCTTGAGCCACTGCTTGATCTTCGTGCGCGCCGAGCCGCTTTTCGCCAGCTGCAGCCAGTCGCGGCTCGGGCCGGGGGCGTTCTTGCTCGTGCGGATCTCCACGATGTCGCCGTTTTCGAGCACATGGTCGAAGTTCACGATGCGCCCGTTCACCTTCGCGCCGACCATCGTGTTGCCCACGCCGGAGTGAATCGAATACGCAAAGTCAATCGGCGTCGCGCCGGCGGGGAGGGTGATCACGTCGCCCTTCGGGGAGAAGACAAACACCTCGTCGGCGAACATGTCGATCTTCAGGTTGTGGAAGAAGTCCTGTGCGTCCGACTCCTGCTGCGTCTCGAGCAGGCGGCGAACCCATGCAAATTTCTCCTCGTCGCCGGGCTTCACGCCGGAATCGCCGGATTTGTATTTCCAGTGCGCCGCCACGCCGTATTCCGCCGAGAGATGCATCTCCCAGGTGCGAAGCTGCACCTCAAACGGGATGCCCTGATCGCCGATGACCGTCGTGTGCACCGAGCGGTAGTTGTTCGGCTTCGGCGTGGAGATATAGTCCTTGAAGCGCCCGGGCACGGGCTTGAACATGCCGTGGATCACGCCGAGCGCGGCGTAGCAGTCGGTCACGTCGTCCGTGATCACGCGGAAGGCGCAGAGATCGAAGATGCCGTTGATGTCGATCTTCTGCGCGTACATTTTGCGGTAAATGCTGTAGATATGCTTGATGCGCGAGGAGATCGAGCACTTGATGCCCTCCTCCGCGAGGCGCGTCTGAATCTTCGTTTCGATCTCGCCCATGAAGCTCTGGAGCGTGTCCATCCTCGCGTCCAGATACTCCGTGATCGCCTGATAGCCCTCCGGGTCGAGGTAGCGCAGGGAGAGGTCCTCCAGCTCCCACTTGATGCGCTGCATTCCCAGCCGGTGCGCAATGGGGGCATAGACCTCCATCGTCTCGAGCGACTTGATGCGCTGCTTCTCCTCGGTCTGATAGTCCATCGTGCGCATGTTGTGCAGGCGGTCGGCCATCTTGATGAGAATCACGCGGATGTCGTTCGTCATGGCGAGGAGCATCTTGCGCAGATTTTCCATCTGCTCCTCTTCCTTCGTCATGAAGGTCACGCGCGTCAGCTTCGTCACGCCCTCCACGAGATCCGCCACGGCGGTGCCGAAGCTGCGGGCGATGTCCTCGTGCGTGATGGCCGTGTCCTCCACGCAGTCGTGCAGCAGGGAGGCCACGATGCTGTCCTCGTCCAGCCCCATTTCGGCAGCGATGATCGAGGCGGCGATGCAGTGCGAGACGTAGGGCGTGCCGTCCTTGCGCTTCTGCCCGGAGTGGGCGCGCTCGGCCACCTCAAAGGCGGCGCGGACGCGATTGAGGTCGATGCTGTTGCCGCTGGAGGCAATCTTCTTTTCCAGCTCGCGGTAATGCGCCTCCACGTCGTAGGCGCCGGCTTTCTTTTTCACTTCCGAATCCATATCTTTTCCTCCCTATCAAAAGGGGTCAGTGCAGTCTCGGGTCCACGCGCACCTGCCGCTGCGCATTGCGCAGGTGCCGGAGCAGCGTCGAGCGGTTCAGATCCACCTTGGCGCAGCCCTCCACGGGCGCGGCCAGCAGGCAGTCGTCCTCCAGCTGCAGCCGGACAAGCTTCATCTCCTCCATGATCTTCAGGCAGAGACACAGCTGAACCGGGTGCATGCCGCCGGGCGCGCTGCGCGAGAGCTGGTCGAGCGGAATGCGCACCGGAGACGCGAGCCAGCGCCAGATCAGGATAAAATCCTCCCGCCGCGGGCAGCGGGCGGCGGCGTCCCAGTCGCCGATCTGCTCGCCCTGCAGCACCATCCGGCAGAGTCCGGTCTCCTCGCTGCGGCGCACGTCCGTCACGAGCAGCTGCACGCTGTCGCGCCCGCGGAAATGGTTCACCTGCGGGCAGAAGGCGAGATCGATCCAGTCGCCCCGGCGCACGCCGAGCGTGTCCGCCGTGCAGGAGAAGTAGATGCAGTCAAACACCTCGTCGGCCAGCTCCACCTGCAGGCGCAGATGGCGCCCTGCGCCGATCGGCACGATGCTCAGCAGGCGCACGCCCGTCATGCAGAGCTGCGGCTTGGGGTTCGCGCTGCCGCAGGGCTCCAGCCGCGAGAGGGCGGCGATGTTGTCGAGCGAGAGCAGCCCGGGATTGGCCACGCGCAGATCAAACTGCAGCGCCGGCAGCATATCCGTGGGGTTGGACTGATAATATTCCGTGATCGCCGCGCGGAAGCGGTCGATGTTCTCGCGCCGGATCGTGAGCCCCGCCGCGAGCGCGTGCCCGCCGAAGCCCTCGAGCATATCGGAGCAGGCGGCGAGCGCCTTGTAGAGATTGAAGCCGCCGAAGCTGCGGCAGGAGCCCTTGCCCCGGTCGCCGTCGAAGCGGATCATGATCGTCGGCAGGTGGAACGACTCGCTGAGTCTCGAGGCGGCAATGCCGATCACGCCCTGATGCCAGTCGTCACTCGTGAGCACGAGCGGGCAGCCCTTGGCCTGATCGCGCGCGCGGTCGGAGGCCTCATCCCAGATCTCCTGCTCAAGAAACTGCCGCTCGCGGTTCAATTCGCACAGCTCTCTCGCGAGCCGATCTGCCTCCAGATCGTTCTGCGTCAGCAGCAGCCGCAGCGCCACGGACGTCTGGCCGAGCCTGCCGGCAGCGTTGATGCGCGGCGCCAGCGTAAAGCCCACGGTCGTCGCGGTGATCTCCTTTTCCAGCGCGCCGCACTCGGTCAGCAGCGCGCGCAGTCCGGGCCGGGGATCGCGCTGCAGCAGCGCAAGCCCGTAGCTCACGAGAAAGCGGTTCTCGCCCGTCAGCGGCATCACGTCCGCCACCGTGCCGATGGCTGCCAGATCGCCGTACATGGGCAGAATCTTCCGGTGCGAGCCCTCCAGCGCGCAGACGAGCTTGAACGCCACGCCCACGCCGGCGAGCCCGGGATTCGGATAGCGGCAGTCGGGCTGCTTCGGATCCACCACAGCGCAGGCCGCAGGGATGCTCTGCCCGCCGCACTCATGGTGGTCGGTGATCACCATGTCCACGCCCATCGAGGCGGCAAGCTCTGCCTCCTCAATGGCGGTGATGCCGCAGTCGACCGTGATGATGAGCGTGACGCCCTGCAGCGCGAGCGCATGCACCGCGTCGCTGTTCACGCCGTAGCCCTCCTGAATCCGGTCGGGAATATAGGGCACGCAGTCCACGCCCTGCCGCCGGAGATAATCCGTCAGCAGGCAGGTGGAGGTGATGCCGTCCACGTCGTAGTCGCCGTAGACCGCCACGCGCTCGCCGCGCTCCATGGCTGTGCGGATGCGCTGCACGGCCTTGTCCATGCCGCGCAGGCCCATCGGGTCAAGCAGCGCCTCCGGCCCGATGTTCAAAAATGCGTCCGCCTCCTCCGGGTCATGCAGACCGCGCGCGGCGAGCACCGCCGCCAGCAGCGGGGGATACCCGTCGCGCAGCAGCGCCTCCGGAACCTCCGGCGGACGGTATTGGATACTCCATTCTCTCTGATTCATGATGCCTCGTCTCTGTTCATTTCTTTTTTAATGATTCAGTATAGCAAATTTTGAGACATCCTGCAACCTTATTATATTTATATACAGATCTTTCCGGGTGTGCTATAATGGGCGTAACTTCAGAAAACGGAGGAGATTTCCATGAAAAACATGACCCTGGCGTTCGGAAAGCCCGTCTGCGTCGGCCTCTATACGGCCTTCGCCGTTCTGGCGGCAAAGAAAAAGCCTGCGGCGCTGCTGACGCTCCTCGCCATGCACGCCTCGGAATACTTCCTCATCGGCAAAAAGGTCGCGGCAGAGCACGGCATTTCCACCCCGGAAGCGCTGGCGCAATGCTTAAGCTTCGGCTTCACCTGGTGGCTGCCGATTCAAAAGGAATGGTAAACCATTCCTTTTGATAAAAAAGAGCCTGCTGTGCAGGCTCTTTTTTTACTCACGCTCCACACCAAATCAAAGCAAATGCTTTGATTTGGAAAGGAAGACCGGGGAAACGGATGCGAAGCCGTCGAGCTTGCCTCGGCGGCCTGAGCGGAATGCGCCCGGTCTGACGCCGGCGCAAACTCTGCGAGGCTTTTTTTGATGCGGCGCAGCCATCATCGGCTGCGCCGCGTTTTCTCATTTCGCAATTGAGTTTTTCCGTCTGCCATGATACAATTCCTCTGAATCACAAAAACCGACTGGGAGGTGGGATGCGCATGGAACAGCAAAGAACGCTGCCGTTTGGCCTTTCCGGGGCGGAGACGCGCCGGGGAAAATGGGCCATGGTCAGCGCCGTGATCTTCTGCATGGCGGCCCACGCGTTTTCCTATTTCAACTTATCTCCGATCCATGACTGGCTGCTGGAATACGGCATTCAGTCCTATCTGCATCAGGTGCGGCTCGGAAGGCCGCTGCTCGCGGCGTATCTCCTCGGCAAGGGCACGATCTCCGTGCCGTGGATCACGGGCATGCTCTGCATGCTCTATCTCGGCCTGAGCACCTGGACGCTCTCCGCCGCGGCGAAGATCGAATCCCCGTGGGAGATCGCGCTGCTCGCGGGCTTCCTCTCGGTGAATCTCTCGGTCATCGAGCTCACGGGCATCCATCAGTATCTGGCCGACGCGCTCATGCTCTCGCTGCTGCTCAGCTGCGCCGGAGCGGCGCTCGTGCACGGCGGCCAGCGCCCGGGCAGACTGCTGGGCGGGGCGGCCTGCTTCTGGCTGAGCTTCGGAATCTATCCCGCCTTTCTCACCACGGCGGTCGTTCTGCTCGGCTGGCTTGCACTGCGGGATCTGCGCGAGGGCGCGCCCTTCGGGCAGGAGCTCAAAAAAATTCTGCTGTGGCTGCTCGCGGCCTTCCTCGGCGGCGTCGCGTATCTGGTGCTGTGCCGCGTGGTGATGCGCGTTCTGGGGCAGCAGGCCTATGCCTATCAGGAGAACAACATCTTCACGCTCCTGCAGGCAAAGCCCGCCGAGGTGCTGCGCAATGCCGTGAACAGCTGCCGGGTGTTTTTCCGCATGCTCTTTCACGGCGGCGGCTATACCGGCCGGATCACCGGTCTCGGCACGACGCTGCTCGCGCTGCTCGCGGCCTATTCCCTCTGGCGCGACCGCGCCGGGAAGGGGAGCGGCTTCTGGCTGACCGCGCTGCTGTTTGTTTTGGCCTTTCCGCTGTTGAGCCAGCTGGTGAACGTCTGCTCGGGCATGGAGGCGTTTCGCACCGTGTACGCCGTGTTTCTGGTCTATCCCATCCTGCTGCGGGCGGTGTTCGCCTGCCGGGATTCCGGCGCGCATGTGCGCCGGGTGCTGGCGGTCGTGCTCTCGGCGCTGGTGCTTCTCAGCAACGTCCGCTTCAGCAACGGCTTTTACTCCGCCACGAAGCTGGCCTATGACCGCGCGCTCTATCACGTCGGACGGATCGTGGAGGATCTGCAGGAGCAGGGCTATGATCCGGAGCAGTCGCGGGTCTATGTGCTTGGCCGCGTGCAGATGGACGGCGACAAGCGCATCGAGGCCGCCCTCGACCGCTATGCCTGCATCAGCGGCATGAACGACATCTCCGTCACCTATGACATCACCTTCCACGGCATGACGGATCTGCTGGGCGTCCGCATCCGCCAGACGGCGGACCCGGAGGACGCGGAGGCCGTCTGGGAGAGCGGCGTCAGCGAGGACATGCCCTGCTATCCCGCCGAGGGCTATATCCGCCAGCTCGGCGACATCACAATCATAAAGCTTTCCGGCTGAGACGATGAAAGCAAACCGCCCCCGCAGGCAAACGCCTGCGGGGGCGGTCCAGTCTGTCAAAGAACCCGGTGTAATGTTCAGGCAAAACACCGGGATTTTTCGTAAATTGGGAAAAAGAAGGCAAAAATCGAGGCAAAACAGGAGCTGTCCCAGCTCCAATTTGCCAGCTTTTTCAGATTCATGGCAGCATATTTGAGCCTCACCCAATTTGTTACATGGGCCAGACCTCGGTGTTGTGTATAACGCATAGCGTGTTTCTCTTTCGCATCGGCAAAGACCCGTTCCACCGTCTCTTTCCGCTTGCTGTACAAGTCTTTACACCACGGACATCGCCGTGAGCCCCTGCGTCTGCCGCACCGTCCGCTCTAACTGCGACAATCCGATCAACACCTGCTTTGGCCTGAACTTCTACGGCAAGCTCAAGAAGAAGGCCGGCGAGCGCGCCGTGAGCGTCAAGGCCTGCCCGGTCGGCGCGCTCTCGTTCGACGAAAACGGCAATCACAAGATCGACCTCGACAAGTGCCTCGGCTGCGGCATCTGCGAATCGAACTGCCCCAAGCACATCGGCAAAATGGTCTATACCGAATCCCGCGTCCAGAAGGTCACGGAGCCGAGCCGATGGCGCGTCTGGCTCAGCGTGCTCTACGTCAAGCTCGTCTTCACGCCCGGCGTCTGGTTCTATAAGACCTTCAAGGGCAGCATGATGCACCTCATGGAGTCCGATCCGCGCGAGACGGACATCATCTCCACCAAAGCCCCCGGCTACATCCACGGCGGCGAGCAGTACGCCTGCAAGGGCGAGTGACGAAACCATCCTGTCATCCTGAGCGGAGCGCGTCAGCGCGCAGTCGAAGGACCTTGGCTTGGCAGCAAAACGGAACATCCAGCCTATGTCGTACTGCTCTGCCAAGATTCTTCGACTCCGCTTCGCTCCGCTCAGAATGACATTCTTTTTGAACAATGATGTATTTCTTCCAAGCCCTTCTCATCTCTACCCTCCTCGCGCTGTTTGCGCTCTGGCGGCGGGCGCTCACGCCGATCGGTTCCCTCCTTGCGTGGGCGCTCTGTCTGCTGATCACTTATGCCGGCGGGTGGACGGCGTTTCTCGTCATCGCCGTGACGTTTCTGGGTACCGTCGCGGCGGACAAGCTCGCGGGCAGCCGCGCCGATCCGCACGGCCTGCGCCGCAAATCCGGCAGAAGGGATGCCCTGCGCGTCCTCTGCAACGTCGGCGTCGGCGCGCTGGCGATGGCGCTGTATCTTGTGTCGTACCGCAGCGTCTTCGCCGTCGCCTTCGCCGGCGTCATGGCGGAATCCCTCGCGGACTCGCTTGCCTCGAAGCTGGGCCCCTTGTCCAGGCAGGAGCCGCGCGATCTCTGCACCGGCAAGGTCGTTCCGACCGGTCTCTCCGGCGGCGTCACGCTCCCCGGCACCCTCGCGGAAGTCCTCGGCGCCGCCGTCATCGCGGCGATCTTCGGCGTCGGCACGAAAAGCCTTTCCGCGGCGCTTATCGTCTTCGCCGCCGGCTTTCTC
>JBGUHV010000244.1:0-13053 GCA_045112425.1 Oscillospiraceae bacterium
CTTCGCCATGGCGGAGACGTATTCATCGACGGGCATATCGCAGATCTGATTGAGCGCGCGGTCAAACGCCTCGCCCACCATGGCCTGCTTCAAGCCCAGCGTGCTCTTCTTGGCCTCCATGCCGGCAAGTCTGCCGAGGCGCTCTGCGCGATCCTCCGCGTCCTTGGTGCCGCTGCGGAGGGTCTCCCAATAGGCGTCCTCCGCCTTCTTTTCATATTCGGCGCGAATCGCGGCGCAGCGCTCCTTGGCCTCAGCTGCAATCTGCGCGGCCTCGGCGCGGGCGTCCGCCTCGATGCGTCCGGTGATTTTTTCAATACCAGTCATGTTCGTTTCTCCCTCCGTTCGGGTGGCGGGATGATCATCAAATGGCGAAGAGCATCATGATGGAAGCCAGCAGGCAGAGGATGGCGTAGAACTCGACGGTGATGCAGAACACCATGCCCTTGGCCCAGTCATCCGGCTTCTTGGCCAGAATGTTGATGGAAGCGGCAGCCACACGGCCCTGCGCCGCAGCGGAGATCAGACCGCCGATGGCGATGGGAAGGCAGGCAGCGAGGAAGCGGCAGCCGAGCGCAACGTCCATGCCGCCATTGGCCTGGAAGGCCGCGAGCACGCGGGAGTTGGCCAGGAACCAGACCACGAAGCCGTACAGACCCTGCGTGCCGGGGATGACCTGCATGATCATCGCCTTGCCGAACTTATCCGGATCTTCACTGATCAGACCCGCACATGCCTCACCGGCGATGCCGGTACCTTGGGCAGAGCCCGCGCAGGCCAGAGCCGCAGCCAGAGCCGCGCCGAGCAGACCGATTGCCAGACCGCCGAATGATTCGAGAAATCCCATGATATTATCCTCCTTGATTGAATTGAATTACGAAATTACAGGTGGTTTTCCACGTCAACATACTTGGTGTTGATCTCCAGCGGCCTGAAGGGCTTGCCGCCGTCCTGATAGAATTTGCCGAAGTATTCCAGACACTGCAGACGCAGATCGTGCACGAAGCAGCCCAGCAGGTTCAGCGCGAAGTTGAGCGCGTGACCCACGAGGAAGATGAGCACGAAGAGCAGGAACGTTGCGACGTTCGGCTTGTTGCCGCCCATCGGCATGGTGGCGAGGTTGTTGAACACCTGCGCCACGACGCTGCCTGCCAGCATCAGCGCCATGAGTCGGGAATACGAGAGAATGTCGCCCAGCCAGCCGGTGACGCCGTTATAGATTGCGGCGAAGACGGCTGTAACCTTGCCGAAGCCCTTGGCCGGATAGGCCGCGCCGTAGATCAGCATGAGCGCGCCGATGCAAAGCACAATGGGAATGCCGGCGACGTTGCCGATCTTGAACACGAACAGCACCAGACCGAGCAGGATCACAAACCAGGAGCCCTCCTCGAAAATGGCGCTCTTGGCGTCGCCCTTTTTGATCTTCTCGACCATGGAGATGATCATGCCGGTGAACAGCTGCAGAACGCCGAGCGCGAGCGCGCCGTAGAGAACGGTGGTCGTGTCGTTGAGCGGGTTCAGCAGGGGCTTGGTGAGGAAATTCGGGCCCATCTCAACGCCCTTGAACATCTTGTAGAGCGTGGGGATGAGGTCGCCGAAGAAGCCGCCCGTGAGCGCGCCGAAGATGAAGGTGGAGATACCGCCCTCCAGCAGCAGGTTCACGAAGGTCTTCGAGCCTCGTTTGGGCTTGACGAAATGCTTGACGATGAGCGCGGCCGCGATCATGATCAGGCCGTAGCCCATGTCCGCCATCATGATGCCGTAAAACAGGATGAAGAACGGCGCCATGAGCGGGTTCGGGTCGAGCGTGCCGTAGGCCGGAAGGCTGTACATGTTGGTGACCATGTTCAGCGGCTCCGTCACAGCGGCGTTTTTCAGCTTGACGGGAACGGCGGCGTATTCCTCCTCGGTGGGCTCTGTGAACTCCCACGAGCAGTCATACTTCGAGAGCGTCTCGACGACGCGGTCTTCCTCCGGCGCTTCCATCCAGCCATTGAGACAGACCACGCTGTCCGTTCCGACCATGCGCTCGGCGGCCTCGGCCTTGCCGATGAAGACGTTGGCGCGGTCGATGCTGAGCTTGATCGCGTCGCGGTGCGTGGAGTAGGCGGCAATCTGCCGCTCGAGGGCAGCGCGGCTCTCGCCGATGTCGGCGACCTGCTTTGTCTGCGCTTCGATCTGCTCCCTCGCGGTGCCGACTGTGCCGGCGACGCTCGCAATGGCAAAACCGAAGGCTCGCAGCGCCTGCAGCGCCTCCGCCTGCGCGCTCTTGTGGCAGACGAGCACGGTATAGTGCGCGTCCTTGTCCGCATTCACGGGGAAGAGCTCCGCCTCGGGCGCGGCCTCGGCGAGCGCACGCTGCGCCTCCGCCAGATCCATCACGGCGGGGATGGTGCCGAGAATCACGTCCGCACAGCCGGTGCCCTTCGTCTCCAGCGGAAGATCCAGACCCGTCCACGGGCTGAGCGCATCCATGGACGAGCGCAGGCGCGTCTCCTCGCTCGTGAGCCGGCGGATCTGCGCTTCGAGATCCTCCATCTGAGAGGCGGCCTCCAGCTCTCTGGCGTACGCCTTCTCATCCAGGAACTCCGCCTCCGATACCTCGGGGCGGCCGCTGAGCAGTTTGGACTTCACGGGAGCATACTTGTCCAGCAATCCAAGCGCGGCTGTGAGCCTCGCCTGATCCGCCCGGGCCTCCGTCAAACCGCCGGATTCCGGACGAAGCTGCGCGGCATCCCCCTCCTGGGGCAGTTCCGGCTCCGTGACGGACACGCAGCCGAGCAACATCAAATCGCGGAGAAGGGCCTCCTTCTGCTCCCGAACGACCATGAGCTGCAGCTTTTTCATTTGTACAATGGCCATCAGCTATTCACGATCCTTTCCACGATGAGTGACGCCGCCTGGTCCAGTCTTGCTTCCGCGCGTGTCCGCATGGTAGCCTCGCGATTCTTCGTCGTCGCTGCCAGCGCCTCGGCGTCCTGCGTGGCCTTCTCGTCGGTCTTGGAGCGCAGGGATTTGAGTTCTTCGCGCGCTTTGTTCAGCGCCGCCTCCACTGCCTCCTTGCCGTCGCGCTCGGCCGCTTCCACCGCCTCGGCGGCAGCCTGCGTCGCTTCCAGCTTGATCTGCCTGGCTCGCTCTTCCGCTTCCCGGACCGTATTGATCGCTTCAAATGACATTCACACACCTCCCGACCTCTGTATTTTTCTGAACAATGACGCATAGCAACTGTGTGATAGAAGAAAACTATGCGTGGAATTCAACAACATGATACCTCATTTTGAACGATTTCGCAAGCCTGTCGACCGGCTTTTTCTGACAAAATCACTAATTATTTTTGTGACAACACCGTTAAATTTCTGTTGATTTTGCTGGTTTTTTCACCTGCTAGTTACACAATTGACAAAATAAGGGCCTGTATCTCCCGCATTTTCATCGTTTTCACAAAGCCTGTTTTTGTATGGTTACTCAACACAATATTTGAAATTAACTCTTTATATTTTATGAATTTCCGGAACTGCGGCTTGCTATCTGCCGGAATGTGCGTTATAATGAAATTGTTCAAAATTTAGAAACATTTGGAGGTGCTCCCATGCCCGGCAAGAAACGCTTCGGGGATCGCAAGGAAGGCCGCCTGCTCCGGTCGCTCGACCCCTTTTATAAATTCATTCCCTACATCATGGTGCAGAAAAACGACGCCTGCAACCAGTTCTCCGACTCGGCGGAAATCACGGAGACCGACCGCTGGCTGCGCGACAAGCGCAAGGAGGGCTACAAGGGTCTCGGCTACCTGCATCTGTTCATCGCGGCATACGTCCGCCTCGTGAGCCAGCGTCCGGCGGTCAACCGCTTCATCGCGGGCCGCCGCATCTATGCGAGAAACAACATCGAGGTCGTGCTCACCGTGCGCCGCGGCATGACCGCCGAGGCCGGCGAGACGACGATCAAGGTCGTCTTCGACCCGTACGACACGGTGTTCGACGTCTATCACAAGATGAACGAGAAGATCGACGAGATCAAATACGGCGAGGAGGACAACAACACCGAGCAGGTCGCCTCCGCCCTCACGAAGCTGCCCCGCTTCATCCTGCGCTTTGCGATCTGGATTCTGAAAGTGATGGATTACTTCGGCATCATCCCCCAGAGCCTGCTCGACGCCAGCCCCTTCCACGGCTCCATGATCATCACCGATCTCGGCTCGATCGGCATCGGCCCGGTGTATCACCATCTGTACAACTTCGGCACGCTGCCCGCCTTCATCGCCTTCGGCGCGAAACGAAAAGCCTATGAGGTACAGGCCGACGGCACGGTCGCGCAGCGCAAGTACATCGATTTCAAGATCAACACCGACGAGCGCATCTGCGACGGCTTCGACTACGCGCAGGGCTTCAAGATGTTCAAAATGTTCATCCGCCAGCCCGAGCTGCTCGAGACCCCGCCGGAGCGCGTGGTCGAGGACGTGTTTTAATCGCAAAAGAGAGCCTGATCCAATCAGGCTCTCTTTTTGCGTTCACATTTTCCTCTTTCTTTCTCGGTACAATTGTGGTAAACTGTCATTCAGCAACCGGGAAAGGAGGCGATCGGATGCCGCGGGAAAAGGGCGTAAAGCAGGCGGCGGCCAACCGGAAGGCGTATCACGACTATTTCGTGCTGGAGAAGTACGAGGCGGGCGTGGAGCTCTTCGGCACCGAGGTCAAGAGCATTCGGGCCGGCACCGTGAATCTGAAGGATTCGTTCTGCGCGGTGAAAAACGGAGAGCTCTTCGCGCACGGCATTCACATCAGCCCCTATGAGCACGGCAGCTACTACAACCGCGACCCCGACCGGCCGAAGCGGCTTTTGATGCACAAGCGCGAGATTCTCAAGCTGCAGGCGCGCGTGCAGCAGGACGGGCTGACGCTCATCCCGCTGAGCCTCTATTTCAAGGACAGCCGCGTGAAGGTCGAGCTCGGTCTCTGCAAGGGCAAGAAGCTCTATGACAAGCGCGAGGCGGCGGCTGAGAAGAGCGCCCGAAGAGATATGGATCGGGCGATGAAAGAGCGTTATTGAGGAAACTCTGAACAAATCACCGCACTCATCTTGACGGCATATTTTCCGCCTGATTTCGTTTCAAAACCTTGAAATACACAAAGTATTCCTTCGTTTTTTCAACTTCATCAGGCAAAAAATCTGCTCGCCAATCTGAGTACTTCGATTCATTCAGAGCTTCCTTTGAAAGGAGATAGACCATGAGCAATCCCATCGTAACCATCGAAATGGAAGCCGGCGGCGTGATCAAGGCGGAGCTCTATCCCGAGATCGCCCCGAACACCGTGAACAATTTCATCAGCCTCGTGAAGGAGGGCTTCTATGACGGCGTGATCTTCCACCGCGTGATCCCCGGCTTCATGATTCAGGGCGGCGATCCCCAGGGCACCGGCATGGGCGGCCCCGGCTACTGCATCCGCGGCGAGTTCAGCGCCAACGGCTTCCAGAACAATCTGAAGCATGAGCGCGGCGTGCTCTCCATGGCCCGCACCATGATCCCCGACTCCGCCGGCAGCCAGTTCTTCATCATGCATCAGGACGCCCCGCATCTCGACCGCCAGTATGCCGCCTTCGGCAAGGTCATCGAGGGCATCGAGGTCGTCGACGAGATCGCCCGCGCCCCGCGCAACATGATGAACGACAAGCCCAAGGCCGACCAGCGCATGAAAAAGGTCACGGTCGACACGCAGGGCGTCGATTACCCCGCCCCGGAAAAGCTCCCGGGCCGGTAAGTGGAAAAAGGGTCGTCGAGGACGCCGACCCCTACGAAACAAAATCCAAGCAACAGCGTCTTAATCACAGTTATTCAATCCATCACGCAAAGCGTGATACCGATTTCCCGACCGCATCGAAGCCGCAGCGCTTCGATGCGGAAAGGAAGACCGGGGAAGCGGATACAAAGCCGTCGTGCACAGGCATAGCCTTTGCACGGCTGCGAAGTGGAGTGCGCCCGGTCTGACGACGAGGGGATGTACCGGTTTCGACGGGGGCGTGGAGGCAGGAATAGCGGGCGGCGGCGCCTGACCGCCATAAAACGGGCAACCTTATAAATTAAAGAACAACGATAACACTGTTCTTCTCGCTGCTTAATTAGCGAGCGTTCCCGCCGGGAGGCCCACGGCCCGGATGCGGAGCGTCGATGAGTGGGGAACGTGCGTGCGGTAAGCTTTGCCCGCACCATGTATCATGAAGCTACCGGACTGGCAGGCTTGCGTGTTGGCCTGTGACGAAGGGAACGGATGGGTTCGGCCCATCAAAACAACCCGCTGCGCCCGGAGAAGTTCCTGTTAAAGTGCTTTCGGACGCGGGTTCAACTCCCGCCATCTCCACCAAAAAGGTCCTTGCTCGAACCCTTGTCCAAAAGACAATGATTCAGGTAAGGACTTTATTATTGCCTTTCGGCCTGATAAGGTAATACTGAGTCAGACTTACAGTTGCTTAGAAGAACACGGAAAGCTGTGTTTATCGTTTCCGTAAAACGGTTATATACCGTAAATTCTCGAGCTGTACGGAAAAAGCTGAGCATCGCGGAGGGTCGATCGACCCGTCAGAGAAGGAGAGGATAAAATGGCATCAAGCAAGTCCTATTTGGAGTTTATTATGGATCAGCTTTCAGGACTGGACGGCATCTCTTGGCGCGCCATGATGGGAGAGTATATCCTCTATTACAAGGGAAAGATCATAGGCGGTATTTACGACGACCGTTTTCTTGTTAAACTGACAAAGTCGGCTGTATCTATGATGCCGAAAGCCACCAAAGAACTGCCCTATGAGGGCGCAAAAGAAATGCTGCTGGTAGACGATGTCGAAAACCGGACATTTCTGGAGGATCTGTTGACTGCTATGTATGAAGAGCTTCCTGCTTCTAAGAGCCGACAATAGTTCGACTTAAGTCCCGATAGTCCCACCACAAGGAAAGGCCTCACCTTTCGGTGAGATCTTTCTCTTTCATTGCCTTATTTCAGCTCCCGCTTGTTCGGGCCTTCGGAGCCTGCCGCCTCCTGCTGCTTCAGGAACCGGCGATACTCCTCGGTAAAGCGCGTTTCGGGCGGATCGATTTCGGAGAGGTCGGCGTCCAGCGGAAGAATCTCCGCAGGCTGCTCCTCCTTCCGGCCGAACCACTCCTGCTTTTTTGCTCGGAACCATTCTGCTAGCTTCATTGTTCTTCCTCCCAAACAGTGCAAAGCGGTCGGATTACTGACAATAGCCCGTGCTCCAGTCGAGCACGCTGCGCAGGGGCTTTCCCACACGCCAGGCGCGGAGATTATCCTCGCAGATGGAGAGGATGTTATCGCGCGTGATATCGAGATGCAGGCCGCCGGTGATGTGCGGCGTGATGAGCAGATTCGGCACCGAGAAGAGCGGATGCCCGTCCGGCAGCGGCTCGGTTTCGAGCACGTCGACCCAGAGCGCGGCAAAACGATCCGTCACGGCGCGGTCGCAGAGCGCCTCCAGCGGCACGACCGTGCCGCGGCCGACGTTCATGAAATATGCGCCGTCTTTGCATTTGGCGAGCATGGCCGCGTCAAAGAGATGGTGCGTCTCCGGCGTGCCGGGCAGGCACAGGGCGACGACGTCCGCCTCCGGCAGCTCCCGCTCGAGCTCAGCGAGAAGGCAGACCCGGTCAAACTCCGGCGGGCACTGCCCCGCTCTGCGGCGCACGCCGACAAGCTCACAGCCGAAGGCGCGCATGCGCCTGGCAAACTCGCGCCCGAGATTGCCCGTGCCGACGACGAGCACGCGCTTTCCTCTCGGCGATACCACCGCGCCGAGATCACGCCACTGCGCGGCCTTCTGCAGATCGTAATAGCCCGGGAGCTTTTTCATCATGGCGAGGAGCATCGCGACCATGTATTCCGCAATGCCCACGCCGTAAGCGCCGGTGGCGGTTGTGAGGACAAGCCCGCGTGCCTTGAGCACCTGCGAGCCGGCATAGACGTCCGCGCCGGAGGAGAGCAGCTGCATCCACTCGAGACGCTCCGCCGACTCCACCATGGCGAGCGGCGGGTTGCCGATGAGAATGTCCGCATCGCGCAGCGCCTCCGCCGTGACCTCGGCATCGGTGCAGAAGCGCACCTCCGAATCCGGCCCCGCAGCGCAGAGGCGCGCCTTTTCGTCCTCAGAGAATGTGCCGACAACCTGAATCAGATTCATAATGATTCCCCTTTCCGTCAAAGCGCCGGAGCCTGAGCTCCGGCGCCGATGCATTTAGTTCCAGAAATCCGTGCCCGAAATGCCGATGTCCTTTGCCTTGAACGTCGGGTTCGCGCCGGTCTTGCGCTGGGCGCGGTAATCATCCAGCGCGCGCACAGCCGTGCGGCCGAGGATGACGATCACAGGCACGTTGATGATGACCATGAGCGCCTGCAGCAGATCGGCGGTATCCCACGCAAGACCCGCGGAGATGACGGCGCCGACGAAGACGAGCAGAGAGCAGAAGATGCGCCAGGCCGTCATGAAGCCCTTGCCGGGATCCTTCTTCAGGATGAAGCGCCAGCAGCCCTCGGTGTAATAGTAGTTGCCGATGAGCGTCGTGAAGGCGAAGAGGCAGACCGCGACCGTCATGAACACGGGGCCGAAGCCGCCGAGCGCTGCCTTCATGGAGGCGGCGACGTAGGGCGCGCCCTTGAGCTCCTCGCTCGGAACCACGCCGGAGAACAGGCACATGAAGGCCGTGGCGGAGCAGATGAGCAGCGTGTCGATGAAGACGGAGAGCATCTGCACAAGGCCCTGCTTCGCGGGGTGCGACACGTCCGCCGCGGCGGCGGCGTTGGGCGCGGAGCCCATGCCGGCCTCGTTGGAGTAGAGGCCGCGCTTGATGCCCCACATGATCGCGCTGCCGGCGAAGCCGCCGAAGATGGCCTTGAAGTCAAAGGCGGAGCGGAAAATGCTGCCGAACACCGCGCCGAAGCTGCCGATGTTCAGGACGATCACGACGATGGAGACGACGATGTACAGCACGCCCATGAGCGGCACGAGCACCTCCGTGACCTTCGTCAGGCGCTTGGCGCCGCCGAGGACGGAGGCGGCAAACAGCACCGCGAGCACCGCGCCGACGACGACGGAGGTCGTCTTGCCGTAGAAGGAGAAGGAGGAGAAGGTGTCCTGCGTGTTATAGGCGGCGAGCATGTTGTAGCCCACGGCGTAGGTAAGGATCAGGACGACGGCGAAGATAACGCCGAGCCAGCGCTGCTTGATGGCCTCCTGCATGTAGTAGGACGGGCCGCCGTAGCTCGAGCCGTCGGGGTTGCGCTTCTTATAGATCTGCGCGAGCGTGGACTCCACGAACGCCGAGGCGCCGCCGAGCACCGCCGTGACCCACATCCAGAAGATGGCGCCCGGACCGCCGACGCAGATGGCCGTGGAGACGCCCATGATGTTGCCGGTGCCGACGCGGGAGGCCGTGGAGACCATGAGCGCGCCGAAGGAGGACGTGGACTCGAGGTTGACGGGCTTTTCCGTGACGACACGAATCGACTCGCCGAAGAGGTTGAACTGGATGCCCTTGAGCCGGATGGTGAAGTACAGTCCGGCCAGGACGAGGATCAGCGGAACGACATAGGGCTGGTAGAGCACACCGCTGATGGCATTTACGACATTGTCAATGGCGTCAATCATGCAAATAACATTCCTCTCTATATTACTTCTCTCAGAAAAAGCAGACAAATGCAGTATACCGGAAAAATGTATTTTTGACAAGAATTTTCTGCATACTTATGCATTCAGCTCCCGCGCAAGACGGATGAGGCGCGAGACGTTTCGCCGCACCTGATCGCGGTCGAGCGCGCCGGAGCGGAGGGCGTTCAGGACGCGCTGACAATCCGCCTTTGTGCCGGGCATGACGAGATCGTTGCCGGAGGCGGGGATCTTCGCCGGGTCTGCGACGGAGTGAGCGGCACGCTTGTCCTTCATCTGCGCAATGAGCCAGTCGGTCATAACCACGCCGTCGAAGCCGAACTCGGCGCGCAGCACATCCTCGATCAGATCGCGCCGCTCGGAGGTATGCACGCCGTTGAGGAGATTATACGACGTCATGACAGCGCGGGGGTGACTCTCCCGCACCGCGATGCCGAAGCCGCGCAGATACGTCTCGCGCAGGGCGCGGTGGCTCACGACGCTGCTCGACTGGAAGCGGTTCGTCTCCTGATTGTTGGCGCAGTAGTGTTTGATCGTGACGCCGCACCCCGGATGGCGCTGCACGCCGCGCGTGACGGAGGCCGCCATGCGCCCGGAGAGGAGCGGATCCTCGGAATAATATTCAAAGTTGCGCCCGCAGCGAAGGTCGCGGTGCAGGTTCAG
This sequence comes from Oscillospiraceae bacterium, assembly GCA_045112425.1. Lineage (GTDB taxonomy): Bacteria > Bacillota > Clostridia > Oscillospirales > Oscillospiraceae > CAG-103. The sequence goes on from JBGUHV010000244.1 coordinate 10,321, forward strand.
CGCCGGAGCGAGCCAGAGCTGCACGCCGAAGCGCTCCATCTCCGCGCCGACGAGATCGCCGCAGAGCTCGGCGAGCGCAGGGTTCCAGCTCTGCGCGAGCGCCGTGCCGATGGGAATGGCGGTACAGTACTGCGTGACGATCTCAGCATTCGGCGCGGGCTTTCGCTGCAGGAGCGAGAGCGCCTTCGTGACGACGCCGGGGAGCAGATCCGTCATTGTGGCGGGCATGGTGGCCTCCAGCGGCACAACGCCCTTTTGATCGCGGGCGAAGGTGCGCATCAGGCGCAGTCCGGCGGGGCCGTCCGCCATGACGAGATAGGGAACGCCGCGATCTGCGAGCACATGGCTGCTCTCCCCCGCCGCGCCGGGCACGGCGGTCGAGGCGTTGCCGATGACGCTCAGCACGCCGCCCTTCGGATCGAAGGCGCCGACGCTCATCATAGCGAGCTCCTCGTCCGAGAGCGAGGCCGCGAGCGGGTCAATCGGCGCGGGAAGATCATATTCCGGCTCGAGGCAGGGAATCTGCGCCGGATCGATCCTCAGAACCGGCAGCGCCGGCAGCGTTTCAGACACGGGTGCGTTTGGCTTCCAATCCTTGTAATCCGGTCCGTCGAGCGCCCGGAGCTTTGCCGTGATCACCTCGCGCTCGAGGCGCAGGACGGCGATGGGCACAGTGTCCGCGCTGCTCTGGCCGAGGCGGAGCACATAGTCGCCCGCCTCCAGCAGCTGCACGCTGCGCTCTGCGTCAAAGCCCGCGAGCTCGTGCAGATCGAATGAGAGCGTGAGCGCCTGCCGCTCGCCCGGATAGAGCGTGCGGCTTTTGGAAAATGCCGCGAGCGTCTGAAACGGCTGATCCAGCCTGCCCCACGGCACGGAGACATAGAGCTGCGCCGTCTCCTTGCCGGTGTGCTCGCCGATGTTTTCGACTGTAGCGGAAACGGTGACGCGCTCGCCATCCAGAGAGACTTGGGCGTCCTGCAGCTCAAAATCGGCATAGCTCAGGCCGAAGCCGAAGGGATAGAGCGCGCGCTTTTGCACAGAGTCAAAATAGCGATAGCCGACGTAGACGCCCTCGCGGTAACGGGTCTGATCCCGCTCGCCGAAGTCGCCGAGACGCGGGTAATCCTCCCACGCCGCCCAGGTGGCGGAGAGCTTGCCGGAGGGGGTATATCTGCCGAGCAGAATGTCCGCAAGCGCCGGGCCCGTCTCGGTGCCGAGCTGGGAGAGCAAAAGAATGTTCCCCACCGACTGCACCGGCGAGAGATCCACCGGCCCGCCCACGTTCAGCACGAGCAGGAAGCGGTCAAACGCACGGTCGAGCGCGAGGATATCCCGAATTTCGGACTGCGTGAGCCGAACGTCGCCCTCCACGGTGCGGTCGCTCCCCTCGCCGGAGATGCGCGAGAGCACATAAACGGCGGCGTCTCCGTGCGCCGTGAGTGGGAGATCATATTCCGGCTTCGGCATGACGGCGCCCATCCCCTCCATGACGGCAAGGCGATGGTGCCGGCGGGCGCTGGCCTTGATCTCGCGGAGGAAGGCGGCCTTCGCCTTGACTTCCACGGCGTCATATTCATCGAGCCAGCGCTTCGTCGTGAGCCGGAAGCCCGCCTGCTCGAGCCCCTCCTCAACAGAGACGAAATGGCGGGCGTTCACCTCGCCCGAGCCCGTGCCGCCGAAGACGGTACGGCGGGCGCCACTGCCATAAAGCGCGAGATCGCACGGCCAGTCGAGCGGAAAGGCGCCGTTTTTCTTCAGCAGCACCGCGCACTCGGCGAGGCATGGCCGGAGCATGGCCAGATGATCGCGTTCATAATCCTGCAGCTGCATAATGGCCTCCTAAACAATGCTTTTTCAATATCTTACCATGCGGCTCTCGGAAACGCAACCTTGCCCGGAACGCACTTTCGTGCTATCATGGCGAAAAAGGAGCGTGATTGGATGACAGAACGGGAAAAAATGCTCGCAGGGCTGCTCTACTGCCCGGAGGACGCCGAGCTCAAGGCGCTGCGGCAGCAGGCACACCGGCTGAGCATGGAATATAACCGGACCGATGAGACCGAAGCAGAACGGCGCGAGGCAATTCTCGCCCGGCTCGTGCCGGAGCGCGGGAAGAACGTGTACCTGCAGGGGCCGGTGCAGTTTGACTACGGCGTGTTCACCACCATCGGCGAGAATTCCTATGCAAACTTCAACTTCACGGTGCTCGACTGCGCGCCGGTAACCATTGGCAGAAACGTCTTCATGGGGCCGAACGTGTCGCTCTATACGCCGGTGCACCCGATGCATCCAGACGACCGGAACCCCTTCCCCTATGGCGACGGGATCGCCGATCTGGAGGCGGCAAAGCCGATCACGATTGAGGACAACTGCTGGCTCGCCGGAAACGTGACGGTCTGCGGCGGCGTGACCATCGGCGCGGGCTGCGTGATTGGCGCCGGGAGCGTCGTGACGCGCGACATTCCGCCGCGATCCTTCGCGGCTGGCGTACCCTGCCGCGTGATCCGGGCGATCACCGAAGAGGACAAATATTAAAAAACAGGAGCGTACCGATTGCGGTACGCTCCTGTTTAAACAGAGCCTTATTCCATGCCGCAGGGGGCGGCCTGTTTGGCGGCCTGCTGATCGGTCATGACGGAGCTGTAGAGCCGCCAGCCGCCGGCCATGTGACGGCAGTCGAAGCCCTCCTGCGCGAGGATGCGGCAGGCAATATAGCTGCGCAGCGCGCTCTGG
>JBGUHV010000245.1:0-2664 GCA_045112425.1 Oscillospiraceae bacterium
GTCGGCTCTGGGGGGCGCTTTTCTTCCTCTTTATGAGTTTCGCCGCGCTTACGACGGTTCTCGCCGTCTTCGAGAATGTCGTTGCCTGCGTTATGGACTACACGGGGTTCAGTCGTCGCCGCGCCTGCTGCGTCTGCGGTGTCGCCCTCGTGTTTCTCGCGCTCCCGTGCGTCCTCGGGTTTAATGTCTGGTCGGCGTTCAAGCCGTTTGGCGAGGGGTCGTGCGTTCTTGATCTTGAGGACTTCATAGTCAGCGACATCTTCCTTCCCCTCGGCGCCCTCGCGTTCGCGTTCTTCTGCTGCCATCGCTACGGCTGGGGCTGGGAGCGGTTTCTCGCCGAGGCCAACGCCGGTGAGGGTAGGCGTTTCCCCTCATGGCTTCGGCTCTACTGCGCCTATGCGGTGCCGTTTATTGTCCTCGCGATATTCGTTCTCGGGCTATTTCGCCGCTTCCACGTCGTCCAGTAGTCGTTTGCGACTGCGGGAGAGGGGCGCAACGAGTTATTTATGCAAAGTCAATGGGATGGGGGCGCTGGCGCGCGACCACGAAACGCGGCGCATCCGACGCGCGGTTTCGCCGCTTTAGAATGCGCATAGCCGCATTGTCTTGAAGGTCGAATTGCCGATACATTTGCAAAGATAAAGCAGACTGATGGCAACGACCTTCGCCATGCGTCTCTGCGCCTTCCAGACCTTCGGTCCGCGTCGGATGCCCGCGACACGAATGCTCGCCCCCTTGCGGCCCCTATGGGGTTCGCGCTTCGCGCTCAGGCAACCCGACGCCTTCGGCGCGGGCGAATATCCTACGCGGCACACGATTATGTATTGCGTCAAGGGGGTAAATCAAAAATCTTTTTCTGGAAGTAAAGCGGTAGCTGTGCGGACGCCAGTCCGCACTTCGTCTTGCCAGTCTTTATTCTTGGAATCGTCAGCGGCGGGGTGCCCGCCCGGCGGCAGGGCCCTTCAGGGAGGCCCTGCCGTATTAGGGCGGGTCGCCGCGTCGGCCATCACTGTTTGGAAGTCTGCGCTGTAGTGGATTCCGCCTTTGGGAGATGCCCGTATATGACCTCGGCCAGCTTGTCTGCGAAGTTCTTTATGCTGCTGTAGCCGAGCTCCTTCATCCGCTTCGCGCCCAGCACGCTGTAGAACCTCTTCATCTTCCTCTTGAAGAACTCCTCGTCCTCACGGTTCGGGGTAGGGTCGCCGCGCATGATGTGCCATGCGTACGTCAGCAGCTTCCTGCCGACTGCGCATGCCGCCTTGTTCTTGTGCTTGCCCCTGAAGACAAGGCGCATCCCCCATTTGCCGAGCTTCATCCCCTTGCAGTTGTTGAGGACGGTGTGCCCGGCCTCGCAGTAGAGCGTCTTCAGGTCTCTTCGGCCTTCCCCGTCGAGCGGCTTGCCGGTGCCGCCTTTGCTTCTGGCCTTTTCCTCCTCGTCACCGCTCGTGTTCCCAATCATGGCAAAGCCGCCATATGCCGCGAGCTTGGAGGCCGTTCCGAACCTCCGTGCGTCCTCCACAAATGTCTGGGTTGCGAATGCCGCGATGTAGTACACGCCTGGAAGCTGCATCAGCGCGAGCATCGACTTTGACTGGACGACTATCTCGGCGATCTGCCGCTCAAGCTCGTCGCGCCTCTTCGTGTAGTATTCATAGTCGCTTGCAAGCATCGCCAGCCTGTCCTTGATGAATCCGCTGACGTTGAGCTCGCGTATCATGGCGCGGATGGAGGAGGCCTTTGTCTCGCCCGCCTTGATGTCGAAGTCGAAGCCATGTCGGCAGCAGATGCTCCATATGCGGTTCGATGTCCGCGTGGCCTCCTTTACCGCGTCGCGGTAGGCGAACATGATGTCCCTGTACTCGGAGTACTCGGGAGACGGCGTCCAGACGAACTCCTTGATGTCGCCGTGGATGTATGCGTTCGCGAGCGTCCTGGCGTCGTTTATGTCGCAGACCTTGCGCTTGCGCTGCTTGTCGGCGATGGCGTCTGACCTGACGACCTCGGCCCTGAATCCGATTTCGTCAAGCATGGCCTTCAGCAGGGCCGAGTTTGTCGAGGCCTCGATTATCGTAATCGAGTCCAGCGGGACATGGGCCTCGTAGTACTGCTTCACCATGTTGATGTCGCAGTGCGGGTTCTCCTCGTGCCTCGTCGGGTTCCACGGATCCGTGCCGTCCCATACCGAGATGGCCAGCTTCCTGGAATGGGCGTCCATGCCGACGACGTATCTCGGACGGCTGGTCGCCTTTGTCGACCGGGGCTCTCGCCCCTCTTGCATTCGTTCGTTCATTTTGGTACCTTATGGACTTGCTGGCACGTATTGAGGTAGACGGAGTGTGCCTGGGTGGCATACGATTATCCGGGGTCTTGCGCCCCAAGCAGGTGGCTTCCGTCGGCGCCCAAACAAAAACTCGAGCGTGGGCCTTTCGGCTTGGCTCATCGTGTGCCTCGGGCGTCTCCCATGCGCGCTGCAAGTGGTTGCCTGCCACCTGCAGTCCGTATCATACCTCAATACGTGCCAGGCTTGCAACCCCGGTTCGGAGCCTGTTGCCAGTCACGAGCAATATATTACCAACAAATGGGGAACGGGAAAAGAAAACAATTCCGCTCTCCAACTCCTGACCCCTGACCCCTGCGTACTGACCCCTAACTTTTCGTGTCCAT
>JBGUHV010000246.1:0-9624 GCA_045112425.1 Oscillospiraceae bacterium
ATTCATGAATCGCCCGCCAGCGGCGGCAGTCATCCTGCAAGGCGGGCGACACAAAGTGTCACCCCTACAGCGAACCGGATACGCTGCGAATGCGCCGAACTCCAGCATGATCGTTCACTCCGTTCCGCGCGATGGAGCGCGAGTATCAAAATGAAAGGCGCCCCCAAAAGGGGCGCCTTTCATTTTGGGAGCGGAGCGACTCAGCCGGTCATGACCCAGCTGCCCTCTATTTGCGCGTTGCGCACAAACGGCACGAATCGGTTCTCCAGATCGAAGCTCTCGTTCGCGGCGGTGATCTTCTCGCGCATGGCGGTGAGCGTTTCGCCCTCGCCGAAGGTGCACAGGCGGCTGAAGATCTTGCCCATGAGCGTGAGATCCTGCCCGGTCGTCTCGCCTCTGCCCTGCAGGGCGGAATCGGAGGAGAGGATCACATCGAGCTCCACACCGCGGTCGGAAATCGCGGAGCGCAGATACTGCGCGAGGCTCACCACCGCGTCGCGCGGCGTGGGCGTGGTGCTCATCTGCGCGGAGAAGCCGAGCTCCGCCGTCGTGTCCGGCAGCTGCATGTAGGAATAGGCGATCTCATCGAAGCCCATGTCCGCGAGCTCGCGGCTGAGACTGCCGAGATATTCGCGCAGCTGCGTGCTGTAGGGATCGACCCAGCCGCCGGAGGCGTCGGCATAGGGGCTGCCGGAGGCGGTCTTGAGCGCCATGGCGGCATAGCGCTCGGCCATGAGCGAATCGACGCAGGCGCTCACCACCGCGACGAAGCGCAGACTGTGATACTCCGCCTTGAGATCGCGGATGGCCTCGGCAATGTCGCGCGAGCCGTTGACCTCGAACGACTCCGCGAGCGCGACGCTCGATTTCCACGCGAGCGAGCCGGAGGGCGGCTTCATCTGCAGCACGAGCGCGTTGCCCTTCGCGGCGGCCACCTGCTGGGCGGCGGCGGCGAGGGTCTCGGACGTGATGGAGTCCGCCGTGAGATACTTCCCGCGCAGCGGCTCGAGATTCTGCCCCGCCGAGGAGATCAGCGAGGCATAGTCCGGCTCGTCATACACCAGCTCCGCCGGGTAGACCGTGGGCGAGGGCGCGGCGGCGTCCTCGGCCGTGACGCGCTCGCCGAGCATGGGAAAGAGCACATGCACGCCTTCCTTGTCATAGACGATGTATTTGTGGAAGGAGTAGATCAGCAGCAGCGCGAGAAAGATCAGAATGCCGATCACCGTCAGCGCCGTGCGCCAGACCCCGCCCCAGCCGCGCCGCCGGGCACGGTAAACATCGGGATGGTTAGATGCCATAAATGAAAAACCTCAAATCAGGATTAATAAAGCGTTGGCCTCGCCAGAGTTCGCCTCCGCAGAGGCGAAGAGAATAGGATCATTTTTCGCCCGGAACTTGTTTCGGGCTGAAAAATACCGCTCGCGGGAAAAGGGTTTTTTCTTTTCGCAAGTCGCACTTGCGACCAAAAAACCCTTTTTCAGCGCAGCCCCTTCTCGCCGGAAAGCCCAGCGTCAGCGGTTTTCCGGCGAAGATTCCAGCGCCATCATCTGCTCGACGCGTCTGGCATGTCTGCCGCCCTCGAACGGGGTGTCGAGGAAGGTATCGACGATCTTGAGCGCGAGACCGGGGCCGACGACGCGCGCGCCGAGGGCGACGATGTTGGCGTCGTTGTGGCGGCGGGTCATCTCGGCGGAGAAGCAGTCGCCGCAGAGGGCGGCGCGCACGCCGCGGATCTTATTGGCGGAGATGGAGATGCCGATGCCGGTGCCGCAGATGAGAATCCCGCGCTCGCACTCCCCGGCGGCGACGGCTCTGCCCACGGCGGCGCCGTACTGCGGATAATCGCAGCTCTCGGCGGTGTAGGTGCCGAAGTCCTTGTACTCCAGCCCACGCTCCTCCAGATGCTTCATAATCTCCTGCTTCAGGGCAAAGCCCCCGTGATCGGAACCGATAGCAATCATTGTAAAATCCTTGCCTTTCCTAAAATAGAACTTCTGCTCTCGGCAGAGTTCGCGCTCGCAAGCGCGAATGATTCAAATCATTTTTCGCCCGGAACTTGTTTCGGGCTGAAAAATACTGCTCGCGGAGAAAGGAATTTTTCTTCTCGCAAGTCGCACTTGCGACCAAATATTCCTTTCGCAGCGCAGCCCCCCTCGCGGGAAAGCCGCCCGCGGCTTTTCTGCGAAATTAAAACGGCCAGCTCGGGAACCACTTCAGCAGCTTCCAGCTGTAATTTCTCGCGACCTCGATGCCGGTGAGCACGGGATAGAACGCCGCGAAGAGCGCGAGGCAGACGCCGGTAAAGGCGTACATCCAGCGGATGTGGCCTTTCGCGCGCATATCGTCGAACACCGCGCAGAGCGCGAGCACGAGGAAGACCACCGCCGCGAAATAGTGATAGGCGAACGTAAGGCGCGTTACCAGCATCCACGGCACGAGCTGCGCAAGATAGCCGACGACGATGAACACGGCGCGGCGGTCGCGCTTTCGCACGGCGCGGACCATGAGATACACGACGCTCACGAGCCCCGCCCAGCTCAGGAGCGGATTCGTAAACGCGCCGATGGAGGCGACGGTGCCCTCGCCGTACTCGAGATAATAGAGGATCGGGCGGATATCGAACAGCCACTGCCACCAGCTCGAGGAATAGGGGTGCTCGGCGATGAGCCCCGCGTGATAGTTGAACATGAACGACTGGTTTTCCAGCACGGTTTTGAGATAGTCGCGCGTGAAATACATGCCCGGCGCGGTGAGCCCCTTCGCGAGGCCGTAGGGCGTGTAGCTGAGATAGTAGATCAGCGCCGGCACCAGCACGAACCAGACGAGGCAGAAGCCCACGTTCAGCACGAAATCCTCCGCGCAGCGCTTCTGCCACGACTGCCCCTTGGCGTCGTGAAAGCGGAAGAGCCACGCGATGATCCACAGCACGCCGAGCCCCGCGCCGGCATAGAGGCACGTCCACTTGCTTGCGGCGCCGAGGCCGAAGAACACCCCCGCGAGCGCGAGGTCGCGCCAGCGGTCGTTTTCATACCAGCTCCAGAAGAAGAGATACATCAGCAGGATGAAAAACACGCCGTAGGTATCAATCGTGGCGATGCGGGTCTGCGCGAAGTGCATGAAGTCAAACGCGAAGATCGCCGTGCCGCACAGGGCGATGCGGTCGTCGCCGAAGAGGCGGCGGATCAGCAGCCAGAGCACCGGCAGCATCAGCACGCCGAAGAGCACGCCCATGAACCGCCAGCCGAAGGGGTTGACGCCGAAGATCGTGAGCCCGAGGGCGATGATGAGCTTGCCGAGCGGCGGGTGCGAGACCTCATAGGGCTCAATCGCGCGCAGATGCTCCAGCGCGGTGCGGGCATGATAAATCTCGTCGAAATAGGTGCTGTTGCGCCAGGTGGAGGCGTCGGGAACGGCCATCGGCTCGTCGCAGAGCGCCTCGGCGCCCGCGGAGACGGAGATATCCGAGGGGTCGACGCGGTAGCCGTTCACGTCGAAAAACGCCATCTCGCCGATCTCAATGTCCTCCGTGCCGTCGGCATGGGGATAGAGAACAAGGGCGTCCGCCGTGAGATCGGCGTCCTCGGTGAGCTCCGCGTCGCGCCATTTGAACACGTCGCGGTAGGCATGCGGCAGCGTGCCGGCGGGGATCTCGCGCCCGCCCTGCAGGACGGTCAGCTCCGCCTCGCCCGTGTTGAGCCCGGCGAAGTAAAACACGCGCCCCAGCTGCACCTCGCCGGCAAAGCGAATCTCCACGCGCCCGCCGTCGGGCAGGGCGTAATACGTCTCGGGCGACGCCGTGTCGCCGAGGTTGAAAAACGCGATGAGCGCATATACTGCCGTGAGCGCGAGGATGCCCCACGGCCTGCCCGTGCGTTTGGCCACGGAGGCCGGCGCCGAAGCTCTGCCGAGCCGCGACTTCCCGCTCGGCGCCTCGAAGTTCTCTCCGATCAGGCCGAGGAGGAAAAACAGCACCGTAAACGTGACCGTCAGCGCCGGGAACAGATAAGTCAGAGGGTTCAAGCTGTCTGTGCGTCCTTTCCGAAAAAATGATCCGGTTTCAGGTATATTATTATAGTACATTTCCCCGCCGCTTGTCTACCTTCCGGGCGAAAAGTTGAACGGAAAAAAAGGTTTGGAACACTTGACATAATGTTGAAATGTCGCTAGAATAATATGGTGATATTTTATGCGGAGTGTGGAGACTTCGTTTGAAATATTTGACACTTACCCGACGGGCCTTGCCCGTCTTTGAGAATCTGCCAGAGATCAAGAGATTGGAGGAATCATACCCGCAATGCTAGACACCATCATTTGGGTGGTCGCTGTCATCGCAGCGCTCGTGGTTGGCTTCATCCTGGGCGTTGTTTATCGTAAAAAGGTCGCCGAGGCGGAAATCGCCGGCGCGGAGGAAGAGGCCAAGCGCATCATCAACGACGCGATCAAGAGCGCCGAGAGCAAGAAGCGCGAAGCCCTGGTGGAGGCCAAGGAGGAGATCCACCGCAACCGCACCGAATTCGAGAAGGAAGAAAAGGCCCGCCGCAGCGAGCTGCAGAAGCAGGAACGCCGTCTGCAGCAGAAGGAGGAGGCGCTCGACCGCAAGACCGACGCGCTCGACCGCAAGACCGACTCCCTCAACCAGCGTCTCGCCAACGTAGAGGCGCAGCAGAACGAGATCAAAGCGATCAAGAAGACCCAGCAGGAACGCCTGGAGGAAATCTCCGGCTACACCATCGAGGAGGCGAAGGCCTACCTCATCGAGAGCCTCGAAAACGAGGTCGTGCACGAGAAGGCCGCCAAGATCAAGGAGATCGAGAGCCAGCTCAAGGACGACGCCGAATCCATGGCGCGCGAGATCATCGGCACGGCCATCCAGCGCTGCGCCGCCGACCACGCGAGCGAGGTGACCGTCTCGGTCGTTCCCCTGCCGAACGACGAAATGAAGGGCCGCATCATCGGCCGCGAGGGCCGCAACATCCGCGCCATCGAAACGCTCACGGGCTGCGATCTGATCATCGACGACACGCCCGAGGCGATCACCGTCTCCAGCTTCGACCCGGTTCGCCGCGAGGTGGCGAGACTGGCGCTCGAAAAGCTCATTCAGGACGGCCGCATCCATCCCGCACGCATTGAGGAGATGGTGGCCAAGGCTCAGAAGGAGGTCAACAACACCATCCGTCAGGAGGGTGAGCGCGCCGCCTTCGAGACGAACATCCACGGTCTCAACTCCGAGATCATCAAGCTGCTCGGCCGCATGAAGTACCGCACGAGCTACGGTCAGAACGTGCTGCAGCACTCCATCGAGGTCTCCCACATCGCGGGGCTTATCGCCTCCGAGCTGGGCGCCGACGTCGCCATCGCCAAGCGCGCGGGTCTTCTCCACGACCTGGGCAAGTCCATCGACCACGAGGTTGAGGGCAGCCATGTGACCATCGGCGTGAACCTCGCGCGAAAGTACAAGGAGAACGAGGCCGTCATCCACGCCATCGAGGCGCACCACGGCGACGTGGAGCCGCACACGGTCGAGGCCTGCATCGTGCAGGCGGCCGACACGATCTCCGCCGCCCGCCCCGGCGCCCGCCGCGAGAACATCGAGAACTACGTCAAGCGTCTCGAGAAGCTCGAGGAGGTCACCAAGTCCTTCCCCGGCATCGGCAGCTGCTACGCCATCCAGGCCGGACGCGAGATCCGCGTCATGGTCAAGCCCGAGGAGGTCAGCGAGGATCAGATGGTCCTCCTCGCCCGCGACATCGCCAAGAAGATCGAGGACGAGCTCACCTACCCCGGCCAGATCAAGGTGCATCTGCTGAGAGAAACCAAAGCGGTGGACTACGCAAAATAAGACATCAAAAAGAGAGCCTGCACTGCAGGCTCTCTTTTTGTGCCCCTCAGTCACGTCGCGACAAGCTCCATATCCCTCACCGCTGAGCAAAGCTCACCGGCTCGCTCATTCCACTGCCGCTCCTTTCAAAATCAAAGCAATTGCTTTGATTTTGTGTAGGAAGATTGACTTTCGCCGTCACCCTTATGAGGCCAAAGCCTCACAAGGTGACTTGCGCAAGTCAATCAGACGCGGGGCGCCGAGTGGGTGCGCCGCAGCACTTGCCTCCCCCTTTGGGGGAGGTGGCCGAGCGAAGCGAGGTCGGAGGGGGCCTCCTCTCACAGCGGAAACGCCACGGCCTCCCTGTACAGCTCCTGCAGAATCTCCACGAACCGCCGGAGGCTCTCTCTGCCGTCATTTTTGTGCGTGCAGAGGACGCACTCGAAGCGCTCTGCGCAGTCGAACGGAATCCACGCGAACTGGCCGCTGTGGTCGTTTAGGAACCCCGGCGCGAGGCAGACGCCCTTCCCGGCGGCGACGTTTGTGAGCGTGGTGTCGTGGTCGGGGCTGTTGAAATATTCCACCCGCCCCGTGGAGACGACGCGGTGCTGCACCGCGCGCAGCGCCGGCGGCGAGCCGCCGCCGACCATGAGCGTACGGCCATGGAGATCCTCGGCGCGGATGAGATCCTTCGCCGCGAGCGGATCGTCCGTGCGCGCAATGAGATAGACGCGGCTGTCAAACAGCGCCTTCACCGTGATGCCCGGGATGTGCCGCGTCTGCTCGCGCAGGGCAAAGAGTGCGTCGGTCTCGCCGCGCAGAAACGCCTCCACCCCGTTTTCATACTGAAACATCGGCGTGATCTGCACGCTCTCAAACTCCTCAGCGAAGAGCCGCATCGCCTCCGGCAGGAAATACACCGCCTGCCGCACCATGAGCGAGATCGAAATGCTGTCGCGATACCTCGCGGCGAAGTTCTGCCCCCGCTCCACGGCGCGCTTGAGCTCCTCGCGGAGATTCGCGAGCGACGCGACGAAATCCGCCCCCGCCGGCGTGAGCGAGGCGCCGCGCCCGCTGCGCTCGAAGATCGCAAAGCCGACCTCCTCCTCGAGCAGTCGGATCTGATACGAAAACGTCGGCTGGCTGACGAAGAGATTCTCCGCCGCCCGGCTGAAATTGAGCGTATGCGCAAGCTCAATGCAGTAATCGACCTGTTTCGACGTCATGGCGCCCTCCTGTTATTTAAGAATTCAATCAATTATACAACCTTTCGATTGGACTTTGCAATAGAATCGTGCGATAATGCAGTCAGAAAACAAAAACGGAGGTCATGAACATGAAAACCCTGATTGCATTCTATTCCAGAGCGGACGAGAACTACTTCGGCGGCGCCATGCGCTATGTGAAGGTCGGCAACACCGAGATCGTGAGCGGCATCCTCAAGGAGCTCACCGGCGCGGACACCTTCAAGATCGAGATGGCGGAGCCCTACTCCCCCGTGTACATGACGTGCATCGAGCAGGCGAAGCAGGACCTGCGCGCCAAAGCGCGCCCCGAATTGAAGGAATATCTGGACAGCATCGACAAGTACGACACGATCATCCTCGGCTACCCGAACTACTGGGGCACGATGCCGATGGCCGTGGCTGCCTTCCTCGAGCGCTATGACTTCTCCGGCAAGACGATCCTCCCCCTCTGCACGAACGAGGGCAGCGGCATGGGCTCGAGCGAGCGCGACGTGCGCCGCTGCGCCCCCGGCGCGGAGGTGAAGAAGGGGCTCTCCATCCTCGGCAGCGCCGCCGCGGAGGCAAGGCCGCAGGTCGAGCGCTGGCTGAAGGCCAACGGCGTCCTTTGAGGTGACGAACATGGAATACAAGCCCGGAACTGTGTATGACCTGATGGACGCCGGCGGCCCGACGGACACGCGCGAGCCGTATTTCCGCGAGGCGGTGGAGGAGATGATGCGCGCCCGCGTGCTCTGCGCGAAGGCGAACGCCGCCATGCCGGACGACCCGACCTATGTGACTTACCTTGAGGAGCTCTTCGGCCGCAAGCTCGACGACGTGCGCATCCTCACGCCGTTCATCTGCGACTTCGGCAACCGCGTGAAGTTCGGCAAGGGCGTCTTCATCAACCACTCGGCGATTCTCTCCGCCTCCGGCGGGATCGAGTTTGAGGACGGCTCCATGGCCGCGCCGGGTCTCCGGATCGCGACGATCAACCACGACATGAACGAGCGCCACACGCGCTACACCTACGGCAAGGTGACCGTGAAGAAGAACGCCTGGATCGGCATGAACGTGACGATCTGCCCGGGCGTGACAATCGGGGAATACGCCGTGGTCGCCGCGGGCGCGGTCGTGACGAAGGACGTGCCGGACTACGCCGTGGCGGGCGGCGTGCCCGCGAAGGTCATCCGCATGCAGGACCCGAAGGAGCAGAGAGAATGACGGACGACAGAGCCGAGATTGAGCAGCTCTACCGCGACTACTGGCGCTGCATGATCGAAAAGGACACGGACGGTCTGCGCGCCATGATGGCGAAGGACTACTTTCTGATGCACATGACCGGCACAAGGCAGAGCGCGGACGAATTTCTGCGCGGCCTGCGCCGGGGCACCTTCCGCTACTTCTCCGCCGAGCACGACGAGATCGCCGTCACGGTTCACGGCGACACGGCGGAGATGGTGGGGAAAAGCCGCGTGGAGGCTGCGGTCTACGGCAGCGGAAAGCACCTCTGGCGCCTGCGCGGGGATTTCACGCTGCGGAAAGAGAACGGGGCTTGGAAGCTCACCAGCTCTGAAGCGTCGACATACTGACTCCAAAAAAGAGAGCCTGTGCAGCAGGCTCTCTTTTTTGGATACTCGCGCTCCATCGCCCTCGGCTTTGCCTCGGTTGGTCGGCGCGAGGGCTCGCCGCGTCGCCGCAAGCTCCATATTCCTTGCTTCCGTGTACAGCACGAAAGCAAGCTCATTCCGCTGCGGCTCCTTACCAAAATCAAAGCATAGGCTTTGATTTGGAGAGGAAGAATGGGGGCGCGGATACAGAGCCGTCGCGCCTTAGCGTGACTGCGACGTGGAGCAAGCCCATTCTGACGACGCCTCAGGGAGTTTTCCCGCCGCACATGTCGCCGGAAAAACGATCTGAATCATTTCGCGCATTCGCGCGAACTCTGCGAGGCTACCGTTTCTCTTGCGCATTTCCCCGCTCCATGCTATAATTTCATGAACAAATTCACGCGGGAGGGATCAATATGAAACACCGGATCGCTGCTCTGCTGCTTGCGGTTCTTCTGATCGCATCGCTGCTGCCCGGCGCGGCGTCTGCCGTGGACGCGGGCAAGGTGCGCGTGATCGTGGAGAACACCGTGCTGCGGGAGAACACCATCACCGTGAGCGGTCACTCCGTTCAGATCTGGTATGACCAGCTGCTCGACGTGAGCGTTAATTACCGCGCCGGCATGACGGCGGAGGGCGCAATGAAGGACGCCTTCACTCAGCTCGGTCTGGGCAGCCTCCCGCAGTATGAGGACGGCGACCTCAGCGGCATCGGCACGCTGCTGGAATACGGCACGGGCGAATGGCTCGTGGCCGTGAACGACTGGATCACGACGCTGAGCGAACGGGTGCAGTCCGGCGACACGGTGCGCATTCAGTATACGCTCAGCCACGGCAAGGACGTGGGCGCCGACCGCGCCAGCGTCGACAAGGGCCTGCGCGCGCTCACCTTCGACTGCGGCGCGCTCTATCCCGCCTTCTCCGAGGACGTGACGAGCTACACCCTCTATGTGCCCGACGCGTTTTC
>JBGUHV010000247.1:0-8414 GCA_045112425.1 Oscillospiraceae bacterium
GGGCTGAAGGTCGTGGGGCTGGTGCCGGTGGTGATGCCGCGATCCAGCGCCCAGTCAACCGGCTTGAAATAATACTGATCAATCGGAACATCGGTGAAGGTGTTTTGATCGAACGGCCACTGGATGTAGATGCCGGAACGCTCATCGTTCACGCCCGCCCACTGGTGCAGTGTGCCGGGATAGGTCACGTCTTTGAGCTTGCCGGCGGGATAGAAGGAATACATGCCGAGATGCCGCAGGCTCAGCGGGAGCGAAGCGCGCTCGAGCGAATTGGCAAAGCTGAACGCTTCGGTCTGGATATCCTCCACGCCCTCCTCGAGGACGAGGCTCTTCAGGTTCAGATTCTGGAAGAACGCGCGGACCGGAACGACCCGCAGCGTGCCCGGGATGGTGAGCGAGGTGAGATTGCTGCAATACTGGAAGGCGCCCTGCTCCATCTCCGTCAGGCTCGCGGGGATCCGGAGCTCGGAAATGCCGCTGGCGGAAAAGGCCTCCTTCCCCACCTTCTGCAGGCCTTCGTTCAGCGGGGCGTCTCTGAGCGCGGTGCATTCGGCAAACGCCTGCTCGCCGATCTCCAGAAGTCCTTCGGGGAAGATCACGGTTTCAAGCGAGCGGCACTTGGCGAAGGTCTCTTTACCGATATACGTCACCTGCGAGCGCAGATCGGCCTTCTGCAGCGGACGATCCACAGCGCCGACGTTATAGCAGAGTCCGTCCATGATGACGGTTGTGTTCTCGCGGAGCTTGAGCTCGGTCAGCTCCGGGTCCGCCTGGATAGCATAGGTCAGCGCGTAGGTCACGCCGCCCTCGGTCGAGACGTCCTCCGGCCGGAGCTGCGCCGGCACAACGCAGACTGCGCCGAGGTACTTCAGGCTGTGCGGCAGAGCGAGATCATGAAGCTCCGGGCAGGAGGAAAACGTGCCGCCGGCGATGCGCTCCAAGCTCTCCGGGAGCGTGACGGACTCGAGATGCATACAGTTGGAAAACGAGCCGTTGATCTCGCGGACGCCGTCCTCAATCACGACGCGTCTCAGATTGTTGCCGCTCGAGAAGGCGGCGCTGCCGAGATACTCCACAGAGCCCGGAATGACAACCTCCGCAAGGTAATTGGAATGGAACGCAAAATCCTCGATCCGCTGCAGCCCGTCCGGGAAGGTCACGGACGTGAAGCCGAGACAGGAGGCGAAGGCGTTCTTCCCGATGACGCGGAGCGTGGACGGAAAATGCAGCTGCGTGAGCCCCGTGTAATAAAACGCGGCCTGGCCGATCTCCTCCAGATCGGAGGGGAAGACGACCTCCTTGAGCGCGGAGCAGTTCTCGAAGGTATGCTCCGCGATCTTCCTGATCCCGTCCGGCAGGATCACCTTGCTGATCGCACAGTTGGAAAAGGCGAAGCCGCTGATCTCCGTGACCGGATAGCCCTCCACCTCCGAGGGCACCGTGACGACGCCATCGGCGCTGCGGTCGCAGGAATCCAGCTTTGCGGTGTGCGTCTCCTCCGACAGCCAGAACGAGAGCGGGCCGATCTGCACATGCTTGTCCAGCGCCGAGGCGGACACGCCGAGGAAGCTGAACGCCATGCAGAGCACGAGCAGCAGTGACAACAGTCGTTTCATTTTGCAGATCCCTCCATTATTTCAAAGTGGAAATGCTTGTAAATCCAATATATCATAGGGTCTACGAAGTGTCAACCTTCTACGGCAGAAATATTATGTAAACTTTCCGAGCTAATAATAGCAGTATTTGAGGCTTGGCAGATCGTCTCACAGAGTTCGTGCCTCGGAGCGCGAAAACAGTCAATCTTTTCATGCTGACGAAAAATATTTTTCGTCAGCACGAAAAAAGCCCTGCCGCTGAATAAGCGGCAGGGCTTTCGTTGTACGAATCAGTCGGTCACGTAAGGCAGAAGGGCGATCTGACGCGCTCTCTTGATGGCCTCGGTGAGCTGACGCTGATGCATCGCGCAGGTACCGGTCGTGCGGCGCGGCAGAATCTTGCTGCGCTCGGACAGGTAGCGGCGGAGACGGGCAGTGTCCTTATAGTCGATAAAGGTGCACTTGTCAACACAGAACTGGCAAACTTTTCTGCGTTTGCGGTTCTTGCTCTTATCTCTGTCAAAAGCCAAGACTGTTTCCTCCTTCGTAAAAGGTAAAATCATAAAGATCGTGATACTAGGGGAAGGCGGCGAATCATTCACCGACAGGGAATTGCGCGGAATTTTTCGTTCTGACGATGGCGATTTTTTAAAGGCATACTTTGTGTATGTCGAAAAAACCGACGAAGTCAGGGCGGAAAAGGCCGTGCAAGGCCCGGAGAGTGAATTGGTTCGACGGTTCCCCACTCAAAACGGGAGCTCGCCGTCGCCGTCATCCAGCTCCGCGAAGGCGCTGGGGCCCTTGGGCACGTTGTCATACCCACTGGGCGCGGCGGGCGCGCTGTAGCTTTCCCGGGGTTCGGGCCGGGAATAGCCGCCGGAGGGGGCAGAGCCCTCGTCACGGCGCTTGGACTCACCGAAATACACGTTGTCCGCGACGATCTCCGCGCTGCGGCGCTTGCCGCCCTCGCGGTCGGTCCAGTCACGGATCTGCAGACGGCCGCTCACGACCGCCATGCTGCCCTTGGCAAAATACTTGGAGACGAACTCCGCCGTATGACGCCAGGCGACGCAATCGATGAAATCCGTCTGCTTCTCGCCGCCGTCGCGTCCGCCGAAATCGCGGTCCACGGCCACGGTGAAGCTGACCACCGGAAGCTGACTCTGCGTATAGCGCAGCTCGGGGTCACGGGTCAGACGGCCCATCACAACAATGTGATTCAGCATGAGAAGTCCTCCTTACTCTGCGCGCAGGGTGATGAGAGAACGCATCACGCCGTCGGTAATGCCCAGAACACGATCCAGCTCGGCGGGGAAATCCGGAGCGCTGGTGAACTTCACGAGCACATAATAGCCCTCAGAGATGTAGTTGATCTCATAAGCCAGCTTGCGCTTGCCCATTTCCTCCATCTCGTCCAGCGTGCCGTTCTGCTCAACAAGGCCCTTGAACTTCTCGACCACAGCCGCAGTCTCTTCCTCGGACAGGTTGGGGTTGATGATATACATCAGCTCGTACTTTTCGCTTGTCTTTGCCATTTCGTTGCACCTCCTTCTGGTCTAATGGCCCGCACCCGCCGGTGCGAGCAAGGACTGTCCATGATTTGGACAGGCTATATTATTATAGCGGTTTTTTTCGGTTTGTCAACCGGTTTTTCAGGTTTTTTCCGTCGGCATTGTCCATGACGCGGCCGCCCATGGGCGGTCGCCATCAGGCGGCGGATGAGGGCAGGGTGCAGGTGCCTCTATATGAGGCGCAAATCTCATCGCAGTGCTCCCCTGCCCTCATCCGACCTCGCTTCGCTCGGCCACCTTCCCCCAGGGGAAGACTATTATAAGGAAAAACGCCCTCCGGTGGAGGGCGTTTTACTATTTGGATTTAGTCCTGAACCATGTGGACGTTGACGTGCTCGTAGCTCATCTTGACGCCGGCGTCCTTGAAGGCGGCGAGGACGTTGTCGTTGATGCCGTAGTGGACATCCCAGTAATCCTCGTGCCTGCACCAGGCGCGGACGGTGTACTTGATGACGCTGGCGCCGAATTCCTCGACCAGCACCTGCGGCGCGGGGTCGTCGAGCACCTTGTCGGTGCGGGCGATGGCGTCATAGAGCGCCTTCTTGACGTCCTCGGTGTCGCAGTCGTAGCTCGCGCCGATGACGAGATCGACACGGCGATTGTCCTCGCGCGTGAAGTTCACGATCTTCGCGGCGGAGAGGTCGCTGTTGGGCACGCTGACGGTCTTGTTGTCGAGCGTGGTGAGCTCGGTGTAGAACAGGCCGACATCCTTCACGACGCCCTCGGCGTCGCCGGCCTGGATATAGTCGCCGGTGCGGATGGGCTTATTCATCAGCAGCACCACGCCGGAGACGAGGTTGCCGAGCAGATTCTGCACGGAGAGAGAAATTGCCAGGCCGAGCAGGCTGAACACAGCCAGCAGCGCCGTGACATCGAAGCCGAGGCTGCCGGCGACAATCAGGATGGCGGCAAATTCGAGGGCGATCTTGATGACCTTGAGCAGGAAGCCGGCGAGGCTCGGCTCCATCTTTGTGCGGGAGAAGAGCTTGCGCAGAACCTTCATGATGATCATGATCGCGAGGATACAGACCACCAGCGCAATGGCGGCGGAGAGCAGATTATCCCAGGTGAACATGCCCTTATTGAGGCCGATGGCACTGGAGACGCCGTCAGAGGTCTCTTTGGCGGAAATCAATGCTTGTTCTGTCATTTGAGAATACTCCTTTCGCGGTTAGTTTTTATAGACCTTTTCGATCTCGGTATATCCCTCCGCCTCCAGAAGCTCGATCTGGCGGCGAATGTTCTTCTTCATCGTCTGCACGGTGACGGTCCTGCCCTCATCGCGCAGGGTCTGCGCGCGGTGGAAGAGCGCGGCGAGCCGCTCGTTATCGACGCCCTTCTCCGCGAGCAGGGCGACCTTCGGCTCTTTTGCCGTGTCCATCGCGTCGGCGTGATCCTGCAGGATGGTGATGATGCGCTCAAAGCCGATGGAGAAGCCGCAGGCAGGCACGTCCGTGCCGGAATACTTGCCGACCATTTTGTCATAGCGGCCGCCGCCGGCGATGGCGAAGCCGTAGCCGTCAATCGTGCACTCGAAGATCGTGCCGGTATAGTATCCCATGCCGCGCACAAGCGTGGGATCGAAAACGACCGAGACGCCGGGGCGGTTCATCGCGCGCACGCACGCGAGGATGCGCTCGAGCCCCTGCGGCACCGCGGGGTCGAGGCAGGTCTCATCGAGGAAGGCGCAGAAATCGGATGGCCCCTTCCCTGCTGCGTCCTCAGCGAAGATGGAGACGCACTTTTCCACGGCGGCGGGATCGTACCCCGCCTTTTCGAGCTCGGCGCGCACGCCGTCGAGGCCGATTTTATCGAGCTTATCGAGGATGATGAAGACGTTGCCGAAATCCGCCTCGTCAAAGCCGGCATAGCGCGCCATGCCGGAGAGGATGCGGCGGTCGCTGACGTGCACCGTGAAATCGCGGATGCCCGCCTGCGCAAAGATGGCGGAGAGCGCCTCGCTCGTGGCGGCGATGAGCTCGATCTCCGCGAGCTCCGAGCCGTCGCCCAGAATGTCGATATCGCACTGGGTGAACTGGCGGAAGCGGCCCTTCTGCGGCTTGTCGGCGCGCCAGACGCTGCCGATCTGCAGCGCCTTGAAGGGGCTCGGCAGCTGCGCGGCGTTGGCGGCATAGTAGCGCGCGAGCGGCACCGTGAGGTCATAGCGCAGACCGGTATCGGCAAAGTCCATACCGCCGCTCTCGATCACCTTTTCGAGGTCGCGGCCGCGCTTGAGAATTTTGAAGATGAGCTTCTCATTTTCGCCGCCCTGCTTGTTGGAGAGGTTTTCAATGTGCTCCATGGCGGGCGTTTCGATCTCGGTAAAGCCATAGCGGCGGTAGGTATCGCGAATGAGGCCCATGACGCGGCCTCGGAGCTGTACGTCGCCGGGAAGCTGATCGCGCATGCCCTTGACGGGCGTTTTGATAAAGTCCATTGGAATCATTCCCTTTCGATTTTCTCACGCCCCTCATTATAAATTAGGTCGGCGCGGGTGTCAACTTTGAGAAAATGCTTGACAGATGTGTCTACATCGTGTAGACTGTAGTTGACTACAGGATGTAGACATTTTTAGGAGGTGTGGAAATGGAAGCAAAGGATCTGCATCTGGGCGCGGCGGAGCGGCGGTTTGCGGAGATCGTGTGGGCAAACGCGCCGGTGACGACGCGGCAGCTCGTGGCGCTGTGCGCAGATGCGCTCGACTGGAAGCGCACGACGACCTACACGGTGCTCAAGCGGCTGTGTGAGCGCGGACTGTTTGAGACGGCGGACGGTGTCGTAACAACGCTGGTGACGCAGGAGGCATTCGACACGGCGCAGACGGAGCAGTTTGTGTCCGAGCGGTTCGGCGGGTCGCTGCCCGCGTTCGTGGCGGCGTTCACCGCCGGGAAGAAGCTGAAGCCGGAGGAAGTGGCAGAGCTGAAGGCGCTGATTGAGGCGATGGAGTGAGACCATGGAAGCTGTATTTTTATCTATATTGAACCGCGCGGTATCCGGAACGTGGATGCTGGCGGCGGTGCTGCTGGCGAGGCTGCTATTGAAAAAGGCGTCGAAGCGGTGGATTTTGCTGCTGTGGCTGCTCGCGGTGCTGCGGCTGACGCTCCCTGCCCTGCCGGAGAGCCGGGCGAGCCTCGTGCCGGAGGTGACGCCGGTGCAGGTGGTCGGCGCGATTCAGGCGCCGGAGGATGTGGCTGCAGCGCCGAGCGAGGAAGCTGCGGGTATCGGCCGCACGGAGCTTGCAGCGTGGATCTGGGCTGCGGGCGCGGCTGGTATGGCGGTTTATGCCGCATGGTCGGATCTGCAGCTGCGGCGGCGGGTGCGGGAGTCCGTGCCGCTGGAGAGAAACATCCGCCTCTGTGACGGGATCTCGACGCCGTTTCTGCTGGGGCTGCTTCGCCCGCAGATCTACCTCCCTGCTGCGCTGCCGGAGGCAGATCGCGGCTGGGTGCTGGCGCATGAGACGGCGCATCTGCGGCGCGGAGATCCGTGGTGGAAAGCGCTGGGGTTCGCACTCCTGACCGTCTATTGGTTTCATCCGCTGATGTGGGTGTGCTTTGCGCTGTTCTGCCGGGATCTGGAGACGGCCTGCGACGAGGCGGTCATCCGGGATTACTCGGTGCAGGATCGGCGTGCCTATGCCGAGACGCTGCTGCGCTGCAGCGCGCCGGGCGGTTCACTCGCCTCCCCGCTTGCCTTCGGCGAGACGGGCGTGAAAGGGCGCATCCGCGCGATCGCGCGGTACAAAAAGCCCGCCGTGGTGTTCTCGGTGCTGGCGGTCGCGCTCTCGCTCGGGCTCGCGGGCTGCTTTCTGACGAATCCGAAGTCCGACGAATTCATGCCGATCGAGGTGACGGTGCGCGACTGGCTCTCCTCCTACTACCCGAGCGGCGCGCTGATCACGGATGCGGAGCAGGCACAGGAATGGTATCAGATGGCGCAGGACATGGAGGTAGACGGAGAGAAAAGGCCGGACGGCTACAGCTACGGGCTGATCTTCCGTGACAAAGGTGGAGAAGTGCGCACCTTCTCGATCGCCTCCAACGGCGTGGGCTGTTTTACCGAGATGCAGGAAAAGCAGCTCGTGCCGGACTGGCTCTCCGGCGGCGAGGCGCTCTATGCGGCGGCGGACGAGGCCGCGAAGGCCGCGCGGGTCTACGACGCACAGGTGGTGCCGGAGGCGCAGAACATTGCCGACGGCGTGAAGGCCGCGCTGGCAGAGCAGTACCCGTTGTACGCGCAGGCCGAGTTTCGCGCGGTGAGCCATGCGCTCCTCGCGCCGACGGAAAACTCCGGAAATCCGGCGGCGAGCATCCGCATCTGCGTGATCTATCAGTTTGAGGACTATGTGCGCGAGGGCCGGATGCTGAATCCGACGCAGGCGCGGCGGGAAATCGCCGTGATGGACATGACGCCGATGGCGGACGGAACGCTGCAGTGCGCCGCGTTTTATGACGCGAAGGCGCTCACGGACGATCCCGGCATTGCCGCGCCGTTTCGGGAGGCCATTGAGGGAGCGCAGCGCTACAACTATGCGCTGGCGGAAAACTGTCTGGCGCAGGCGCAGGCCTATGCGCGAAAGCTGGGCGAGAACGTGGAGGTCGGCTATGTGCAGCCGCAGTATGGCTGACGCGCTTGCGCAGGAGGGCGATCTGTGGTTTAATAGCCGCAGAAAATATACCAAGGAGATTTAGATATTATGTCAACCATTGCGATCATCGGGGCGGGCGCCTCCGGGATGATGGCGGCGATCACGGCGGCGGAGAATCCCCCGAACCGCGTGCTGCTCTTTGAGCGGCAGGCGCGCGTCGGGCGGAAGCTGCTGAGCACCGGAAACGGGCGCTGCAACCTGACCAACGAGGGCGTGACGCCGGAGCACTATCACGGCGAGACGCCGGACTTCGTGCGCCCGGCGCTGGCGGCGTTTCCCGCGGAGAAGACGCTCGACTGGTTCCACGCGCTGGGGCTGCTCACCGTGACGGAGCCGTCCGGGCGGGTCTATCCCCTCTCGGACAGCGCGAACAGCGTGCTGGA
Organism: Oscillospiraceae bacterium; assembly: GCA_045112425.1. Taxonomy (GTDB): domain Bacteria; phylum Bacillota; class Clostridia; order Oscillospirales; family Oscillospiraceae; genus CAG-103. The sequence goes on from JBGUHV010000247.1 coordinate 8,198, forward strand.
CGTGCTGCGCTTTGCGATTGAGGGAAAGGAGAACATCACGCTCCTCACGGGGCAGCCGGTGCTCGGCGTCAAGCGCACCTCGAACGGCTTTCGCGTGGAGACGGAGGCGGAGACCTATACCTGCGAGAACGTCATCGTCGCCTGCGGCGGGATGGCGGGCGCGAAGGTCGGCGGCGTGAAGGACGGCTATGCCCTGCTGCAGAGTCTCGGCCACAGC
>JBGUHV010000248.1:0-11000 GCA_045112425.1 Oscillospiraceae bacterium
GGGAACCAATCCACAGCATCCTCTGCAGTGTAGCACACAGACGCCAAACAGGCGACTGTAGCTGCTGCTTTATATAATACAAGGGGCAGGGGCGCAGGAGCTTTAAAAGCCCCTCCACGTCCTCGAGATCATAGAGCGGCTCCACGTCCGGCCGGCCGGCGCGGCGGGCCTTGCGGCTTTTATACTCCGCCTCGGAGAGCTGGATGTGCGCCGAGTCCTTGAGCATAATGTCGCAGAGGTCGCACGTCGCCTGCGTGGCGTACACCGCCCCGCGAAAGCCCTCCTTATACAGCAGCGGCAGCAGCCCCGTGTGATCGAGATGCGCGTGCGTCACGAGCACGAACTCCAGCTCGCCCGCCGCCGCGGGGATCGGGATGTTTTCAAACACGTCCTTGCCCTGCTCCATGCCGCAGTCGATCAGACCCAGATGCCCGCCGATCTCGAGCATCGTGCAGCTGCCGGTGACCTCGTGGTTCGCGCGAATGAATGTGAGTTTCATGAAATCAACTCCCTTTTCTTTATTATACCGTCCGAAATCAGCCGCGTCAAATTGACAGCGGCGGAAAAAGCGAATATACTTGTCTCAAAGATCGAACACACTGTCCGAAAGGGGAGAGCCGGATGGAAAAGGTCTCATTGCTGCAGGATCAGATCGCGGACGCCGCCGTCGCGCTGTTTCGCGAGAAGGGGTATGAGGGCGTCTCGGTGGGCGAGATCTGCGCCGCCGCAGGCATCGCGCGCTCGAGCTTCTATCGCGCGTTTTCCTGCAAGAACGATATCATCCGCCGCATCTTTGAGCACACGGACGCGAATGCCATGGTCAGCGTCGAGGAACTGCTCGCGGCGGAGAACGATTTTGACCGCATGTGGATCATCGGCGACCGGTACATTTCGCTCTCGCGCTCGCTCGGGTCCGAGCTCTCGAGCACCTTCATGTGCATGACGTCGCGGGGCGAGATTGATCTGCTCGCGCTCGGCCACTCGGTGGACAGCTGGTTCATCCGGCTCACGCGAAACTGCCAGAAAACCGGCCTGATTCGGAGCAGCGAACCGGCGGAATTCCTCGGCCCGCTCATGGTGGACATGGTCTACCACGAGCTCTACGTCTGGAGCATGCGGAAGGGGAACTACCCCATCCGCGCCAGAGCCCGCCGCGTCACGGAGGTGCTCGTCGACCTCGCACCGGAATACCGCTGGACGGAGCAGCAGCTCGCGGAAGCGGATTCAGTCGGAACGCGGATTGCGGGCGATTCGTGAATCGCCCCTACGGATTCTGTTTTGGCGCGCTTCGTTCGTAGGGGTCGGCGTCCTCGACGACCCACGCCCCATCGGACAGTTTTCGTACATCTGTCTCATTCTGCGAGACAACCGTCCTTTTGTCGGCGTGAAACGTGACACAGGTTTTTTGTGAGTTTTTGAGAATCGCTCGTCAAGGAATTGACGGGCGGTTTTTTCTCTGTAAAAATAGGGGCAGAGACCTTGATATATCAACAAAAACGGAGGCGAACCCCAATGGCTGCATATGAACAGATCATCACCGACGCCATGCGTGACGGCGGCCTGCTCGACGCGCTGCTCGCTCTGCAGAAGGCGGAGGGCTATGTGAGCGAGGATGCGCTCTCGGCGCTGGCGAGCAAGGCCGGCGTGAGCGACGCCGCGCTCTATGACGCGGCGAGCTTTTACTCCATGCTGCGCTTCACGAAGCCCGCGCAGACGGAGATCCGCGTCTGCCGCGGCACGGCCTGCCACTCCGGCGGCAACGCCGCGCTCGTCGCGGCGCTGGAGAAGGCGACAGGCGTCAAGCTCGGCGAGAGCAACAAGAAATTCTCCCTCGGCTGGGTCGAGTGCCTCGGCCAGTGTCAGGCCGCGCCGAGCATGCTCGTAAATGGCGAGCTGCACACCAACGTGGATCTCGAGAAGATCCCGGAACTGCTCGGAGGTGCCAAATGAACGAAGTGAGAATTGCGCTCCGCAACGTGGGTCACATCGACCCCATGTCCATTGAGGACTACATCAAAGTCGGCGGCTACGAGGCGCTGAAAAAAGCCCGCACGATGGATCGCGGCGGCCTCATCGAGACCATCGAGGAGACGAGCCGTCTCCGTGGTCGCGGCGGCGCGGCCTTCCCCACCGGCAAGAAGTGGAGCAGCGCTTATAAGAATGACTCCGAGGTCAAATACATCGTCTGCAACGCCGACGAGGGCGAGCCGGGCACCTACAAGGACCGCGTCATCATGGAGGGCGACCCCCACACCGTGATCGAGGGCATCCTCATCGGCGCGTATGCCGTGGGAGCGAAGGAATGCTTCATCTATGTGCGCGGCGAATATGAAAACTCGATTCGCCTCCTCCGCAATGCCGTGAAGCAGGCCGAAGAAAAAGGCCTCTGCGGCGATACGGTGATCCGCGTCGTCTCCGGTGCGGGCGCTTACGTCTGCGGCGAGGGCACGGCCATCGTGAACTCCCTCGAGGGCGTGCGCGGCGAGCCGCGTCTCAAGCCGCCGTCCATGGCGGTGGCCGGTCTGCACAAGAAGCCGACAATCGTCAACAACGTCGAGACCTTCGCCGTCATCCCCGAGATCGTGAACAAGGGCGCGGACTGGTTCGGCGCCATCGGCTCGGAAAAGTACCCCGGCACGAAGCTCATGTGCATGAGCGGCGATGTTACGAACAAGGTCTGCGTCGAGGTGCCGACGAACGCCACCCTGCGCGACGTCGTGGAGGGCTTCGGCGGCGGCGTCAAGGACGGCAAGAAGCTGAAAGCCATCCAGCTCGGCGGCTCGAGCTGCGGTTTCGTGACGCCGGATCAGCTCGATACCCCGATTGATTTCGACTCCATCCGCGCCATCGGCGCCTCCCTCGGCTCCGGCGCGGTCTATGTGATCGACGAAACCCGCAATATCGTGGACATTCTCGCCGAGATTGCGAAGTTCTACCGCCACGAGAGCTGCGGCAAATGTTCCCCCTGCCGCGAGGGCACGATGCGCATCGCGGAGATCCTGGAAAAAATCGCCGCCGGAAACGGCACAAAGGCCGACATTGAACTGATCGAATCCATGAGCGACTATATGAAAATGTCCTGCTTCTGCCCGCTGGGCCAGAGCGCGACGACCGCGTTTATGAGCGCCTTGAAGCTCTTCCCCGAAGACTTTGACGCGAAGCTGAGAAAGGAGGCGTGAGTATGGCAAACGTGAATCTGACCATTGACGGCAAGGTGATTTCCGTTCCTGCCGGAACGACCATCCTCGCCGCCGCGAAAGCGAATGATATCTATATCCCGACCCTGTGCTTCCTCGAAAAGCTCGAGCCCCACGCGAGCTGCCGCATGTGCGTCGTCGAGGTCGAGGGCGCAAGAACCTTCCAGCACGCCTGCGCCGCCAAGGTGCGCGAGGGCATGGTGGTTCATACCAACACCGAGGCCGTGCGCAAATCCCGCAAGCTCACGCTGCAGCTGCTTTTGAGCGACCACAGCGTCGACTGCCATCACTGCCTGCGCATCGGCAGCACGAAGTGCAAGGATCTCGATCCCAAGTTCTGCGAGTGGTGCTTCTTCTGCGACTGCGAGCGCGACGGCTTCTGCGACCTGCAGAATCTCGCCCGCGAGTACGAGGTCGACGTGCTGCCCTTTGAGCAGAAGCACAACCAGTACCCCGTCGACGACAGCAGCGTCATCGTCCGCAATCCGAACAAATGCATCAAGTGCAGGCGCTGCGTGGACGTCTGCGCGAATGTGCAGACCGTGCACAACCTCGCAGCGAGCGGCCGCGGCTCTGCCGTGAAGATCGCCCCCGCCTTTGAAAAGGCCATGGCGGACAGCCGCTGCATCGGCTGCGCGCGGTGCGTCGAGGTCTGCCCGACCGGCGCGATCTTTGTGAAGGAACGCAAGGACGAGCTGCTGGACGTAACCCACACCTACGGCGTCAAGTCCGTCGCCATGGCGGACGCCGCGCTCATCGGCGAGCTCGAGCGCATCTGGCCGCGGAAGAAGGAAGCCGTCACCCTCGAGCAGATCGTGGGCAGCCTGAAAAAGCTCGGCTTCAAGGCCGTCCTGAACGCGGACGATATGCGCGCGCTCGCCGCCGCCGAGACGGAAAAGCGCCTGGACGCCCGCCTCAAGAAGGGGAGCGCCATCGTGGCCGACTCCCTCGCGGCGAAGAAGCTCCTCGAGTGGGATTATCCCGAGTACGCCGACCGCTTCGTCTTCATGCCCTCCGCCGCCGCTGTCTTCGGCATCTTTGCGAAGGACGCCCTCGGCGCAGATAAAACCGCCGTCTTCGGCGCCGTCGGCCCGGAGGCGAGCGAGGTCTATGAGACCGGCTGCGCCGACTTTGCCGTCAACGTGCGCGAGCTCTACCGCATCATGGTGCGCACCGGCGCCGAGCCGAACCCGCAGCGCGCCTTTGCGCCGGACGCCGTCGAATATGACGCGCCGAGCGGCAAATACGGCAGGCTCTTAGAGTGCGTCGCGTGGAACCGCGACACGGAGCCCGAGCGCTTCGAGCTCAAGGTCGGCCGCAGGACGTATCAGTGCGCCGTCTGTCACAACCCCGCGCAGCTGAAATCCGCACTCGACGCAGACATTGTCCGCGTGATCGCATAAGGAGGTTTTGATCATGAGCGAATGGAAAAAGACATGGTGCAACCTCTGCGCCGTCACCTGCGGCCTCGAGATGGAGGTCGAGGACAACAAGATCATCAACGTGCGCCCCGACCCCTCGAGCCCGCGCTCGAACGGCTACTGCTGCCGCAAGGGCCGCAGCGCGAAATACTTCGTCGAAAACCGCGACCGGCTCCTGTACCCGAAAAAGCGCGTCGGCGACCACTATGAGCGCATCTCGTGGGAGCAGGCCTACAAGGAGATCGGCGAGAAGGCCCGCGCCATCGTCGACAAGCACGGCCCGCGCTCCGCGGCCTTCCTCGGCGGCGGCACCTATTCGATCACGACGCCCGCCGCGACGATGAAGCCCCTCATGTTCGCCATCGGCACGCAGTATTTCTTCAACCCCGTCGGCGTCGAGTTCATGGGCGACTGGTGGAGCCACGGCCGCATCTTCGGCTATCAGTTCCACTTCCTCGAGCCCGACGATCTGCACAGCGAGGTCATCGTCTACTGGGGCTCGAATGCCTACGTCTCCCACCAGATGCCGAACGCAAAACGCACGATCCGCACCTTCTCGCAGGCAGCGGACAAGATGGTCATCGCCGTCGACCCGCGTGTGTCGGAGACTGCGCGCATGGCGGACATGCACATCCGCCCCGCCATCGGCTCCGACTCCCTCTTCCTGCGCGCGCTGATCTCTCTGATCATCGAAAAGGGCTGGGAGGATAAGGACTATCTCGCCAGATACACCAGAGACTGGGCGCAGGCGAGAAGCTGGTTTTTGAACTTCGATATCGACGCCGCGCTTGAGATCTGCAAAATCGAGCGTTCGCAGGCGGAGGAATTTGCCCGCATTCTCACCACGAAGAAGTGGAGCATGCACCGCGACCTCGGCCTCTACTTCGGCCGCCACTCCACCACCAGCAGCTATCTCTGCCTCACGCTCGCCATCGTCTGCGGCATGGCGCTCGTCAAGGGCGGCAGCGTGATGCCCGAGCGCGTGCTCTATCTCGACAATTCCGATGAGCTAAATCCCAAAACCTGGCGCACGCCGGTGACGAACCGCTTCCCGGTGGCCTGCGTGTTCCCGGAGGGCGTCTTCCCGGACGAGGTGCTCGGCGACAATGAGGACCGCATCCGCATGGCCTTCAGCGTGCTCACGAATCCCGCGCGCAGCTATCCCGATTCGCAGGCCATGGAGGAGGCGCTCTCGAAGCTCGAGCTCTTCGTCGCCGTTGACTGCGTCGAGACCGAGACGACCATGCTCGCCGACTATGTGCTCCCCAGCATGAGCGCCTACGAGGCGGACGGCGACTTCGACATGTTCACGCTCAACTGGCCCGAGGTCGTCTTCGGCTGCCGCCGCCGCATCATCCAGCCCTTCGGCGAGGCGAAGGACGACGCCACGATCTTCGCCGAGCTCACGCAGGCCATGGGCTATCTGCCCGAGCTGCCGAAGAGCCTCTATGACGCCGCCGAGGAGGCCGTGCGCACCGGAAACCGCGTGAAATACTTCCTCAAGGTCGTCGCGTGGATCGCCAAGGGCAGGATGAAGTACTTTGATCAGGCCGCCACGATCATCTGCCTCACGCTCGGCAAGGCCATGGGCAGCGGCGGACAGGCGATGAACTGGGCCGTCCTGATGACAAGTCCGGTCTTCCAGAGCGCGCTTCCGGCGGTCTCGCCCGAGAAGAAATATCCGATCCTCTCCAAAATTCCGAAGTTCCGGGACTGGTGTCTCGCCGACGTCGCGTTCGACGAGGTCATCGCCCACCCCGAGGGCGCCGTCATCGCCATGGCGGACGTGGAGCACATGATGGAAAAGCACGTCGTGCACAAGGATAAGAAGATGCACCTCTGGTGCCGGGAGATCGAGGATTACCTCAACGAGTACATCACGCCCGAGGCCGAGCGCGAGGCACTCGCGCTCAAGGACGGCAACAACCTGTATCTCTCCTCCGGCTACCGCTATGAGGCCGGCGTGAACAACGCCATGCGCAACCCCGGCGTGAATAAATACCGCAAGGTCTGGTCGCTCCTCATGAACCCCGAGGACGCGAAGGCATTCGGCTTTGCCGACGGCGAGACGATCAAGCTCTCGACCAACCGCGGCAGCATCGAGATCCCGGTCGAGTATTCGTGGCGCGCATCCAGGGGCTACTGCCTCATGCCGCACCACTTCGGCAACCATTATCAGGGCAAGAAGCTCTATATGAACGCCAACTTCCTCACCGACCGCAAGGCCATCGACAAGCTGACCGGCAACTCCGAATGGCGGCAGACGCCCTGCCGCGTGGAAAAGCTCGCAAAATAAGCAAAATCGGGCGCGAACGTGAACACTTCACGCTTGCGCCCGGAACCACGGTGTGATACAATAAGCTTATACTATTTTGAAAGGGAGCGGTACACATGAAAGACACCGTCATCTTCTGCTGGTCCGGCACCGGCAACTGCCTCGACATGGCCAAGAACATCGCCAAGGCCCTCGGCGGCGCGGACATCATCTCCGTGCGCAAAAAGCCCGAGGTCACGGACGTGCGCTCCGCCCGCCGCGTCGGCTTCGTGTTCCCATGTCACGGCGGCGGCGCTCCGGTCGATTTTCTGGAGAACGTCAAGGGTCTGCAGATCGACAAGGGCAGCTACGTCTTCGCCGTCAGCCAGTCGGCGAGCTATCCCGGCACCGGCCTCGCCGAGCTCAATAAGATCCACCCCCTGAGCTACTGGAAGGCCGTCACGCACCAGTGCACCTGCATCTGGCTCTTCCCGCACTTCGTGCAGGTCCCGCCCATCGGCGCCAAGGCCGCGCAGAAGCGCTCCGAGCATCTCTCCAAGAAGATCGCCAAGGATATTCAGGCGCAGAAGCTCTCGAAGAAGGATCCCGGCGCGTTCTTCCTCAACGCCGCCGAGAACGCCGCCTGGCCGACCATTCTCAAGCTCAAGGCCAAGCAGTTCAAGGTCAGCGAGAAGTGCGTCGGCTGCGGCCAGTGCGCGAAGATCTGCCCGCGCGGGAACATCGAGATCAAAAACGGCAAGGCCTTCATCGGCCGCAACTGCGTCGGCTGCCTCGGCTGCCTGCAGTACTGCCCCACCAAGGCGATCTCCCTCGGCAAGGTCACCGACCGCCGCGAGCATTACACGAACCCCAACGTCACCGTCGCGGAGCTGACGAGCGGACAGCTGCATATCTAAAGACTCAAAAAGAGAGCCTGCGTTTGCAGGCTCTCTTTTTGGACACTCGCGCTTATCGCGCGGGGCATTGGCCCCGCTTGGTCGGCGCGAGGGGCGCGCGTCACGCTCGCCCGAGGGAGTTTTTCCGCCGCGCATGTCGCCGGAAAAACATTTGGAATCGATTCGCGCTGCGCGCGAACTCTGCGAGGCCGGGTCGCCGTAGGGCGGGTCGCTTGCGCCCGCCGCGTCATTCCTCAAAAAACCGCTTGATCCGCTCGCGGTAGTCCGGCGCGGTGTCGAAGGCGGCGTGGCCGTAGCCCATGTAGAGATACAGCCGGAAGTCCGGTCTCGGATCGAGCTTCTCGGCGATCTCCATCGTCGCGTCCGCGTCGAGCACCGCGTCCTCATAGACGCCGATGGCGAGCACGGGGCACTGGATCTCCGCCACGCGCTCGGAGACGTCGAAGCCCTCGATGCCCTTTGCGAGCGTGATAAACCGCCGGAGCTCCGCCTCCGTCACGGTTTTGCCCGCGGCGACGAGCGCCTCACGAAACTGCTCGAACACCGCCGGGGGATAGATCTCCTCGCCGAAGGCGAGATAGAGCCCCACGGGGTCGTTTGCCTCCGCGAGTGCGATCCACCGCTCGATCACGCGAAACTGCTCCGGCTGCACATGCGCCGAGGATGAGCCGAGCACCAGCTTTTTCACCAGCGCCGGATATTCGATGGCGATCACGAGCGCCATCATGCCGCCCTGCGACGCGCCGAAGAGATAGACGTCCTTCAGCCCCAGCACCAGCATCGCCTCAGCGGTATCCCGCGCCATCTCCTGTACAGAATAGGTCTCCGGCAGGGTCTCCCGCCGGTCGAAAACGTAGATCGTATAGTCCTCGGTCATCGGCGCGTACGCCGCCGCCACGGCCTCGGCAGAGCCCATCACGCTCTGCACGCTCAGCCCCGGCAGAATCACCAGCGTCCGCGCGCCCGCGCCGAAGCGGAAATACTGCATGGCAAAGCCGCTCAATTCTACCCGTTCAATCGGAATCATCCGATCACCTCCAAAAGTGAATTCATTGTAGCATGAAAAAAGGGTCGGCACAAGCCGTCGTCAAAATGGGCTTGCTTCACGCCGCAGCCGCGCTTACGCGCGCCGGCTCTGTATCCGCGCCCCCATTTTTCCTCTCCAAATCAAAGCTTTTGCTTTGATTTGGCAAGGGAATCAATATAGCACAAAACGAAAAAAAGAGCCCGGAAAACCGGGCGCTTTTTTGATTTGCTTTTTTACTCAGCGATCAAAAGTTCCGCAATCTGAATTGCGTTCGTCGCAGCGCCCTTGCGGACCTGGTCGCCGCAGCACCAGAGGCAGAGACCGTTCTCGTTCGTGAGATCGGGGCGGATGCGGCCGACGAAGACGAGATCCTGATTCTGCGTGTCGAGCGGCATCGGATACTGCAGCGCGTCGAGATCGTCGACAAGCTTCACGCCGGGGGCGGCGGCAATCGCCTCGCGCGCCTCCTCGACGGAGATCGGGCGGTCAAACACGAGCTGGGCGGAGATCGAGTGGCTGCGCACGACGGGCACGCGCACGCAGGTGCAGCTCACGTTCATCTCGGGCAGGTGCATGATCTTCCGGCCCTCGTTCTGCAGCTTCATCTCCTCGGAGGTGTAGCCGCTGATCTCCTCGCCGCCGATCTGGGGGATCACGTTGTAGGCGATCTGATAGGAGAAGACCTTGGGCTGGTAGCTCTCGCCGGCGGCGATGGCCTTGACCTCATTCTCCAGCTCCACGGGGCCTGCGGCGCCCGCGCCGGAGACGGCCTGATAGGTGCTCACGACCATGCTCTTAATATCGCTCAGCTTGCGCAGGGCGTTCACCGCCGTCACGGTGATGACGGTGGAGCAGTTGGGGTTGGAGATGATGCCGTTGTGCTTCTTCACGTCCTCGGGGTTGACCTCCGGCACGACCAGCGGCACGTTGGGATCGAGACGGAAGGCGGAGGAGTTATCGACGAACACAGCGCCGGACTTCACAATCGCGGGGGCGAAGCGCTCGGCAATGTCGTTCTCAGCCGCGCCGAGGACGATATCGAGACCGGCGAAGGCGTCGTCCTTCGCCTCTTCGACGACGATGTCCTTGCCCTGGAAGGACACGACCTTGCCCGCAGAGCGCGCGCTCGCGAACAGATGCAGCTCCTCGATGGGGAACTTGCGCTCCGCGAGGATCTTCATCATTTCCTGACCGACTGCACCGCTGGCGCCGAGAATACCAAGCTTGTAAGACTTCATTTTGAAAACTCCTTTATATTCAATGAATTAACAACCACTATATTTCCCAAATCAAAGCGCTTTGCTTTGATTTGGAAAGGAGAATTGACTTTCGCCGTCATCCTTGCGGGGCTTTGCCGCGCAAGGTGACTTGCGCAAGTCAATTGGACGCGGCGGCGATGAAGGACTGGGGATCCTGCTCGAGCAGCTTCTGCAGCAGGCCGTGCATCTGCGCCACGCTCACCGGGAGCGTCACGACGGCGCCGTCCCAGTCCTCGGCGGCGAGCGCCTCGAGCTCGGGGAGCTTCGCTTCCGTGCGCACATAATATTTATGCAGAGCGCCGGCGTTGTTGGTCGCCGCGGGAACGAACTGATCGGTGTAGAAGCGGTCAACGCCCCCGGCGATGTCCGCCAGATCCTGCACGACGTTGTACGCCGTCGGATACCGGCCCGCGCCCTGACCGAAGAAGCTCTCCTTGCCGGCATATTCGCTCTCGAAGCTGATGAGGTTGAAGTTCGCCGGCACGGCGGCCTCCAGCGCGTCCGCACCGAGGAGCTTCGGCTCCACGTAGGCCGCCACGCTGTCGGCGAGCTTTTCCGCGCTCGCGATCAGCTTGCAGGTCAGCCCTCTCGCCTGGAAACGGCGAATGTCGGCTGCCGACACGTTCCGGATGCCGAAGACCGGCACGTCTTCCTCCTGCAGGCACACGCCGAAAGCCACGCCCGTAGAGATGATGAGCTTGCGCTGAATATCCCAGCCGTCAATGTCGGCGGAGGGATCTGCCTCGGCGTAGCCAAGCTCCTGCGCCTTTTTGAGCACGTCGGCAAAGTCGACGTCGCTCTTGTTCATCGCATCCATAATATAATTGGTGGTGCCGTTCATGATGCCGCTGAGCTTGTGAATCCTGTCGACACGCGCCGCGCGCTCCAGATTCACCAGCCAGGGGATGCCGCCGCCGACGGCCGC
>JBGUHV010000249.1:0-9627 GCA_045112425.1 Oscillospiraceae bacterium
CCCCCCACCCCTACGAACTCGGTGCTGGCGAGATATGTGTCAACATTGAAGCGGATGACAAACAAAGCCGCAGGAAAGCCGCTCTGGCAGCGAGGTTACCACGACCACATCATTCGGAACGAAGACGATTATCGCGTGCGGTGGAAATACATTGACGAGAACCCTTCCAAATGGGCGGCAGGAAAAGACGAATATTACGTCTGATACTCCACACTCCCCACGTAGGGGTCGGCATCCTCGACGACCCGAAATCCAATCAAAAAACCGGAGCAGTCTTTTGGACTGCTCCGGTTTTGATCTGTTACCGTTTCCGCCAGCTGACGCTGTCGGCCATGGCGAGGATGTCCTCATGCGTGAGCGGGCGCAAAATCTCCTCGGCCTCCTCGGGCTCGGGGTCTGCGGCGGCGAGCTCTGCCATGTGCTTTTTGTGCCGCCGGACGGCGAACGCGGTCGTGACGCCGCCGACGATGCCGAGCGTGCCGACGAGGCGGACGATGGAGCGGATCTGGAGATAGCCTGTCCAGAACGCGGGCAGGATGAGATCCGCCGCGCCCAGAAGCGCTCCGAGGATGACGATGGCGAGGATGCTGCGCTTGTTGAAAATCTTTCGCCAGGGCATATTGGGGAAGATCGCCTTGGCGGCGAGACCGAACGCGCCGACCATGGCCGCGATCATGACGACCCAGCCGAGAATGCTCCCCATGAGCGGCGAGAGAATGCTCGCCCAGAGCGCCGTGGCGACGCCGGTGACGGCATAGCCCACGGCCCAGAACGGCAGGATGAACACGAGCCGCACCCAGAGCGGCAGGGCGAGAATGCGCGCGCGGAGCTTGTCGCGCAGGCCGGACTCCTCCGCGGCCTGCTCCTCCTGATCGGTCGCGGCGCCGGAATCGTCGTCATCGGCGCCGCCGTCGCCGGAGGCGTCCAGCGTGGCGGTGATCGGCGCGGGCGCGTCGTTTGTCAGAAGATCGTCGGGATCGGCAAACAGTCCGCCGACGACCACGCTGCCGGCAGTCATCGCCGCCACAGCCGCCGCCGTCGCCCGTTTTTTGCGGTCGTTCTTTTCAGCCATTGAGATCACCTCTGGGGTAAGAATAGCATAAAATGAATAGAAAGAAAACCCGGAAGCATCCAATAAGACGCTTCCGGGTGAAGCTTTGTTCCGGGCGATTACTTGTGGCCCATCTTCTTCATGCCTTCCTTGCCGAAGTGGAGCTCTTTCAGGCCTTCCACCTCGTCGCAGACGGGCTTGAAGCTGCAGGATGCGCAGTCGAGATCCTCGGGCAGACCTTCCAGAATCTTGTTCATGGTCTTGGTGACCTCATTGACCTTCTTGGCACGCTCGGTGAGCGACGCGTAATCCACGGAGGGGTCGGTGATGAAGATGATCTTCACAGAGGTGATGTTGGGGTTGGTGTGGTACTGCTTGATGTAGTCCGCGCCGACGCTCTTGAAGCTGATGCCCTTCTTGATGGCCTTCTTGCTCACGCGAACCTGCTCGCGATAGCTCTCGGGGGAGACGCGCATCATGTAGCCCTCGGGGAAGACGTGATACTTCACGAACTCCATGTTCTGGATGGTATTGAAGGCCTCCTGCTCGTCCTTGGAGATCTCCTTGACGCCGAGGAAGACGATGCGGGCGAAGGTGGAATCGCTCTTGATGTCCTTGAGATCGGGGCCGTAGAGGAGAATCTCGTCTCCGGAGACGAGAGACGTGTCGTCGGTCACGCAGGTGAAGTTGACGGCGCTTCTGCCGCTGCCGCCCAGCTCATAGGCCGCGTCCTTCATGAGGACGAGCTCGGTCTGGCCGAGATCCTTCCACGCGTCGCGCGCGCTGTAGGCCCACTTCTGGCGCGGGGCACCGAGCTGCTCATTGGTCTCGTTGATGAAAGCATTAAACAGATCCATGATGATCCTCCTTAAATCATGTCGATGGCGGTGAGCGCCTCTTTGACGCCGACCATGATGCTGGAATCCTCGGGCAGCTCGAACACGCTCTTGCCCTGAATGTCGTTGGCGGCATGCGCCGGATCGGTGGGGATGAAGGCGAGATTCTCAACGCCCTCGAGCTTGATGAGCTCGTTCATGCTCGGATCGACGACGCGGTTGCAGATGATGCCGATGCGCTCATACTTGATGAGCTCGTCCGCCACTTCCTTGATCTCGCGGCAGACGTTCACGCCCTTGGCGCTCTGGTCGGTGATGAGCAGGAGGTGGGTGACCTCGTCGAGCACGCGGCGGGAGATCTGCTCGATGCCGGCCTCGCAGTCGATGACGACGTAGTCAAAGTCGCCGGCGAGCATGCTGATGACTTCCTTCAGATAGGAGTTGACGGAGCAGTAGCAGCCGGCAGCCTCCGGGCGGCCGATGGCGAGGAAGGAAAAGCCCTCGCACTCGACCATCGTGTCGAAAATGCGGAAACGCGCCTCGTTGAGGATCTCGATGGCCTGACGGTACTCGCCGCGCTCGCTCGTCTCGATGACGGCGTTGCGGATATCGTCGAGCGTGTGGTCGACCTGGATGCCCAACGCGGTCGAAAGACCGATCGCGGGATCGGCGTCGATGGCGAGGATGCGCTTGCCGGGATGCGCGGCAACCAGATGGCGGACGATGGCGCTGCACAGGCTGGTCTTGCCCACGCCGCCCTTGCCTGCCACAGCAAGAATTTTGGCTTTGGTCTTGGTCTCTTCCATGAGATTCCCTCCATGTAGTTTTCTTGATCATATCATAGCAATAACCTCGGGATTTGTCTGTGCGTTCGTCACAAAACTCGTAAAAAATTTGACAATGTGTCGTTATTTTCTCCTCGAAAGGATGCCTTTTCATTCTTTCAATCAAAATTGATTGTCAGAACCGTGGCAAAATGTTATATTGAAGTGTAAGCCACGAAAGAGAAAAGGAGACACAACATGAAAGGACTCGAGACCGGAAAAACCCGCATCCGCCAGCAGGTGTTCGCTGCCATCGCCCGCCTCGCCTATGAGGGCGGCGACTATGCCGACAAGCTGGAGCGGCTGCCGTTTGAGCTCATCCCCGGAGAGATCAGCTCCTACCGCGACAGTATCTTCCTCGAGCGCGCCGTGATCGGCGAGCGGCTCCGCCTCGCGATGGGTCTGCCCGTGCAGCGGCTCGCGGACTACGCCAAGGTGTCCGACGGGATCGAGGCGGCGCTCTCCCCCGAGAGCTACTACGAAAAGCCGCTCATCAACGTGATTAAATTCGCCTGCAATAAATGCCCGGACAACGTCGTGCGCATCACGGACGGCTGCCAGGGCTGCCTGGAGCACCCGTGCATGGAGGTCTGCCCGAAGGGCGCGATCTACCGCGAAAACGGCCGCGCGCACATCGACGCGGAAAAGTGCATCCGCTGCGGCAAGTGCATGCAGGCCTGCCCCTTCCACGCGATTGTCAAGCAGGAGCGCCCCTGCCGCAAGGCCTGCGGCATGGACTGCCTGAAGTCCGACGAGATGGGCCGCGCGGAGATCGACTATGAGAAGTGCACCTCCTGCGGCCAGTGCATGGTCGCCTGCCCCTTCGGCGCAATCTCGGACAAGAGCCAGATCTTCCAGACGATTCAGGCCATCAACAACGGCGACGAGGTGCATGTGGCGCTCGCGCCGGCCTTCGTGGGTCAGTTCGGGCCCAACGGCGTGCCTGAGAAGATGCAGAGCGCGTTTCAGAAGCTCGGCTTTGCGAAGGTGCACGAGGTCGCCATCGGCGCGGATCTGTGCGTGATCGAGGAGGCCGCCGACTTCCTGGAGGAGGTGCCCTCGAAGCACAAGTTCATGGTCACGTCCTGCTGCCCGAGCTGGAGCGACATGGTCAAGAAGCTCTTCCCGCAGTTTGCGGAGAACATCTCCGTCGCCTTCACGCCGATGGTGCTCACCGCGCGCATGATCAAGCAGAAGTACCCCGGCTGCAAGGTCGTGTTCGTCGGCCCGTGCGACGCCAAGAAGCTCGAGGCGCGCCGCAAGTCCGTGCGCAGCGACGTGGACTTCGTGCTCACGTTTGAGGAAGTGCTCGGCATGATGGAGGCCAAGGGCATTGAGGACGTGTTCTCGGGCGAGGAGCTGCCGCTGGGCGAGGGCGGCGCCGACGCGAGAAACTTCGCCGTGGCCGGCGGCGTGGCCAAGGCCGTCGTGAACGCGATCCACCAGATCGACCCCGACCGCGAGGTGAAGATCGCCTCCGCCGCGGGTCTCGCCGAGTGCCGGAAGCTGCTCATGATGGCAAAGGCCGGAAAATACGACGGCTACCTGCTCGAGGGCATGGCCTGCCCCGGCGGCTGCGTCAACGGCGCGGGCACCCTGCGCCAGCCCGAAAAGAGCGCGCAGGCCGTGGCAAAATTCGCCGCCGACGCCCCCTTCCAGTGCGCGAACGACACGCCGTATATCGAGTATCTGCCGCTGATTGAGGAGAAGGGCAAGATCAGAAAATAACCCGATGAAAACCCGCTTCGCTGGGCTTTTCATCGGAGGGGCTGCACTGCAATACCCCCGCTCGTTTCCAAGTGCGACTTGGAATATGAGCGGGGGTATTTCCGTGAGTGGAATTTTGCACGCCCAAACAAAGTGTGGGCGGCAAAATAGATTTGATTCTCTTTTGCGGCTTGCGAGCCGCAAAACTCTGCGAGGCTATTTTATCCCAAACGGGAATTCAGCTTCTCAATCAGCCGGTCGAACAGCTCCTGATGCTCCTGCACGTTCAGCTCCGCCTCGCGGTTGACGGTATAGCGGAAGGTGAACTCCATCATATGCTTGCTCACGGCCTTGATCTCGCCGCGCATCGCAGCGATGACGCCCTGCGCCAGATGCACCGCGCCGAGCACGTTATAGACCATCGCGTCGGAGCAGTGCTCCGCCACGGGCTCCAGAAGCTCGGCCAGATGGCACATCATATAGACCATCTCGTTCGGGATGCCGCAGGCGACGCGGGCGGCGCTCTCGAGCTCCTCGGGCGAGCTGCCCTCGGCCAGGCGCTTCATGAGCGGAGCGCGGGATTTGACCATCTCCTCGACCTGCTTGAGCATGTACTTGCTCATCTCGGGCAGCTCCTGCAGAACCAGCGGCTCGATCTTGCCCTCCTCGGCGGAGGCGGCGGCCAGCGAGCCGAGGCTCGCGGCCAGCGCGGCGACGAGCGCGGCGGCGCTGCCGTTTTCGGGCTTGCCCGCGGGATCGGCGACGGCTTCGACATATTCCTTCAGCGGCTTGTCTCCCAGACGCTGGAACTTGATGGCGACTTTCTTTTCTTCTGCCATGACGGATTCCTCCTGATACAGTATTGATGGTCATACTATACCAAAGCGCACCGTCGTTTTCAGTGAGGAAATCACACAGGGCGGGTATGAATAACGGCGTTTCCGGCTATCCTCTCTTCGGAAAGGATGATGCACTTGGAAAACGGGAAATTACATGTCTGGGAGCTGGCGCTGATGCTCTCGCTGTGCGCGGCGCTGCTCACGGGGCTCTGGGCGCAGGGCACGCAGGCGCGGCTGGCCGGTCGGCTCGTGCGGCTGCATGTGATCGCGGCGTCAGACAGCGCGGCGGATCAGGCGGAAAAGCTCGCCGTGCGCGACGCGGTGCTCGACTGTCTCGCGCCGAAGCTGCAGCACGCCCGGAGCGCCGCCGAGGCGCGGGAGATCATTCTGCGTGCCCGGCCGCTGATCCTGCGCGCCGCCGAGGGCGCGACGAAGGAGCCCGTTCGCTTCGACTTCGGCACGGAGCACTATCCGACGCGGGATTACGGCGCCTTTGCCCTGCCGGCGGGGGAATATGAATCCCTGCGCATCACGCTCGGCGCGGGCGAGGGGAAAAACTGGTGGTGCGTCGTGTTTCCGCCGCTGTGCACCGCGGAGGCGCTCTCCGGCGAGGCCGCCGAGACGCTCTCGCGGCAGGATCGAGCGCTCATCACGCGCGAGGACGGAGAATATGAGATTCGCTTCCGCATCCTCGAGCTCTGGGATCTGGTGCGGGAGAAGCTGGAATGAGTTTGGAGTGTGGAGTGTGGAGGGTTGAGTGTGGAGTTTAAAGAGGTGTCGGCTGACGCCGACGATATTTGATTGCGGGTCATTCGTGAATGACCCCTACAAGAGAAGATCGCGTTTCCGGTCTTTCGTAGGGGCGATTCACGAATCGCCCGAATATGAATCGCGCGAAGCGCTCCTTTTTATACTCCACACTCCACACTCCACACTGAAACAAAAAAAGAGCCGCAGCGCGGCTCTTTTTTGTTTCCTTGTTTACATTGTGAGATACATATGCAGCACCTTCGCGAGCTGGGCGCGCGTGGCGTAGCCCTGCGGGTTGAAGGTACCGTCGCCCATGCCGCCGACGATGTTGTTCTGCACGGCCCAGACGACTGCGGGTCTGGCATAGCCGCTGATCCGATAGGCGTCGGTGAAATTCAGCGAGCCGCCGGAGACGTTTGCGCCGGCATAGCGATAGAGCATCGTGACCATCTGCTCGCGCGTGATGCGGTCGTTCGGCGAGAAGGTCGTGGCCGAGGTGCCGTTGACGACGCCCCAGCTCTGCGCCCATTTGACGGCGTTTTCATACCAGGAGCCGCGCTCCACGTCGCTGAACTTGTTCGAGATGGAGCTGACGTCCGGCGAATTGGCCATGCGGTAGAGCACCGTGACGAACTGCGCGCGCGTCGTGGTGTCGTTCGGGCCGAAGAGCGTGGGCGACATGCCGGTCATGAGTCCGGCGCGGTAGCAGTAGGCCACATCGTTATAGAACCAGTCGCTGGTGCGCACGTCGTAGAACGGGAGATCGGAGCCGACCGGCACGGTGTCGCTCTGGCCGCGCGTGGGCAGCTGAGCGATGATCTGCTCGGCGATGTATTTGTGACCTTCCGCGGTCGGATGGCAGTCCTTGACGATCTCATCGAAGAAGGTGGGATCGGCGAAGGGCACGGTGTCGTCAATCGGGGTCTGCGTCACGTCGGCATACTTGTAGCCGAGCGTGGCGGCCTGAGACTTCATGTAGCTGTTGAGGGCGTTGACCATCACGTCCGCTGCCTTGCCGATGGGCACGAGCTCCGCGGAGGAGAAGGCCTTGACCTTGGAGAAGGGATTGTACATGCCGACGACGACGATCTCGATGTTCGGGTTGTAGCTCTTGATCGCGTTGATCAGCGGCGCCCAGTTGTTCCGGAAGGCGGTCTGGCCGATGTTCATATAGCGCAGGAACTCCGCAACCTCGGTGACGATGTTCATGCCGGGATTGTCGAGCTCGGCGGCGGTCTGCTTCATGGCATAGAGGAAAATGTCGTTCAGACCGAGGGCCACGGTGCAGAGATCGGCGTTGATGATGTTCTGGCGGAAGTAGTACTTAAAGCCGAAGGCGCCGTCCTTGCAGTAGGGCGCGAGGGTCGCGCGCGTGTTGGGGCGGATGTAGTACTCGCTGTTCTCATCGGCATAGCGCGCCAGAAGCGGGTCGTTGGGGTTTTTCTTGGTCATCTCCATCCAGTTGAGGACGTCGTGGAGACCGTTGAAATACATGGCGCGGAGGTCAATGGCCTCCTGGCTCGCGGAATAGGCGTCGTCCAGCAGCCAGCGAACCTCGACGGTGCGCATGCCGGTGTGCGCCAGAGACGCAACCGAGGCGCCGGTGGCGTTGGCGACGTGGCTGTGATAGGCGGCGGGCACGATCTCAAAGCCGCGCACGTTGCGGGCATAGGAGCCGTAGCCGGCGGCGATGCTGTCGCCGATGCAGACGTAGTGCTTGTACTGCTTGACGTTCGACATGTTCGCGGCCTGCGCGCCGATGACGAACAGTCCTCCGAGCATCACGACTGCCAGCAGCAGCGCCAGCAGACGGAAGGCGGGAGTTCTCTGAAGTTTAGTCATGATAATTCACCTCGCAGGGTACATCTTACGGCAAAAATGACAGTTTGTCAATCGTTTGTTTCGGTTCTGTAACTTTATTTGTCCGCCATCTTCACCGCGGTATCGAGCGCGATGGTGATCATCTGGCGGAAGGAATTCTGGCGCTCCTCGCTGGTGAGCTGCTCGGGGCGGTAGAGATGGTCGGAGATCGTGAACAGACCCAGCGCGCGCTTGCCGGCGCGGGCGGCGTTCATATAGAGACCGGCGGCCTCCATCTCCGTGGCGAGGACGCCCATCTTTTTCCAGAGATCCGGGCTGTCGCTGCCGTCGCTGTAGAAATTATCGGCGGAGAGCACGTTGCCGACGTGGAGCTTCACGCCCTGCTCGGCGGCGGCCTCGACGGCGGCGGAGAGCAGATCGAAGTCGGCAATCGGCGCGAAGGTGCCGTTCAGGCCGAACTGGTGCGCGAAGTTGGAATCGGTGCAGGCGCCCGCACCGGCGACGACGTCCATCAGCTGCAGATCGTCGCAAAGACCGCCGGCGCTGCCGACGCGGATGATGTTGTCGACGTCGTAGAAGTTGTAAAGCTCCCAGCTGTAGATGCCGATGGACGGGAAGCCCATGCCGGAGGCCATGACCGTCACCGGCACGCCCTTCCACGTTCCGGTATAGCCCTGAACGCCGCGCACGTTGTTCACCAGCACGGGATCGGTCAGAAAGGTCTCGGCAATGAATTTGCTGCGCAGCGGATCGCCCGGCATGAGCACGGTCTTGGCGATCTCACCGAGCTTGGCGGAAATATGAGGAGTGGGAACGGACATAGAGTTACCTCCTTGTTGTGGGGATGGGAAGAGAGTGTGGAGTTTTGAGTGTGGAGTGAATGTGTCGGCTTGCGCCGACGAATTTGAATTGCGCGAAGCGCACTGCTTTGAAACTCCAAACTCCACCCTTCACACTCCACTTTCAGTCAGCTGATCTGCCTTCCTACCAGAATGAACCGCCCGTTTGCGGTGTGGTAGGCGCAGGTGGAGAGGGTGATGAGCCGGTCGCCGGGCTGGAGCGTGACGCCGGTGTCATAGAGCCGGTTGTTTTCGATGAAGGTCTGATATTCCTGAAAGCGCTCCGTGTCGCCGCTTCCGGTGTATTGATAATACTTAAAGCCGGTTTCATAATCCTCGAGCACGCGCGTGTTGATCGCGGCGACAATCTCATAGACATGATCGGCATAGAGCGTGTGGAAATGGATCGTGGGGTGCGCGAAGGCGTACTCCGGATCCTGGAACGCCGCGAGCGCGCCGAACATCGTGCCGTCCTTCATGTGGTGGCCGTAGATGATGAGATTATCCGAGGTGCGCACGTCGCACTGCTCCTCCAGATAATACGTTCCGCGCACGGAGTAGTTCCCGTAAAAATCTAAATGAAGGTATTTGTCTTCTTCATAAGGCGCGTACATGACGACGCCGTCGACCGACGTGCCGTCGATCTGCAGCCAGCCGATGGTCTCGGGATTGGCCGCGAGCAGATCCGCGAAGGCCGCGTCCGGCTCGGTGTTCTCGTCCGGGCGCAGGGCGGAAACCTCCTCGCGCACGCGCGCGTCGCTGCGATCCTGCATCCAGTAATGGAACAGAATCCCGGCGCTGGCGAGAATGGCAATGCCGCTGACGATCAGCACTGCCAGCAATAGTTTCTTCCGCATGGGAGAATCTCCTGTTATAATTTGATCATCATCTCATCGTCCGATGAGCAACACAAGCATTTGCTTGTGTTGTGAAATAAAAGCCGTTCGGGCTTTTATTTCA
>JBGUHV010000250.1:0-7296 GCA_045112425.1 Oscillospiraceae bacterium
CCTCGGCAAGAGCATCGAGATTCTCGCCTGCTACGAGCCCACCTTCCGGTACATGGCCGAGTGGTGGAAGCAGCTCTACGGCGAGAGCGAGGGCAAGAACGGCATCGGCATCTATCCCGCGAGCGTGGAATACAACGCCGATCTGCACTCCATGGGTCAGTACATTCAGGACGGCCCGCGCACCCTGATGGAGACCGTCGTGACGTTCGAGAACTCCCTCAACGAGTTCACCGTGCCCTTCTCCATGGGCGACCCCGACAGCCTGAACTATCTGGCCGGACGCAAGCTGAGCGAGATCAGCCGTCTCGCGCAGGAGGCCGTGAAGCAGGCGCACATCTCCGGCGGCGTGCCGAACCTGGAGATCAAGGTCGAGCGGCGCGACGAGGTCGGCTTTGCCGAGCTCGTGACCTTCTTCGAGCTGGCCTGCGGCATTTCGGGCTACATGTCCGGCGTCAACCCGTTCGATCAGCCCGGCGTGGAGGCTTACAAGAAGAACATGTTCAAGCTCCTCGGCAAGCCCGGCGCGCAATAAAAATTCAGGAAGTTTTTACATTGCGCATCGGCGCAAAACGTGGTAATCTATCTGCAGAGGGATGTTCACACGCATTCCCCACTATTGAACATAGGAGTGTGATTCAAAATGGTTCAACTCGTCATGGGTCTGAAGGGTTCCGGCAAGACCAAGCGCCTCATCGAAATGGTGAACGCTGCGCTGCAGGAGGAATCCGGCGCCGTCGTCGTCATCGAAAAGGACAAGAAGCTCACCTTTGATATTCCCTATCAGGCGCGCCTCGTCTTCGCGAGCGACTATTCCATCGGCACGGTGGAGTTCTTCAAGGGTCTGCTCAGCGGTCTGCACGCCGGCAACTACGACATCACCCATATCTTTATTGACAACTTCGTGAAAATGATGCCCGGTGTGACCGAGCAGGATATCGAGGAATTCCTCGGCTGGCTCGACGCGTTCTCCCAGAAGGAAAACGTGAACTTCACCGTGAGCATGACGCTCAATCCCGACGAAGTCTCTGAAAAAATCAAGAGCTACGCAGTTTGAAACATATGAAACCGCCCTGTCTCGTGCGAGACAGGGCGGTTTTTGCTTTGTATGGTTATGCTTTCCCATCGAGGACATCCTGCAGCGTGACGCCGGAGAGGTAATCGTCCATGATCGTATCGAGATGCTTCCAGAGCGGGAGCGTGAGGCAATGCTCGGCGCGGTCGCAGCCGGATTCGAGACAGGAGACGGCGGCGAGGCTGCCCTCGGCGCTCTGGAGCACGTCTGCGACGGTGATCTCCCCCGCCGGGCGGCTGAGCCGGTAGCCCCCCTCCTTGCCGCGCTGGCTGCGGACAAGTCCGGCGCGGTTTAGAGAGGCGGTGATCGCCTCGAGATATTTCAGCGAGACCTCCTGCCGCTCGGAGACGTGCTTGAGCGAGACGAAGCCTTCCTCCCCGTGCTGCGCGAGATCGAGCATCATTCGCAGGGCATATCTTCCCTTGGTGGAAATGACCATGGTCATCCCTCCTTGTTATTTTTCTGATTGCGTCTAATATACCACCAATTTTGCAGGAATTCAAGCACCCGAAATTCGCGCCAGGCATAGGATGCAGCACGAAGATGCTTTGGAGGGATGATTGGATGCGGCAGGATTGTCTGATATTGTTTCGGTCGCTGACCTTTGCGCAGCGCGCGGCGCACGCTCTGGAGCGCGCAGGCGTGACCGCCACGGTGCGCAAGGCGCCGCAGGGGCTCACGGATCGGGGCTGCACCTACTGCGTGCGGCTGCGCGCAAACCGCCTGAGCGGCGCGCTGACGCTTTTGGAGCAGCGGGGCATGGAGCACGGGAAGGTCTTTCTCTCGCGCGAGGACGGCGGCTGGCAGGAGGTGCGGCCATGATCTATCTCGACAGCGCCGCCACGAGCTTCTTAAAGCCGCCCGCCGTGCGGCAGGCTATGCTCGGCGCCATGCAGCACATGACGAGCCCGGGGCGCGGCGGGCATCGGCTCGCCATGGCGGCGGCGGAGACCGTGTTTCGCTGCCGGCAGGAGGCCGCCGCGCTTTTTCACATGGAGGACGCAAGCCGCGTGGTGTTCACAATGAACGCCACGCACGCGCTGAACATTGCGATCCGCTCTCTGGTGAAGCCGGGCGACGCGGTGGTGATCTCCGGCTGGGAGCACAACGCCGTGACGCGGCCGCTGCACGCGCTGAACGCAAAGGTGCGCGTCGCACGCGGGCGTCTGTTTGACCCCGATTCGGTGCCGGACGCCTTTCGCAAAGCATTGCCGGGGGCGAAGGCGGCGGTCTGCACGCACGTTTCCAACGTGTTCGGCTTCGTGCTGCCGATTGAGGAGATCGCGGCGCTCTGCCGGGAGGCGGGCGTGCCGCTGATTGTGGATGCGGCGCAGTCGGCAGGCGTGCTGGACGTGGACTTCCGGCAGCTCGGGGCGGCCTTCGTCGCCATGCCCGGCCACAAGGGGCTGCTCGGGCCGCAGGGCACAGGTCTGCTGCTCTGCGGCAAGGACGGCGCGCCGCTGCTTTCCGGCGGCACGGGCTCTGCCAGCCGGGAGC
Source organism: Oscillospiraceae bacterium (assembly GCA_045112425.1). GTDB lineage: Bacteria > Bacillota > Clostridia > Oscillospirales > Oscillospiraceae > CAG-103. The sequence continues at coordinate 2,570 of JBGUHV010000250.1, forward strand.
AGGCCATGCCGGAGGCGCTGCCGGATCGGCATGAGGCCGGCACGCACAACGTGCCCGGCATTGCGGGGCTCGCGGCAGGGCTGGAATATGTGACGCCGCGGCGCGCGCGGATCGAATCCATCGAGCTCGAGCGCCTGCGCCAGCTGGTAGCCGGGCTGCGGCGGATCGACGATCTGGAGCTGTTCTATGACCCCGAGGCGCAGAGCCAGTGCGGCGTACTCAGTCTGCGCAGCCGCTCGATGGACTGTGAAGCGCTCGCGTCTAAACTCGCAGGGCGCGGCGTCGCCGTACGGGGCGGTCTGCACTGCGCGCCGCTGGCCCACGAGAGCGGCGGCACGCTCGAGACCGGCACGGTGCGTCTGAGCCTCTCCCCGTTTCTCTCGCCGCGGGAGATCGACGCGGCGATTGCCGTCGTGCGCGATATTTGCACGAAAAAGGATTGACAATGCGCCGGGGATGTGATAAGATACTTTGGCATCGGAAATCCGGTATGGAGAAGTACCCAAGAGGCCGAAGGGGCTCCCCTGCTAAGGGAGTAGGCTGTGATAAGCGGCGCGAGGGTTCAAATCCCTCCTTCTCCGCCAAGATAGTCCTTGAATCTCAACAGGTTCAAGGGCTTTTCTTTGTTTTGACCCTTTTTTGACCCTTAGGAGATTTTGACAGTATAGAGGTATTGACCCTCGCTACGATGCTATGGAATTGTCTTTCTGAGACTGTTTTTCGTGGATCCCCCGGATGAATTGCTCCATGCGATCCGCCGACTGCTGCTTCATCTTCTGGGAAATGTGACCGTAAACATCCAGTGTGAAGCTCGAAGTGGCATGACCAAGATTGCTCTGCACGGTTTTGATGTCGTCGCCGCTCTCAATGGATATTAACGCATAGCTGTGGCGAAGATCATGGAAGCGTTCCTCATCCAATCCCAGATCGCGCACCACTTTCTTGAAGTGCTTGTATACCGTGCAATGGCACAGATGCCCCCCAAGTTGATTCGTGAATACGAGATTCCATGGATTATCCCATGCTGGTCCCGCCTGCTGCTGAAACTGCAGCTGGCGGGATTTTTGCGTTTTCAGGAGTTCCATGACTGTCGGAGCAACCACAACGATTCGGCCAAGCCCGTTCTTGGTCGGCACCAGTGTGTAGACCCCGCCGACCTTCTGCGTTTTTTGCAGCTGCTGCTTCACATAAATGCTGTTGGTATCGAAATCCACGCAGTCCCACGTGAGTCCCAGCACCTCGCCCTGCCGCATTCCGGTGAAGAGTGTAACTTGATACAAGAGCCCGTATTTGTGCTTCTGGATGGCCTCCATAAACCGTGCGATGTCATTATCCTCCAGCGGCTGAATTTCTTTTTTCGTCACCTTTGGAAGATCACAGAGATCAGAAGGATTGGATCGAATCATTCCCAGCTTGACCGCCTGCTCTAGCGCCCGGTGCAGTACACCGTGGATGTTTTTGATGGTTTTTGCTGAGAGTCCTTTTTCCTCCAGCATTGCATTATAGAATTGTTGGATCTCCAGTGCTGCCAACTTTGACAGTTTGATTCTTCCCAGCGTCGGCTTGATATGCCGCTCACAGATTCTGGTATAGGAATCTACCGTATAGGGTTTGACCGAATGTGCGACATAGGTTTTCAGCCAGACATCCAGCCAGTTGGACAGGGTCTCTTTAGACGGCTCCATATAGGTGCCTTCGTCGATCTCTGAGGTGATCTTTGAGAGCTTCTGCCGAACCTCTTTCTGCGTCTTCCCATAAACCGATTTCTGTATTTGTTTGCCCGTCTTGGGATCAAATCCGGTGGTATATCGTCCCTCCCAGCGCCCATCGGATCGCTTGCGAATCGATCCGCCGCCGGAGGCGCCGCGAGTGTTTTTCATTGACACGTTGTCCTCTCTTTCTTTCAGTTTCATCAATTATTATGTGGTTGCCCACTTGTTCACGTTCTTCGTTTGTCTTGATCGAGCCATGCGATCAGCTCTTCCAGTGTAATTTTCCCGTCAAGACATTCATCGCGCCTCTGCCGTGCTTCCTCCGCCCATGCGTTAAACTCATCGCGAGTCATGAGCCCGCGGCGGATACGGGCATTGCGCGTCTTATACGCCCGCTTGTATTCCTTGTTCGCCGGGTTTTCGAACAGCGTCTTTTCGTAGATCTTGGTATAACCCAACTCTTTGCAGGTCTTCGTTGAGCCATCGATCAGACGATTGCAATATTCCGCTGTCGAGCGACCGGTGATGGGGAAAAATCGCCCGCAGTATTTGCACTTGCGGAAGCGGACATTCGCCTGCAGGCACCGGCTGAGCAGGAAGTATGCCAGATCCTGCGCCGACTCCGTGTGGAGCGTTTCCGCTGCAAAGGTCTCCGGCGTCTCCTGTGTCGGCACGAAGTTCGCCAGATCATCATACGGAAACGGAATCGCACCCTTGACCTTTACGCCGGGTTCCAGGTACAGTTTCCCGTACTCCAGAATCGGGAAGCATCCCCGCTGCATCAGATACCGCTCTGTCATCCCTTCGGTTTGCTCGGTGTCCAGGCAATCAGAAGCAACTGCTTTCAGCACCGTCTGAAGCTGTAGGAACTCGTCAAGGATCGCTTGAAAATCAACATCCGTAAGCTTCTTCCCCACCAACGCTGCGGCGAGCGGCGCAAACAGAGCGCTTTCTCTAAGCCAATATCTCCCTACGTCAAGACCGACAGAGGGATCTTCCCCGTATTGCTTCATGTGCTGCTCCAGAAGGGAAAGATCAGCATAAAGGAAGTTGGCAATTGCCGTCCCGATCGGATTTTCTGAATGCCAATAGCAGGTGTAGTCCCGCTGCGGATCAGTGGACGCAGAACGGACTTCACAATATTCAGTTTTGCCGTCTATAAAAGCGGCTGTACACGCGAGCTCGGTGTAGACTTTGCTATCCATATAATTTCCTCCAGTTCTATCTTGACAGATGGAGTGCCATGTAGTATACTACATTCAGAGGTAGACTCTACGCTAATATATTACTACATTAGGTCTACCTTGTCAAGTCCTATTCATGGTTTTTTTGAAAGGATGTGATTTTATGAATGGACTGAACAACGAAAGACCGGCTGTGCTGAACGCAACACAGTTGGCCGAAGTTCTGGGAATCTCCCGTGCTGGGGCATATAACCTTATGCATCAGGAGGACTTTCCCACGCTTCAGATTGGCAAGCGTCTCCTTGTGCCGTGGGACAAGCTGCAGATCTGGATTGATCGGAATACAGGAGGTGAGATTCCATGATCGCAGAAAAAGAAATGACCGCCCCGGTATCCTCTGCTGCAACAGAGGCGGGACAGTCATCCGAAATGTTTGCTGTAGCCAGTATAACGCAGCCTCCTCCGGAAGGCAAGAAAAATTTAATAGAGCTTGCTCGTCAGATTCAGGCAATGAATCGCGCGAATGATCCGGATCACTTTCGGACCTTCACCATGCAGGATCTGTACGATACCGTTTATCCCGGCAAGCTTCCACTTGTGGAGGGGCTGATTTACCCGGGCACGTACATTTTCGCAGGTGCGCCAAAGGTTGGAAAGAGCTTCCTCATGGAGCAGCTTGCCTACCACGTCAGTACCGGGCTCCCTTTATGGGAGTTTCCGGTGCGGCAGGGCACCGTCCTGTATCTGGCTCTGGAGGACACGAAAGAACGTCTTTCGAGTCGCTTATACCGCATGTTTGGCGTAGAAGCCTCGCCGAACCTGTGGTTCGCGGTGGAGTCAGGGACGCTCGATTCCCATCTGGAGAACCAGACCCGAAACTTCCTTCGGGAGCATCCGGATACGCGGCTGATCATCGTGGATACGCTGCAGCGGGTACGGGAAGGCGGCGATGGAACCTACAGCTACGCCAATGACTACGCAATCATTACGAAGCTGATGCAGATGATTCCCGATCCGAACTCCGTGTGCCTGCTTCTGGTGCATCACACCCGGAAGCTGGAAGCCGGAGAAAAGTTCGATATGATCTCCGGCACACACGGACTCACCGGCGCGGTGGATGGTTCGTTTGTTCTCTATAAGGAGAAGCGCACCTCCAACCTCGCAGTATTGGAAGTCTCCGGCAGGGATCAGCAGGATCAGAAGCTGTATCTGGTACGTGACGAAGAGCGCCTGTCATGGGAGCTGGATCACACGGAAACGGAGCTCTGGAAGGAGCCTCCCGATCCGGTTCTGGATGCTGTTGCCGCTGTCGTCAGCAGGGAGCAGCCAAAATGGGTTGGCACACCCACGGAGCTGGCGGAGGTGATTCACACTGAGCTGAAGCCAAACGCCCTGTCTACGAAGCTGAATATCAATGCGGGCAGGCTTCTGCATGAGCATGGTGTTCGGTACTGGAACAAACGGACACACGATGGGCGGCAAATCACACTCATGCTTGAAGCATAGTGTGACGATGTGTGACGGTCGTGACGGTGTTTTCCCGGTCGGTGAAACACCGTCACCATCGACACGGATCGACACGTGCGTGGGCTTATCACAGCCGCAGCCCCGCAGGGCGCAAAGCGCTTTTGATGCGCAGTGTCAAAAGTGCTTTTGCGTTACTCTTGACAAGAGTAACAGAACCTGCCGCTGCGCGGCGAAAGGAAGGAAAGATTAAAATGTTATGTAAACTTGATAGGAGAAAATACAAATGCAAAGAACCATCAGCGCTATGGTGGGTAAAGGGTCCGTGAATCACAACAGCCGCAAATTCAAGGCGGCCAATGTGGAC
>JBGUHV010000251.1:0-8082 GCA_045112425.1 Oscillospiraceae bacterium
CTTTGCGGAGCAGGTTCCACCATTGCGGATGAGAATACCATCCGCATCACCTCGGTGGAAGATCTCCAGAAGCTCAGCGACAGCTGCAAGCTCGATGCCTATTCCAGAGACAAGGTCGTCATTCTTGAGACCGACTTGGATTTGGACGGCGTTGTGTTCGCGCCGGTGCCGACCTTTGGCGGCGTGTTTGACGGACAGGGCCACACGATCAGCGGCCTTTCTCTCGAGGGCGACGCCTCTCATATGGGTCTCTTCCGCTATGTGCAGGAGGGCGCTACAGTCAAGGATTTGACTGTGACCGGCAACATTGACGCTGCCGGTACGATGAGCGAGATCGGCGCGATTGTCGGCACGAATATGGGCACGATCAGCGGCTGCAACTTCTCCGGTACGATCAGCGGCTCGTATAATGTCGGCGGCATTGCCGGCACGAACGAACCCACCGGCATGATTTATAACTGCAAGACCGAGGGCTATACCGCGGGTGATCATTACGTCGGCGGCACGGTTGGTCAAAACCTTGGCACGATTTCTTACTGCTCCAATACTGCGGGCGTGAACCTGACTGCAAATGAGAGCTATTCCACGCTCGCGGCCGAAACAACGCTGGACGATATTACGGATGAAGAGGGCGAAGTGCACACTGCCACCGACGTCGGCGGTATTGCCGGCTTCTCCTCCGGCGTGATCATTGGCTGCACCAACTGGGGCGAAGTCGGATATGAGCACATCGGCGTTAATGTCGGTGGTGTGGTCGGCCGTCAGAGCGGGTTGGTTTCCGGCAGCACCAACTGGGGCAGCGTCGCCGGACGCAAGGACATCGGCGGTATTGCCGGCCAGATGGAGCCTTTTATCACCATTGACATGGGCGCAGGCAGCGCCGCGAAGATCGAGGCGGATCTCAATCGTCTGCACGATCTCGTGGACGTGCTTCTCGGGCACACCGGCAACGCTGCGACGAGTATCAGCGCTACGATCGGCGCCATTGCAAACAGCGCTTCCAGTGCAACGCAGCATGCTCGCTATGTGGCCGAGCAGACGACCAATTTTGTGGATGACACCACCGGCACGATCAATGAGCTGATGGTTCGCGTGAATACGGCCGAAAAGATGGTGTCTCCCGCTATCACGGAGTTCAGCCAGGGCAGTGTGGCTCTGGACATGGCAACGCGCTATTTCAACGACGCCTTTGATTCTCTGGATGCAATTGACGAGATGACGGATTCCGACAAGTCGTCCTTCAAGTCCTCCGCCGGCGATCTGTCGGTTACGACCGAACGACTCAACGCCTCCATGGCCTATCTCGGATGGCTGATGAAGGCTGCTGACAATTCCTATGGCACCGGCAGCTATGACCTGATCTCCGAGCGCCCGGATAACTGGCTGGAGATGTCCAATAAATACGGATATAATTACGATCCGGATTCTCTCACTACATTTGAATCCATTCGGGATGCGCTGATGCGCGGTGTGGGCGACGCGTCCAGTGCGGCAGGTCTGCTCTCCGGCGATATCTCCACCATGACCCGCATCATCAATCTCTATTATCTTACGGAAGATACCGACGGCAACACCCGTCTGGACAACATGAGCGCCGCGTTCAAGACTGCGTTCAATACGATGCGCAGTGCAACCGGCCATCTCTCCACCGGCATGAGCTATTTGGATCAGGTCGGCAGCTATCTCTCGGGCAATGAACCGCTTGCGCTTCAGAGCGTGGACAGCGATTTCCGCACTGCGATGGAGAATCTGTTCAACGATCTCGGCGGCGTTTCCAACGGTCTGAGTCAGCTGGCTACGCAGTCTGCCGGTCACAGCATGCAGATCATCGGCGATATGCAGGCGGTAAACGACCAGTTCAACGTGGTTATGGTGGATCTGGTGGATATCCTTCAGCTTGCGTTGAACCCCGATGCAGATAATGTGATCGAAGATGTGTCCGAGTCGGACGCCGACAACACGACCAACGGCAAGGTCTTTAATTGCGAAAACTATGGTACCGCGCAGGGTGATATGAATACCGGCGGTATTGCAGGCTCGATGGCGATTGAATATGATTTCTCGCCCGAGAATGATTCCAATGTACTGCAGGATGCCAGCCTGACCAGCAAGTACTTTACCAAGTGCGTGCTGTCTGACAGCCGCAACTATGGCACTGCCATCACGCGCCGTGACTGTGCGGGCGGTATCTGCGGCGAGAGCGATCTTGGTGTGATCACCGGCTGTGAGGGCTACGGCAGAGTGGAAAGCTCCGGCGGCGACTACGTCGGCGGTGTGGTTGGTCTCAGCAAGGGTGCTGTGCGCGGCAGCTGGGCAAAGTGCGAAGCAACCGGCAACAACTGGGTCGGCGGTATCGCCGGCTACGGCAAGAACATTTCCGGCTGCTCCACGTTGGTAAACGTGGACGCGCGCGATAACTGCGAGGGTACGATTGCCGGCGAGCTCGACGGTGAAGGCACTTCCGTCGGAAACGTCTTTGTTCACGACACCATGGCCGGTATCGACGGCATCAGCTATGCCGGAAGCGCAGAGGCTGTGACCTATGATGATTTCATGACGCGCGAGAGCGTGCCCTCTGAATTCAGCAGCTTCACGGCAACCTTCACGGCGAACGGCGAAGTGGTCAAGACCATCACCTTCGGCTACGGCGGTTCCATTGACGAGAGCGAAATTCCCGAGTGCCCGCCGCTGGAGGGTAACTACGGCAGATGGCCGGATATGGACTACAACAACCTGACCTTTGACATGGAGATTAAGGCGATTTACTCTGCCAGTGCCTCCGTTGTCGAGGGCGATCTGGTCAGTGATGACAGCCAGACGCCGGTTGTTTTGGTGCAGGGCGTGTTTGATCCCGCCGCGTCTGTCCACGTTGAGAATTCTCCCGTCACTCCGCCGGAGGTTCCCGCGGGTCAGGACCTGGTCATGAATTATCAGGTTTCTGTGGAGCATGACGTTACGCCTTCTCAGGAGGATCAGGCTATTGACGTTCGCATCTACGCGCCGGAGAATTCGGCGAAGTATACGGTTTACACTTATCGTGACGGTGCCTGGGAGAAGGTCTCCACCTCGAGAGACGGCAGCTATCTCGTGTTTAACAACCCGGATCGCGACGTGACGTTTGCTGTTACGAAGGGCGCCGGTCACAGCTGGCTGTACATTCTCTTCGGCATCCTGGCACTTCTGCTGCTGGCGGGTCTTCTGTTCTGGCTGCTGAAGCGCCGCCGCAATTCGCAAAAGCCCGGCGGCACGCCGAAGGCAGCGCCGATCTATCCGGAACAGCCGATCACACCCGTTACGGAGGAGCCTGTGCTGGTAACGGTACCGGAGGAGGATCCTGCGCCGGCTGAGCTGGAAGAGCTGTTTGAACAGATTCCGGAAGCCTATGATGAAATCATTGAGGAGCCCGGAGAGGTCATCTCCAACTTTGTCTCGGATGACCCGGACGACGAATAACATAATATGAAAAGGAGACCGTCCGGTTGGACGGTCTCCTTTTCATGTGCTTGCTTTATTCCTGTCCGGGAACGTTCGGCAGCTTTGCAAATCCCTGTTCCAGTTCTTCGTCAGAGGGGATGTAATCGGTCATCTCGTGATTGTTGAATTTTTCGTAAGCCACGAGATCGAAGTACCCGGTGCCGGTGAGACCGAATACAATGGTCTTTTCTTCGCCGGTCTCTTTGCACTTCAGAGCTTCGTCGATTGCAACACGGATGGCGTGACTGCTCTCCGGCGCAGGAAGAATGCCCTCGACGCGGGCAAACATTTCCGCCGCCTCGAACACCTCCGTTTGTTTGACGCTGACGGCTTCCATATATCCGTCGTGATACAGTTGGCTGAGGATCGAACTCATGCCGTGGAAGCGCAGACCGCCTGCGTGATCGGCGGAAGGAATGAATGCGCTGCCGAGCGTGTACATTTTTGCCAGCGGGCAGACCATGCCGGTGTCGCAGAAATCATAAGCGTATTTGCCGCGTGTAAAGCTCGGGCAGCTGGCAGGTTCAACGGCGATGATGCGGTAATCCGCTTCGCCACGCAGCTTTTCTCCCATGAATGGAGCGATCAGACCGCCGAGATTGGAACCGCCGCCGGCGCAGCCGATGATCATGTCCGGCTTGATGTTGTATTTGTCCAGTGCCGCCTTCGTTTCCAGGCCGATTACGGATTGATGCAGCAGAACCTGATTGAGCACACTGCCGAGCACATAGCGATATCCTGGATTGGAGACGGCGACTTCCACGGCTTCCGAGATGGCGCAGCCGAGGGAGCCGGTTGTGCCAGGAAACTGCTCCAGAATCTTTCTTCCGACGTTGGTCGTGCTGGAAGGGGAAGGGGTCACCTCCGCGCCGTAGGTGCGCATGACCTCGCGGCGGAAGGGCTTCTGCTCGTAAGAGCATTTGACCATGAATACCTTCAGGTCGAGCCCCAGGTAAGCGCAGGCCATGCTCAATGCCGTGCCCCACTGGCCGGCGCCGGTCTCTGTTGTAACACCCTTGAGCCCCTGCTTCTTCGCGTAGTAAGCCTGTGCAATGGCGGAGTTGAGCTTATGGCTTCCGCTGGTGTTGTTTCCCTCAAACTTGTAATAGATCTTCGCCGGGGTACCGAGTTTTTCCTCGAGACAATAGGCGCGGACAAGCGGAGCCGGACGATACATTTTGTAAAAGTCGCGAATCTCCTGCGGGATCGGGATGTAGGCAGTGTCATTGTCCAGCTCCTGTGCCACCAGCTCGTCGCAGAAGACCGCGCTGAGTTCTTCGGCGGTCATCGGCTGGCCGGTGCCGGGATTGAGCAGGGGGGCGGGCTTTACTTTCATGTCTGCCCGGACGTTGTACCATGCATTCGGAATTTCGTTTTCTGTGAGATAAATTTTGTAGGGGATTTTCTGTTCGGACATTGTTTTAGCTCCTTTCCGAAACGGTGTGGTTTTGCTTCCGGGCAAATAAAAAACGCCTCGTCCCGAAAGCCTCATGCTTTCATGGGACAAGACGGATCGTCCTGCGGTGCCACCCATATTGACGCACAAAATGCGCCCACTCATTGCGTACCATCATACGCTCCGCGGGATAACGGCTGCGGTTGCCGTCGCTCCTCACACATCGCTGTGATCGGTTAGCCCTCACGAGCCCATTCGCCACACTTCCGCCGCGGCGCTCGCACTGTCCGCCGCTCGCTGAAGACTACCCGCGTGGTTACTCTCCTCGGTCATCGGTTTGTTGATATTACTTTAGCACAACGTATCAAAAAAGTCAACCGTGAATTTTGGAAAAAATTGCACTTTTTTACAGAGTTCGCTTTCTGCAATAAAAGACCCTGCGCCGAAGCACAGGGTCTTTTATTGCATTTTACCTTTTAGAGGCTGATGGCCTCGGCCGGGCACTGAGCAGCGCAGGCGCCGCACTCAAGACATGCATCCGCATCGATCACATACTTGTCGGGACCCTCGGAGATGGCCTCCACGGGGCACTGAGCAGCGCAGCTGCCGCACTTCACGCAATCATCGGAAATAACGTATGCCATTATGATGTACCTCCTGTTTAATATTTTGTCAATCTTCTTGACCAACTGCATTGTAACACATTATTTCAAAAAATCAACGCCCAATTGTTCAAATTATTATGAACAAATTGTTTAAAAACTCCATGACAATGGAAAGAATCATTTCAAGTGCCGGTTTCGGCAGGAACTATCCGGCGTTTTGGAGATAATAAAGCAGGACATTCATTTTGAAATCACGGAGGATATGAGATTATGCGCGGCAGCGATCGATTCACACAACGGGCATCCACGGCCATCACAAAGGCACATAATGCGGCATTATCACTCGGACACAGTTATGTTGGCACGGAGCATTTGCTCCTCGGTGTTGCGCGGGAAAAGGATGGGTTGGGATCGCGTGTGCTTCTGTCGCAGGGGCTGACGGATCAGGTTCTGACACGCATGGTCACTGAAACAGTGGGAAGAGGAGTGCCAGGCGCTCCGGAGCAAGGGCTCACGCCGCGGGCGCGCAAGGTAATTGCGCAGGCGGCAAACGATGCCAGGCGTCTGGGCCACTGTTATATCGGAACAGAGCATCTTTTGATGGGTTTGGTTCGGGAATATGACTGCGCCGGTGCGAGAATGATTATCGCCTGCGGCGGAGACCTGAACGCTGTGTATACCGAGATCCTGGATGTTTTCGGACGCAGGGAGCCGCAGCCTGTTCGCCCGCAGAGTCAGAATCAAACGGTCATTCGAAGCACGCCTCGGCGCACGGAGACCAAAACACTCGACCTGTACAGCCGTGATCTCACTGCGCTTGCTGCTCAGGGAACATTGGATCCCGTGATCGGGAGGGAGCGTGAAATTACGCGTGCGATCCAGATTCTTTCCCGGAGAAGCAAAAACAATCCGGTGCTGATCGGTGAGCCTGGCGTCGGAAAAACTGCCGTTGCTGAAGGACTTGCTCAGAAAATCTACAGCGGAGACGTTCCGGAGAACCTGCGGTTCAAGCGGCTGGTCAGTCTGGATCTGACGTCCATGATTGCAGGAACGAAATACCGCGGCGATTTTGAGGAGCGCGTGAAGGCAGTGCTGCGCGAGGTGGAGCACAGCGGGAATGTAATTTTGTTCATTGACGAGCTGCACAATATCGTCGGCGCAGGCTCTGCAGAGGGCGCCATCGACGCGGCAAACATCCTCAAGCCGGCTCTGGGAAGGGATGCGCTGCAGATCATTGGGGCTACCACATTGGAGGAGTACCGCCGTCACATTGAAAAAGACGCTGCGCTGGAGAGAAGGTTCCAGCCGATTCGCGTTTCAGAGCCAAATTCAGAAGAAAGTTTGGAAATTTTGCGCGGTATTCGACGTCGTCTGGAGCAGCATCACGCTTTGACCATTGCGGATGATGCGCTGGAGGCGGCGATTCGACTCTCCGTGCGCTATCTCGGTGATCGTTTTCTGCCGGATAAAGCGATTGATTTGGTGGATGAAGCGGCGTCTCATGTTAGGCTGAGGGCAGCTGCTGCACATGAAACGTTTCGAGTGGTGCAGGCGGAGGACATTGCTCAGATTGTTTCGCAATGGGCCGGTGTTCCTGTTGCGTCCATCACAGAGGATGAAAGCCGGAGACTGCTGCGAATGGAGGAGATTCTATCCTGCCGTGTTAAAGGACAGCGCGATGCGGTGCGTGCGGTGTCCGCAGCGATTCGGCGAAGCCGCGTTGGGCTTGGAGACCCAAATCGACCAATCGGCAGTTTTCTGTTTCTCGGGCCTACTGGCGTCGGAAAAACGGAGCTATGCAGAGCGCTTGCGGAAGTGCTTTTTGGAGACGAGAGGGCATTGATTCGCGTGGATATGTCTGAGTATATGGAGCGGCACGCCGTCTCGCGCCTGATTGGATCGCCTCCGGGCTATGTTGGACATGAGGAGGGCGGACAGCTCACGGAGGCGGTGCGGCGCAAGCCGTACTCTGTCGTCCTGTTTGATGAGATCGAGAAGGCGCATGAGGATGTTTTTAATTTGTTTCTTCAGGTGATGGAGGACGGATGCCTGACAGATGCGCTCGGCAGAAAGGTCGACTTCCGAAATACTGTGATTGTGATGACCTCCAATATCGGCGCGAAAACGATTACAGCCAGCGGAAATGCTATCGGCTTTGCTCCTCGTGATTTAACGCCGGAGGGCGCGGATCGAAATATTCGCTCCGTTGTGCTCAAGGATCTGCGGAGAACGTTTCGCCCGGAGTTCCTCAATCGCATTGATGAAATAATTGTTTTCCATCAGCTCTCTCAGGAAGATCTTTGCCAAATCGCTCAAAGGCTGCTCGAGGCAGTATCCGTACGCATTGCGCAGTCCGGCGTGCGCCTGTCAGTGGAGGAGTCTGCGCTAAAGGCTTTGGTTTCGCGTGCTTTTGATCCGCTTTATGGTGCCCGACCGCTGCGGCGAGCAATCCGAACAGCCATTGAAGATCCGGCGGCGGAGCTGCTTCTCTCGGGGGCGCTCTCGGATGGGGACACTGCACTTGTGTCTTCAAAGGACGGCAAAATTATTTTGACACCATCCCCGGAACATGGTACGATGGCTCCCGTATAAACCGATAGTCGGGAG
>JBGUHV010000252.1:0-2467 GCA_045112425.1 Oscillospiraceae bacterium
TGCGAAGCTGGCCGCAGGACGCGTCCACATCGCCGCCGAGCGTGCGGCGGACGGTGACGTTCGCGCCGGCGTCCTCGAGAATGCGGATAAACTGCTTCAGATGCTCCGGCGTGGAGGGCTGAAACGGCCGCTCCTCGACGTGGTTGAGCGGGATGAGGTTGACATGGGCGCAGACGCGTCTGGCATGGCGGGCCAGCAGCTGCGCGTGCTCCGGCGTGTCGTTCACGCCGTCGATCATCGCGTATTCAAACGAGATGCGGCGGCCAGTGGTCTGATAATACTTCTCGCAGGCGGCGATGAGCGCCTCGACGCCGCGGCCTCGGTTGGCGGGCATGATCTTCGAGCGGGTCTCGTCGTCCGGCGCGTGGAGCGAGACGGAAAGCGTGAGCGGCAGATCCTCCGCCGCGAGATCCTCGAAGCGCTCGATGAGCCCGCAGGTGGACAGCGAAATGTGCCGCATGCCGATGTTCGCGCCGTCCGGATGGTTCACGAGACGCAGAAAGCGCATGACGTTGTCATAGTTATCCAGCGGCTCGCCGATGCCCATGAGGACGATGTTTGAGATCTTGAGTCCGCTCTCCCGCTCGGAGGAGAGCACCTCCTCAAGCATTTCGGAGGCGCGGAGATTGCGGATCAGACCGCCGATGGTGCTCGCGCAGAAGGCACAGCCCTGCCGGCAGCCGACCTGCGAGGAGATGCAGACGGTATTGCCGTGGTGATAGCGCATGACGACGGTTTCGACCGCGTTGCCGTCCGGCAGCTCCCAGAGATATTTGATCGTGCCGTCGAGCTTGGAGACCTGCTTTCTCAGCATGGTGAGCGACGGGATCTCAAACTCTGACGCGAGCTTTTCGCGCAGGGGCTTGGAGAGATTCGTCATCTCCTCGAACGAGCCCACGCCGCGGCTGAGCCACTGAAAGATCTGCTTTGCGCGGTATTTCGGCTCGCCCAGTTCCCTGAGCGCGGCCTCAATCTCCCCGGGGAGCATGGATTTGATGTCGGTCATTGCTGTTTCCTCAGCTTTGCAAGAAAGAATCCGTCCGTGCCGTCGAGATGCGGCCAGAATGTGCGCATCCCCTCCGGCGCGAAGGGGCTGATTTCGAGATGGAACTCCGGATGATCCCTGAGGAAGGCGATGACAACCTCCTCGTTTTCCTCCGGAAGGATGGTGCAGGTGGAATAGAGCAGCACGCCTCCGGGGCGGACGCAGGGCGCAAGCCCCTCAAGAATCTCGCGCTGGATGGCGGGCAGCTGCTCGAGCTCGGTGGGATCCTTGAAGCGAATCTCCGGCTTTTTGCGGATGACGCCGAAGCCGGAGCACGGCACGTCCGCGAGCACGACGTCATAGACGCCCTGCTGCTTTCTGGCGTCGATGGCGGCAGTCTCAATCATGCCGTCGAAGCCCAGCCGCGCCGCACCCTCGCGGATGCGCCTGAGCTTGTTCTCATGCAGATCGCAGGCGAGGATATGCCCCTGCCCCTTCATCTGCACGGCGGCGGCGAAGCTCTTGCCGCCGGGGGCGGCGCAGGCGTCGAGCACGCGCATGCCGGGCTGGGGATCGGCGGCGAGGACGGCGATTTTTGCGGCGGCGTCCTGAATATAGAACCAGCCGGCGAGAAATTCCTCCGTGTCGGTGACGCTGCCGGAGGGGATGAGCATGGCGTCCGGCAGAACCGGGTGCATCTCCGGGCGGAAGCCCTGCTCCTTCAATTTGACGAAGAGGAGCGACGCGTCGACCCGGCACTGATTGGTCTGGATGCAGACGGGCGTGTCGGCGTTGTTCGCCGCAAGCGCGGCCTCGGCAAAGGCATAGCCGTGCTCCTCCTTGAGCCGGCGCACGAACCACTTTGGGTGGCTGTATCGCACGGAGAGATACTGACTGCTGCCCGCATCGGGGATCGCGGGGAGCGCATCGACGTTTTCCGCCAGACGGCGGAGCACCGCGTTGACGAGCCCGGCGGCGCGCGGCGCGCGCTCCTTGCAGAGCGCGACGCTCTCGCTCACGGCGGCATGCGCCGGAATCTGCGAGAGAAACAGGAGCTGATAGGCGCCGAGACGCAGAATGTCGAGCACCTGCGGCTCGAGCCGGTTCACGCTCGCGGTGCAGTAGAGATCAATATAATAATCCAAACAGGTGAGATTCTGAATGACGCCGTAGCACAGGCGGGAAGCAAGCGCGGCGTCGCGCCGGTCAAGTCCGGCGCGCTGGATGGCGGCGTTCAGCGCCGCGTCCGACCACGCCTCGTCCTTGCGCCAGCGCTGCAGGGCGGCGAGCGCCGCGGATCTGGGCGTGCCCATCAGGACACCTGCATCGGGTGGCCGAGGAGATAGTCTCCGGCGGCCATGCGCTTCTTGCCCGCAACCTGCAGCTCGCGGATGACGATCACGCCCCCGTTTCCGCAGGCGACGGAGATGCCGTCCTTCCCGGCGGCGACGACCGTGCCGGGCGCGGCCTTGGTGCTGCCCG
>JBGUHV010000253.1:0-15094 GCA_045112425.1 Oscillospiraceae bacterium
CCAATATCTCCTTCCGCTATTACGACACGCAGCCCTATGTGATAAACGGCCTGAACTTGAAGATCAGGTCAGGCGAGTACGTCGCCATCGTCGGCAAGACGGGCTGCGGCAAATCGACGCTTCTGCGCCTCCTGCTCGGCTTTGAGACGCCGGAAAAGGGCGCGATCTACTACGACCGCAAGGACCTGCGCTCCCTTGACCTCGGTTCGCTGCGCCGCAAGATGGGCGTGGTGACTCAGGACGGCAGCCTCTTCCACGGAGACATTTTCTCCAACATCACCGTCTCCGCGCCTCAGCTCACGTTAGACGACGCATGGGAGGCGGCGGAAAAAGCGGGCATCGCGGACGACATCCGCGCCATGCCCATGGGAATGCACACCTTTTTGAGTGAAGGTCAGGGCGGCATCTCCGGCGGGCAGAAGCAGCGCATCATGATCGCCCGCGCCATCGCGCCGAAGCCGAAGATTTTGCTTTTCGACGAGGCGACCAGCGCCCTCGACAACAAGACGCAGAAGCAAGTGGCAGACGCCCTCGCGGGACTGGATTGCACCCGCGTGGTGATCGCCCATCGGCTTTCCACCGTGAAGGACTGCGACCGCATCGTCGTCCTCGACGGCGGCAGGATCATCGAGGAAGGAACCTACGACGAACTGACAAACAAGGGCGGCTTCTTTGCCGAGCTGGTGGAGCGCCAGCGGATCGACTGAATCTGTCCGACCTTTCCGCATGAGCGGAGCGTTCACGCGAAAACAATTTTTCAAAAAACCATTGCCAATAATCAAAGTGCTTCGGCTATATAAGTAGACGGAAAAGGAGCGAGGTGATGCAAATGAACATGGAAAAGCTGCTGGCAGGGCTATTCGATTTTCAGAAATTTGAGAAGGAACCGGCTCTGCAAAGCGTGATCGACGAGGTTGAGGCGCGGTACTTTTGCGCGGAGCTCTCCGACAATGCATTGGATACGCTCTCGGCGGCCGGCGACCCGTTTTCGCAGCCGCCCGACCCAAAGGAAAGAGATCGGAAAACGTGACGGCGCTGACGCAAGGCGAGATCTACGCCGCCTACCGGGAAAAGGTGCTCTCCTACCTCTGCGGGAAAATGGAAAGCCCGGAGGACGCGGAGGATCTGTGCGAGGAAGTCTTTGAGCAGGTATGCCGTTCACTCCCCCGATTTGAGGGAAAATCGTCCCTTTCCACATGGATCTACCGAATTACCCGATACACTTTGATTGACTATTACCGCACGAAACGTACTGCCGAACCGCTCACTGAGGGGCTTGCGGCCCCGGATGATTTGGAGGAAGACTTCATCCGCAGGGAAACGTTGGAGCGTCTGGCTTTCGCGCTGAAAGCCTTGCAGCCGGAGGAACGGGATATTATCGTTCTGCGCTATTACAGAGGGAAAACGCTGACAGAAATATCTCGGCTCACCGGCATCAGCTACGGTATGGTGAAGGTGAAGCACAAAAAAACGCTGGAGACCTTGCGTTCCCAGCTTATGTAAAGAACCCTCGGGTTTCTATGTCGGAAAACAATTCCGCTTTGAAATAAAAACAAAAGCTCAAAGTCTGAAAGGAGTAAACACCATGAAGAACAGAAAAAAGCAGATCGAGAAGATGGCCCAAGAGGCTGTGAAGAAGGCATCCGAAGCGGTCAAGAGCGCCAACGACGCCCTGACCGAGGCCCAGACCGCTCTTCGTGTCATGGAGGAGCTCTCCGACGATGACCTGGATCAGGTCGCCGGCGGGGCGAATCCCTTTGGGGAGAACCTGCCCTATGTCCCACCTCAGCCCATCGGCGATAAAGATCGGCCTGATATGTGAATCTGTGATTTTTATCAGTAAGGAGTCGATTCCCTATGAGACGATTTTGTAAAAGATCGCTGGCCGTGCTGCTTGCCGTCCTGATTCTGTTCGGGACCTGCGAGGCGGGCGTGGCCTACGCCGTGGACGAGATCGACAAGGCGATCAATCCGGCGGAGCAGATCGAGCTGACCGTGCCGGAGGCGTTCGCGGACGGTGAAAACTGGTTCTTCATCGCCAACGCCGACTGGAGCGCCGGCGAAAAGAGCGGCGAAAAGCTCTACATCCCAATCCAGCGGGCAGGCGACCTGAATTCTGAGGCTGTGGTGACCCTGAAGGTCATCGACCTGTCCGCCAAGCACGACGTGAACTACACCGTGGAGGTCTATAAGGAAAAGGTCACGCCGGAGACCGCCATCGCGGATCTCTCCATGGTGGAGCTGGCCCAGAACGCCGACGGGCAGGAAGAAGTCCAGCTGGGCAGCGAGAACGACATGGGCCAGGTCCTCTATGAGGTCGGCGGCGCGGACATCGTGGACGGTGAGGGCAGTGTGGTCGGCAGCATCAGCGCCACCCCGATGGACGAGAACGGCAATCCCATCCCCGAGCCGGAGACCGAAACCGCGGCGGATGAACCGGAGGCCGAAACTGCGGCGGATGAGCCGGAGACCGAAACCGCGGCGGACGACGGGGAATCCTCGGACGAAGCATCCGAATGGACAGAAGCGGAGCTCTCCGGCCCGGCGGCGCTGCTGGCGGCCCGGAACGCGGCCACCGGCACGATCTCCGACCGGCAGCCGCTGGCGGCTCCCGATATGACCGAGCAGGCCCTCATGGCGGGGGACGAGTTCGGCAAGGACATGGCCGCCGCCACGGAGGACGGCTACCCCGGCAGGGAATATACTCTGCGCTTCAAGGCCGGGGAGGACGCCAAATTCCTGGTGATTACCCCGCTGTATTCCGAGGCGGCGGAGGGCGACGCTCAGATCCTGCTGATGCTCAAAAACCCCGGTGAGGGCTGGGCCATCGGCGAGAACGTAAACCCCGTGTCCGTCACGATTCTTGACGAGGATGAGCCGGAGCCCGTCACCGTCTCCATGGCGGCGGAAACGATCACCGCCGAGGACGGCAAGGCGGTCGTTACCGTCACCCGCTCCGGCCGCATCAACACCATCAAGGGCGTGCAGCTCAACTCCTGGGGCGGCAGCGCCACGGAGGGCGACGAGTACAGCGGCGTGGGCGCCAAGCTCTATTTCCCCGTGGGCATCACCAGCCGCACTGTGGAGATCCCAGTGTACCACGGTACGGAGCAGAAGGACTTCTACGTCACCATCACGGCGCTGGAGGACGAGGAAATCGGTACGGCCACCACCCATGTCCTGATCCCCAAGGCCACCGCCGACGGCGAGCTGATGAACATTTCAGATGTCAACGGCCATCCCTATACCGATCCCATCAACCTCAAGGCCGGGGCGTATGACAAAGGCGGCTTTAACTCCGATACCAGCTTCTATCTGCGCACGAGCACCGACAAAAAGGAGACCGTCCATTTCTGGCTGGATACCTCTGTGTACGGCTATGCCTATGACGGCATCTATCTGGAGTATGACGGCTTTCAGAACTGGTGCAACGCCGAATACCGGCTGGTGCGCTGGACTGGTGACAATGCCAACCGCGTGCACACGAACTCTATCAATGATGGCGGCTGGTCAAGAAACCACTGGCTTTACAGTGCCTGGAACGCTCCAAAAGCCTCCGAGAAGTACTCCATCGAGGCGGCCAACGTGGAATTCGACGGCTTCAAATGGAACGACAAATACTGTGAGATGCAAGTCAAAAACGTACGGCTCGTCAAGCGGCAGTTCGACATCAACGTGGACAAGGCCGAGGTCAAGCCCCTGCTCGGCGTGGACGACACGTATGTGCTGAACAACTACGAGACGGTCTTTCTGGACAGTGGCACGGCTTCCAAACGCACCCTCTGGACGGGGGACAGCTTCGCCATCACCGCCCAGCAGCCCAATGGCTTTCTGCGCCTGGTGGGGCTGGAGGCCAAGTCAACGGACGGCGCGTGGGTCCGCATCGCCTCCATCGACGGCTCCAGCGCCACCATCACCGTGGATATGAACGCGGACAACATCAACGCGCTGAGCGGCAAGAATCTCATTAGCTGGAGCACCAACGGCAAATGCGATCACGGCGGAAACTTCTATAAGGGCACACTCACCGTGCGCCCGGTGTTCGAGTATCAGAACGCCTCTGTGGAGCTGCAGCAGAATTCCAACGGTGAGCTGTATATGACCGCGCCCACCCCCAACCTGCTGTGGGACTTCAACAAAGATAACGCCATGAACAGCCACATGGGCTCCAACTGGAGCCATCAGGTGAGTTACACAGGCGGAAAGAACGGCTCTGACGACTATTACACCTTCACGGCCTCCGGCAGCGACCCCTACGTCTCCATTGATACCCCCATGTCAAGCGCATCCGATGTGAAGTGGGTGAAGATCCGGGCGCGAAACAGCAGCTCGACAAAAACCATGCAGCTCTTTGCCAGCGTGGGCAGCGCGGGCAAGAACATCGGAAACACTCGCTTTGATATTCCCATCGCGACTGACGGGGCGTGGCATGAATATGTGGTGGAGATCACCAATGCCAACTGGAAGGACAACATTCAGTGGCTGCGCCTGGATCCGCTGGACGGATGCAGAAGCGGCGACAAGATCGACATCGACTATGTGGCCTTCTTCTCAGACGAGCTCAGCGCCAAAGCCTTCCGGAGCGAGTCCGAGGTCCATACGGAAGGTACCTACACCTACCATCTGGGCGACACTCCCTACTTCCGTACCGTGGTCAGCGCCACCGGCAGCCAAAACAACCTGAAGGGGGACGGCGTCACCTACCAGATCAGCCAGCGCGGCAAGACCGGTGTGGTCAAGGATTGGACGAACTCCCATTACCTGAGCGGCAATAGCAAGCACGGCGTGACCCTCACCGGCGCCGGGCAAGACATTCACGTTGTGGTGGATATGCCCTACTACACCTTCAAGCCCACCTTCACCGAGAAGGGCAACTGCGTGACGGTGGAGGTCAGCAAGGCGGCCCTGGATTATCTGGATACCTCCAAGGGCTTCTTCGCGATCTCGGGCGTCACCCGCGCGGAGGCGGGGGACAGTTACGTCTACACCGTCTATCAAAACGTCAACTCCAACGTGCGTGTTTCCCTGACAGCCGTGGCCAAGAGCGGCGCAATCGCCTTGTGGACCCAGAGCAACGGGGTGCAGTCCGGCGGCTCCACGGTGGACTTCTTCACGGCGGAGCGCAGCGCCGCCAACCGGGTGAAGCTCCAGGTGTGGACCAGCGGCGGGCTCATGTCCGACGACGGGGACGGGGCGCTCATGGACGACTTATCCTTCACCCCCACCTACGCCTCCATCAGCGGCACCGTGACCACCTCTACCTTCAACCTGACGTCGCAGCGCAGCGCCGCCAACTCGGTGGTGGCCCCCCACGCCTACGTGGCTTACGGCGACGCGGGAACCTGGACCGACGAAAACGGCCACTTCGAGCTGCCCGCCATCTTCACCCTGGCCGGCTTGCCGGTGACCTACACCGTCACCTATAACGGCGCCACCAGCATCCTGCTCGCGAACGTCCCCGCCGCCACCGCCTCCAAGAGCACGAAGATCAGCGACGCGGGGCAGACCGTGGAGGCCGTCACCGCCAACGTGGGCGCGGTGAAGGTGGACGCCTTCTCCGAGGAGGGCGCGCATTTCGTCAGCGCCTACGCCGACCAGATCGGCGTCCTCTACGGCTCCATCAACGCCCTGTCCATGAACGGCAAGCAGCTCACCTTCACCGTCAATGTGGCCCAGGGGCAGGACTATGACCTCAACGGCGCCACTTATCAGGAGCACATCAAGGACGTGACGCTGTACTTTATGAACCAGTCCACGGGAGAGGTTCACGGGATGTTCTCCTCCAGCAGCACGGGACAGCGGCCTTCCGGCATCGACTGGAGCTGGGACGAGAAAACCGGCGTGTTTACCCTGACCATCGCCAAGTTCTCCCCGGAAACCCCGGAGAACTGGACCTACGGCGACGTGCTCATGGCGCAGCTGACCACGGACAAAAAGGTGGCCCTCTCGGCCTTTGCGGACCAGGATATGCACTATGACCCGGTGTCCACGGGCTACGGCGTCTTCGCGGACCCGGACTACAAACCCCAGACCTTCCAGTTTGACATCGACGACGTGGCCCAGATGGTGGGCGCCACCCCCCAGACCGACGGGGACGGCAAGCTGCTCGATGACGGCAACAGCTACAGCTTCGGCGCTTTCCCCTACATGGGGGAGATCACCACGGCGGTGCACGTGTTCTTCGACGTGGCGTCCACCGTGGGCGTCTCCAAGGCCGCACAGCTGCTCCGGTCGGACCTGTCCGCTGCCGCCGGGGACGATGTGGTGTATCTCCATGAATACGACGACGACGATATCAATTACTGGGGCAGCATCAGCGCCTTCTTTGACATTGTGCCCACCCAGTACGGCGGGATGCGCTTCATGGTGGGCGCGGTCTACACCTACAACGGAGGCTCAGGCTATAAGAGCCAGAGGAATCCATACAGCAACAACCTCAGCATGATGAGAGATCGCCTTACTGATATCGCCGATGCTTATGAAGAATGGAAGGGGACCTTTCAATATAGTCCCGGAAATATGGATTTCCAGAGGAGTAAACTCCAGAACAATTTTGGCGGTCCGCACTTCACCTTCTCCGGGTTCATCGGCTTCTATCTGGACTACGGCTATGTGGAGATCACCAATAACGGCACCCAGGAAAAGAGCCACGAGATGGTGTACATGGGCGCGGGCGGCTTCTTCGGAGGCAGCGTCAGCGGCGGCTATACCTGGCCCTTCGTCATCGTCTTTGTTCCGGCCTATGTCAATGTGGACGCGGGCTTCAACATCACCTTCTTCCTGGGCTCCGAGGGCGACCCCAAAAAGACGCTGGACAGCTTCTACAATACGGACGAGCTTACGGGCCAGGATTTCAGCTTCAACTGCGAGATCTACGGCAAATTCTACGGTTCTGTCACCATCGGCGTGGGCTTCTATAAGGTGCTGGGCATGCGGGTGAGCGCCGGGGTGTCCTTCGAGCTCGGCTACAGCAACAACATGACCGAATGGTACCCGCAGCTCTTTGACAGCGACTTTGGCTATGTGTCGGAGGCGACCTTCGCCGGCACGCTGGACCTGATCGTCACCTCCATCGACGTGTACAAGGCCAGTTGGCCCCTGCCCCTGGCGGGCGGCTTCATGTACTACTTCCAGGAGTACCGCCGGGCCACGAAGTGCATCACCTATGTGGAAAGCAGCATCTCTAAGGGAAAGGGCAGCGCCTCGGCCCAGGCCCGGGCCAGGGAGCTGATCGCCGAGCTGCGGGCCATGATGAATGCCGAGAAGGACGTGGACGGCGACGATCTGCGCAGCAAGACCTATGAGCTCAAGGACTACGCCTATCATAACGACATCATCGAATGGACCACCAAAAACACCATCGAGATGAACTCCCAGAGCGGCATTGCCGGTATGATCATCAACGGCGTGACCCAGGATGATAATGACGGCAGCGGCATCCGCTACCACACGAGCGGCCACGTGGATTCCCAGTGGGTCGCCGGGGACGGCCAGCTCATGGCGGCGTATCAGGCCGTGCGGTCCACTCCCATCATGCAGGACGCCTACGCCCAGCCCTCCACCAAGATCGTCGGCATCGGCGACAACCGCTTCCTGATGGTATTTCTGGACGACGAACCCAGCCGGGACAACATCATGGCGGCGCAGCTCAAATGGACGATTTACGACGCATTAAACGACACCTGGACGGTGCCGCGGGCGGTGCAGAATGACCATACCGCCGACGGCAAGCCAAGTCTTGTTGACGCCGGGGACAAGGTGATCCTCTCCTGGGCCTCTCCCACGGACGCAAAGTATGACGCGCTGAAAGAGGAAGTCGCTCAGGAGATCAACTCCAGCAACGAGGCGATGGTTCAGGCGGCGCTGGAGGACGACCCCGCCCGGGTGATGAGCACCTTCGATATCTTTACGGTGGAGTTTGACAAGTCCCGTCGGAGCTTTGGTTCGATCACTCAGCTCACCGACGATGTTTTCTACGACGACTATCCCCAGGCCATCTATGACCAGGAAACGGGAGATTACATCGTCGTGTACTACAAGACCGCCCAGGACACCGAGGCGTACACCGGCGGCGGCGACAAGCTGACCGACCTGGTGGGCGTCAGCGCGGATCCGAATAAAACCTACAGCCTCCTGTGCTATATGCTCTATAACAACCAGACCAATGCCGAGGACACCAAGGGGCAAACCCACGCGGCAGGCTGGGCCAGAGACTACTACTTCCCGAATGAAACGGCGGAGGACGCTGCAGCGCAGGAAAAGAGCCTTGCGACATGGAAGGGTCAGCGGATAATTGATACCCGCGTGAGGAACGCGGACGGCACCTTCTACAACGATCCGCCCATCACCGACCTGACGGTCTGCGCGGGCTACAACGGCTTTGGGACCTACGCCTTCACGGTGGATAAGGACTTTGATCTCTCCACCGCCGAGGACCGGGAGCTGTGGCTGCAAATCTACAACTTCAAGACACACAGCAGCTACTATGCCGTCAACGTGGCCGGCAGCGTGACCGAGACCACCGACCGGTATGACAGCACCGCCGGCGGCTACGTCCCCGTCACCGCCACCCGGCGGGTGGAGGTGGGCGCACCGAAGCTCATCCGCAACGGCGGCAATACCTTCCTGTTCTGGCGGGAGGACGGCGAGACGCTGAAGTATCTCAACGTCACCGAGATGATGAACGCCAAGGTCGCAGCAGTCGCCAATCCAGACGAAAACAAGGAAAGCGACTGGACCTACGCGGTCCAGTCCAACGGCACCTTTGCCACCGATGCTGCCACGGGCATCACCTATGCGCCCCGGGCGCAGAAGGTGGACTTCGGCTCGGCCTTGACCGAGGACGCCATCCACATTACCGACTACGAGGTCATGGCGGACAAGGACGATAACCTCTATGTGGTCTGGACGGATACGGTGACAAATGAAGTCACCAACGAGATCGGCGAGACCCGTCCCGTTACCGCGCAGGAGATCTACGCCTCCGCGCTGATCCATCAGGAGGCAAAGACCATCACCGGCACCGCCGAAAACGGCGCGACAGTCACCGACTCCACCCAGACCGCCCGCTGGTCCAAGCCCTACCGTCTGACCCGGGAGAACGCCTTCAACGACGGTATAGCCCTGGCGCTGGACAAGGACGGCGGCCTCATCATCGTCCACAACCAGTACACCAAGAAGACAGCCCAGAGCGAGGCCGAGGTGATGAAGCTCCTGGACGAGGGGAAGATCGGCCTGACCCAGGACGCCGAGGGCAACTACTACGCCGCGACCATCGAGTATAACTCTCCGGTCAGCCTGATGGTCACCCGCTGCGACAAGGTGGGCTCTCTGGAGGCCACGCAGTTCACCTTCTCTGACGATACCCCCGTGGCCGGCGAGACCATCAAGGTCAAGGCCGCCATCGAGAACGTTGGCCTTACCGATGCCGAGGGCATGGACGTGACCTTCTACGAGTACAAGAACGGCAAGCAGGGCAAGCAGATCGCGCATACCACGTCCGACGACACCATCACGGTCAACACCGCCAAGGAAGCCACCTTCTACTGGACGGTCCCGACGGACGGCCCGGCGGGGTACAGCATTGAGGCGGTCATCAAGGAGAAGAAGCCGGACGGCAGCTACTACGACTCGGTGAAATCCTATTCCGATGTGTTTGAGACAGCGCCGGCCTACGCCCTTGAGTTGACGGACGTTACGCAGGAGGGCGATCAGTTCCGGGTTGATTTCAAGGCGGCGAACACAGGCAACGCCGACGCCGAGGACGGCACCAAGGTGGAGCTCCGTCTGGTGGGCCTGTACGGCGATCTGGACAGCGACCGCTACGGCAACCTGGAGACGGGCGTGCTCTACAGCAAGGATATCACAAGCGAGCTGAAGGCCAAGACCCTGCTGGAAAAGGTTGAGGGCATCGACAAATACGCGCTGCCGAAGGACACAGTTTACGAGGGCGACGTGTTGGTGGATATTCCCGCCAGCGTGTTCCGGTACTGCGGTTACGACGCAATCGAGCTCGTGGTGACCGACGCGAATGGCAGCGTTGTTGAGGAGAGCAATCAGCAGCTTGTGCGGCTGGCCGAGCCGATGAATCTGAAGCTGAACAGCGGCAGCGCCATCAGTCTGAGCGCAGGCGGCTCTCAGCAGGTGGCCCTGGACTTTGACTCCAATGTGTTCCTGGACAAGGGCAATGTGGTCTACTCTGTGGCCGATCCCAGCATCGCCACCGTGGACGAGAGCGGTAATGTCACCGGTCTGAAAAACGGCACCACCACTCTGACGGCCACACTCCTGCCCTACGGCAGCGCGGTTTCAACAACAGTCAAGGTTGGTTCCGGCGGAACACCCAGCCCCAGCCCCAGCACACCGCCCACAACGGATATCACCGTGGAGGTTTCCTCCGACGAGGGCGCGGTATCTGTCACCGCTAAAGTGAGCGGCAACACCGCCACCGTCACCGCGCCGAGTGACGCGCAGATGGAGGAAATCGTCGGCAAGAGCAAGGAAACCGGCGCTGTCACCATTGATCTGAGCAGCCTGCCGGAGACCGTCACCGCCGTCAGCATCCCCGCTGAGACCGTCAAGACCATCAGCGATGCCATGAAAACGAGCGGCGAGGGCCTGACCATTAAGCTGCCGAACAGCACCGTGACCTTCGACCCGGAGGCGCTGGCCGCGATTGCGGAGCAGACCACCGGCAAGGAACTGAAGCTCAATGTGGACCTGATCACGGAGAATAAGCTGAACGCAAAGCAGAAGGATGCCGTGGCCGATCTGGATGTGCAGGCGGTGTATGACATCTACCTGACCAGCGACAACAAGCGTATTACCGACTTCGGAGGCGGCAAGGCCACGATCCAAGTGACCTATAAGGTCAAGGACGGCCAGCAGCCGGGCGGCATCGAGGTCTGGTATGTGGCCGACGAGGGCGGCAAGACATGGATTCTCACAACGGCAACTGCCGATACCGTCACCTTCACCTTGACGTACTTCTCCAACTACGTTTTGACCTATGACGAAACGCTGCCGGGAGCCTGCGCCAGGGATGACGATTGCCCGATGACCCCGTTCACCGATCTGGACAAAAGCTCGTGGTATCACGATGGCGTCCATTGGGCGCTGGAAAACAGCGTGATGAACGGTGTGGGCAACAACAAGTTTGACCCGAACGGCACAACCAGCCGCGCCATGATCGTCACCATGCTCTACCGTATGGAGGGTGAGCCGGAAATTACCGCAGAGAATCCGTTTAACGATGTGAAGGCCGATACCTGGTACACTGACGCTGTGATTTGGGCAGCAGAAAACGAGATCGTGAACGGCTACGGAGGCGGCAAGTTTGGCCCGGAGGACGATTTAACCCGTGAGCAGCTTGTCACCATCCTCCAGCGCTACGCCAACTATAAGGGCATTGACACCAGCGAGGGTGAGATGAAGCCGCTGAAGGACTTTGACGACACGCGGTACATCTCCGATTGGGCAGTCAAGGCATTCCGTTGGGCCGTGGACGCCGGAATCATCAACGGCACCGGCAACGGCAAGATCAGCCCCAAGACGGACGCCAGCCGCGCACAGGTGGCCACCATGCTTATGCGCTACGATTCGATCACTCAGTAACATTCCATGAAAAGGTCCTCCCGGCTTTCGGGCTGGGAGGACCTTCACAGGGAAACATTTTGAAAGAACTGCGGATGGACTTCGACGCAGTAGAAAAAGCAGAAAAGAGGTGTGCCGATGGGTCGGAAACGCGGAAAGAACGCTTGGATCGCGGCTGTTTTGATTGTCGTGAGCCTTGTAAACGGCGTACCGGCAAGCGCGGCCAGCGAAACGGAAACCGAGTACATCGTCAAATACAAGGAAAGCGCCGCCTGGCTCATGGAGGACGACAGCGTTCCCTTCGATGTAGTCACAGAAGCTGAGATGAACCGGCTGAGAAGCGCGGGCCTGCTGGAATGGTATGAGCCGGACGGGGTGATGACGCTTCTGGACGAAACGGCTTCGCCCTGGTACGAGGATGACAAATGGGACCTTGCCCTCATCCAAGCGGACGCGGCTTTTGAACAGAACTACACGGGCCGGGGCCTTCGGATCGGCATCCTCGACTCCGGGATCAATCCCCATGCGGACCTGACGGGCAATCTTCTACCCGGCCACAACTATTTGGAGGATGCGGACGCGGATAACACCATCGACGCCTACGGCCACGGGACCCTCGTCGCCGGTCTGATTTCCGGCGCCGGCGAAAACGGTGCCATCGGGGTTGCGACCGGCGCGGAGATAGTCCCTTTGAAGGTCACGGACGGCAAAGCGGTAATGGTAAGCACTGTGTGCCGCGCAATTTATGGCGGGATCAACGACTATGACTGCGACATTCTGAACCTGAGTCTCGGCATCACGTCAGAGTTTGAATCCCTGAAGGAGGCTGTGGACTACGCGGAGGAACAAGGCGTTTTGATCGTGTCCGCGGTGGGCAACAACGGAACAAGGAGCCTGTATTACCCGGCGGCGTATGACAGCGTTGTCGGCGTGGGGGCGGTGGATCAGGATGGAAGCGTGTACTACCACTCGAACCGCAATGACAGCGTTTTTCTCACCGCGCCCGGCGTGAACGTAAAGACCACAGGGCATTTGGGAGGCTATGTGACGGCAAGCGGCACCTCCTTCGCTGTTCCGTATGTAACGGCTGCAGCGGCTGTGATGCGAAGCTGCGATCCCTCGTTGACGCCGCGCCAAATCATGCAGATCCTATCGGAAACGGCAACGGACCAAGGCGCGGAGGGCTATGACGATTATTACGGCTACGGCATTCTGAATATCGCCGGGTGTGTGGAAGCCTTAACGGGAGAGTCGGATCCAACGCCGGAACCGTCGCCAGACCCTGCGCCTGAGCCAACGCCCGACCCGGAGCCGTCCGGCGAACCCCAACCGCAGCCATCTCCTAAGCCGTCCCCTTCGCCGGAGCCGGAACCAAAGCCTTCTCCTGAGCCGGAAACGGAATGGAAAACAGGTTTTAAAGATTGCCCGGGCGATGGCGGCTGCGTTATGGCGGCCTATGAGGATTTGGATTGCGTGGCCTGGTATCACGATGGCGTTCACTTTGCGCTGGAAAATGGAATAATGAACGGTGTAAGCGATCAGATGTTTGCGCCGGGCAGCTCCACCAGCCGCGCTATGATCGTTACCATGCTTTGGCGTATGGAGGGCGAGCCCGTGGTGAATGATACCACGAGATTTGCCGATGTGCCGTCTGATACATGGTACACCGAGGCGGTCCGATGGGCGGCGTCTGAGCGTATTGTGGACGGTTACAGCGCAGAACGCTTTGCCCCAAACGACAATGTGAGCCGGGAGCAGCTTGCCACGATCCTGTGGCGATATGCCAAGTACAAGGGTACAGACAAGATACCGGCAAGCAAAATCAATTTGGGCATCTATATAGACGCGGAGCACATATCGCGCTGGGCCTATGACGGGATGCAGTGGGCGGTCAACGCTGGACTGATCACCGGCGTGGGAAATGACAAGCTCAGCCCGGAAACGGACGCCAGCCGCGCACAGGTAGCTACCATGCTCATGCGCTATGGCAAGAATATCAAATAATTATAATTTGTTACTATTCGCTTTTTATGGGGAAGAATTCTCACGAAAAAGGCGGTAGTATTTCTGCGGAGGTGAAAAGATATGGATCAGGTGAGAGTCGGGAAATATATAGCATCTCTTCGAAAGCAGGCTTCACTTACGCAAGAGGAATTAGGGGAAAAATTAGGAGTAACTAATAAAACGGTCTCTCGTTGGGAGAATGGAAACTATATGCCGGATATTGAGATGCTCCAGTTACTTTCAAAAGTATTTGACGTTGGAATCAATGATCTTCTGGCAGGTGAAAAAATAGCAGATGAGGATTTCAGACAAAAGGCGGAAGAAAATATCATTGAAGTAGCGACATCCAGTGCCTTTTCATTTGAAGATAGAAAAGTATATTTTAAGAGGAAGTGGCGAAAAGAGCACATTGCACTTTTTGTGATTCTCGGGCTTATTCTTATTGCTTCTGCTGTAATTCCCTTAATAATTGACAAACTCTGGTTGATTAGTTTTTCTCCCGTGATTGCACTGATAGAATACGGCTATCAGAATAATCGAATGATGATTTATGTAGAAAACCAGCTCTATCATTGATTCGAATTTGATTTGGAAGGGTGCCGAAAATGAAAACAAAAAAGTTTTTACTTTGATAGCAGGAATATGTGGGATTATAAGCGGCATCACTCACGACTACACCCGCAAAGGCGGCGTCGTTCATACCGAGATTTTGCTGCCCGACCACGCCCCCACAGAGTATGCAGACCGCGCTGTTTTGTGGAACGCAGTTGAGAAAATCGAGAAAGCGAAAAACGCGCAGCTTGCAAGGGAGATTGAAATAGCCCTGCCGAAAGAATTGACAAGTGGAGCAAATCCGCAGGAATGTTTACAGTATTCTGAAAGAAGAAAACGGCAGAGAACAGCCGACACGGAAGCATGAGCATGAACGGTAAAAAAGAACAACGGCGGGATAATAGCACTATCCCGCCGTTACATGGTATTAGTTTATAATCTTTTCGATAAGGCAGATTTTATTGCCAGAAAGCGTATTCGAAATCATCTATAAATGTCGGGGTGTCAATGTCAATTCCTGCGGTATCATACATTAACGCGGGTGTGCAAAATATTTAGCAAACCTAAATTAATAGCCTAATCATTTTTTCTTTTCTTTCCATATTTTTCAACAAAGGAATTATATTTTTTCTTCTGTATCGCCTTGATTATCGGCGTTGATAGTACTCCCGCAGCAATTCCTATAATCCAGACGTATTTCCAGCTTGTCAGCAGTCCGAAAAGAACAACCAGTGCGGTAGCAGCCAGCCAATACAAAATCTGAATTTTGCCGTTCGATTTATTTAGTTCTTCTAAAATATCAACACCCTCGGATTCGTGCGGAGCATTTTCAATAAAAGCTGCCGCTCCGACAGTTCCCGAACACGAGCGAAAATCTTCGCTGCATTCCTTAGCTCCTGCGGCGTAAGTATTATTGTTAAGTATTTCAAGAACCGCAGAACGGATT
>JBGUHV010000254.1:0-11550 GCA_045112425.1 Oscillospiraceae bacterium
GGTGCTCGTGACGACGCATCTGGATCGGCACCACCTGCACAACCACTTCATTCTCAACTCCGTCTCCTTCGTGGACGGGAAGAAGTATAACTACTCGAAGCAAGAGCTGTACTTCATGCGTGAGGTGTCGGACTATTACTGCAGACGGCACGGCCTTTCGGTGATCCACGTTCCGCACAAGGCGGCGTCCCGTCCGGTGCACTTCGATGAGAAGGACGGCAGACCCACGCGCTATAACGTCTATCGCGAGGACATTCTCGAGGCGTTTCACGCCAGCTTCACCATCCGCGAGGCGGAGGCGTATCTCCGCCGTCTGGGGTACATCACGGACTTCACGAGCGAGCTGCATTTTCGCATCCGGCTTCCGCAGTACAAGCATTTTACGCGGCTTGATACGCTGAACCCGAACTGGGTGCCGGAGCGAATGCATGAGCTGCTCACGTGGCATTCCCGCGATGTGCGGCCGGCGCGGGTGCGCCAGCCGGAGATCCCCGAGTCGCTGCGATCTGTCTTCCATCCGCACGGTAAACCGTCAAACATCTACCGGCTCTATCTGTATTACTGCTATCAGTTGGGGATTCTTCCGAAGGGCACGGACTACAAACCGAACAGCCCGTTTCTCCGCCAGGAGCTGCGGCGGCTGGATCAGATCGACCGGGAGACGCGCTTTCTGGCGGAGCATCGGATAGAGACAATCGACGAGCTGCATTCCGTCATGGAGGAAACACAGACAGAGCTGGATCGGCTTACCGCCGAACGGCAGACGCTTCGAAACAAACTGCGCCGGGCAGACCCGGCAGAAAAGGACATTTTGAGGACAAGGAAAAATGAAATCACAGCCGCAATCCTGCCCTTGCGGGAACGGCTGAAGCTGTGCAGCGGGATCGAATCGCGATCCCTGCACATGCAGGAAACTATGGATTTGGTCTTTGACAATGAGCTTCGGCATCGGGACCAGCGGGAAAGGAGTAATGTAAGACATGAGTATGGTTTGGAACGCTGAGTCGGATGCAGGGAAGGAGGATGCGCAATGGTGACTGAAATCGAGCAGGTACCGATCCCGCAGAAGCTGACGCTGACGATTCGGGAGGCTGCTGAGTACAGCAACATCGGCATCAATAAGATCGACAGCATGCTCCGCACGCCGAATTGCCCGTTCGTGCTCTATGTGGGTGCGAAGAAGCTGGTAAAGCGGCAGGAGTTCGAGGAGTTTATCCGTATGCAGGTGGCGATTTAAAAGTGAAATAACTGCCCAAAACGCGGATATCTCTACCGAAATGTATTGAGAAAAGATGCCCGGCATGATATAATGCGTGTCGTGTTGGGCTCTTTTCTCATCAGAAAGGAGCGTGACAAAAACTGGGTAAAAGCCTCAAAGGAAGAGAATGCGGCGCCGGAATCTGTCAGAGAAAGGACGGAAAATACACCGCAAGATTTTTGGCGAAGGATGGATCCCGCCGCGAGAAGCATTTCAGGACACTGCCGGAGGCAAGAAACTGGCTGGCGGACGCGAGGTATGAGGACAAGCATGGCTTGATCCATGTGAACTCCGAAATGACCGTGGACGAATGGTACCAATACTGGATGGACAATCTGATCTGTGATCGTGCGCCCAATACCAGACGGAACTACCGGGAACGCTATGAGATCAACGCTCAGCCGGTGATCGGGAAAATGCGAATGTGCGATGTCAAGCCCATGCACTGCAAGATCATCCTCAATCGCATGGAGGTTCGATATGCGGGCAGCACGATCAAGCAGACGTATATCGCCATGGGGACGATGTTTCGCGCAGCTGTAATGAACGACATTATTGCCAAGCATCCTATGGACGGCGTACGCTTCAGCAAGCCCGCCCGTGCAGTGGACGACATTAAGTATCTGACGGTGGAAGAGCAGAAGGCTTTTCTGGAAGCCGCGAAGCGGACGCACAATTACAGGCAGTATGCCCTTCTTCTTGAGACCGGACTGCGCACAGCCGAACTGATCGGCCTGACGTGGGACGCGATCAACTGGAAGAAGCGAACCCTGACGGTGAACAAGTCTCTGGAATACCGCCACGGGGAAGGCTACTGGCGTGCCGGCCCGCCGAAGACGCAGAAAAGCTACCGCACGATCCCGCTCACGGACACGGCTTATAAAATCCTCAGATCCTGCTACGCCGAGCGCAAGACCCGCAAGGAGTCCGAAGCGCTCTCTCAGGTGCTGGAGTATCTGGACAGACGCACCGGAGAAAAGCGGTATCTCATGATGAAGGATCTGGTGTTCGTCAATTTCCGTACCGGTGAGCCGAACAAAAACAGTTCCTACGACACACATTTATATAAAGTGTGTGACGAAGCGGGGATCAGGCGGATCTGCATGCACGCGCTGCGCCATACCTACGCAACGAGAGCGATCGAGCGCGGCGTCCCGCCGAAGGTGCTTCAGCAGCTTTTGGGCCATGCCAGCATCAAGACAACCATGGATCGTTACGTTCATGTGACGGACGACTCGATGGAAAAGGCGGTGCGCCTCTTTTCGGAAAAGGCCGCCGGCTGAATTGGTGCCCAGGCGAAAAATTGGTGTGGAATTGGTGCGCTTCAGAGGTGTGAAAACCCGGAAACCCTTGAAAAATAAGGAGATGTGATCATATATGAAACTAGGAATCGTCGGGCTGCCCAACGTCGGCAAGTCCACGCTCTTTAATGCCATCACCAACGCGGGCGCCGAGTCCGCGAATTATCCCTTCTGCACCATCGACCCGAACGTCGGCATGGTCACCGTGCCGGACGAGCGGCTCGACTGGCTCGCCGAGCTCTATGAGCCCAAGAAGAAGACCCCCGCCGTCATCGAGTTTGTTGACATTGCGGGTCTCGTCAAGGGCGCGTCGAAGGGCGAGGGCCTCGGCAACAAATTCCTCTCGAACATCCGCGCGACCGACGCGATTGTCCACGTCGTCCGCTGCTTCGATGACGAGAACGTCATCCACGTCGAGGGCGGGGCAGACCCGCAGCGCGATATCGACATCATCGACCTCGAGCTCGTCATGGCGGACATCGAAATGGTGCAGCGCCGCATCGACAAGGCGCAGAAGGCCGCCAAGGGCGGCGACAAGCAGTTCAAGCACGAGGCGGAGGTCTTTGCCGGTCTCCTCGAGCACTTAAACGAGGGCAAGTCCGCCCGCACCTATGACTGCGAGCCGGACGAGCTGGAGCTCATCCGCACGAGCGATCTGCTCTCGATCAAGCCCGTCATCTACGCCGCGAACCTCGATGAGGCCACCTTCTCCGCCGGCTACGAGGATTATCCGTACTACCGGACCGTCAAGGCCATTGCCGAAGGGCAGGGCGCGCAGGTGCTGCCGATCTGCGCCAAGGTGGAGCAGGAGATCGGCGAGCTGGAGGAGGAAGAGCGCGGCATGTTCCTCGCCGAGCTCGGCATCAGTGAATCGGGTCTCGACCGGCTCGTCAAATGCTCCTACAGCCTGCTCGGACTCATCAGCTATCTCACCTGCGGCGCGGACGAATGCCGTGCCTGGACGATCACGAAGGGCACCAAGGCCCCGCAGGCCGCCGGCAAGATCCACTCCGACTTCGAGCGCGGCTTCATCCGCGCCGAGATTGTGGCCTTCGACGCGCTGAAGGAATGCGGCTCCATGGCCGCCGCCAAGGAGAAGGGCCTCGTCCGCTCCGAGGGCAAGGAATACGTCATGCAGGACGGCGACGTCACGCTGTTCCGCTTCAATGTGTAAAACGCCCCGCGTGTCGATGAAAACCCGCTTCGCTGGGCTTTTCATCGAGAGGGGATACACGAATTCCGATTTTTCGGTCGCAAGTGCGACTTGCGATCTGAAAAATCTCCATCTCGTGAGAAGTATTTTTCCGGCCAAACAAGTTCGGCAGGAAAAATGATTGCATTTTCTTTGCGCTTGCGAGCGCAAATTCTGCGAAGCTTTACGGAGGAATAAGGTATGAGCAAAATCTTCGAAGAGTTCGACGATCTGGTCGAAGCCGTGCTGAACGATCCGACGGATCAGAAGGCGCTCGCCTCGCTCGCCGAGTGGTTCCAGATCTATAACAACTACGACTGGGGCGGCGATATGTACAATATCGACGGCAGCCACGGCCTGCGCATCCACAAGGCGGAGGACGGCGCCGAGACCTACGAATTCATCGACTTCGACGATCTGTAAGCAGGGGAGGAGCATCCCATGTCCGATCACGTTCACGACCACGGCCATGAGCATACGCACGTCCGCGCCGACGGCACGGAGTATACCCACACCCACGGCGACGGCCACGGTCATACCCACAGCCACACGCAGACCAAGGCGGTCTTAAACCGCCTCAGCCGCGCCATCGGCCATCTCGAGTCGGTTCGGCGCATGGTCGAGGAGGGGCGCGACTGCACCGAGGTGCTCGTGCAGCTCGCGGCGGTGCGCTCTGCGCTCAACAACACCTCCAAGATCATCCTGCGCGACCATGTGGATCACTGCCTCACGGACGCGGTGCAGTCCGGCGACATGCAGTCGATTGAGGAGCTCAACCGCGCCATCGAAAAGCTTTTGAACTGAGGAGGAAGCGACCATGGAACAAGCGAAGATTTTTGCCGCGGCTCAGCCGGAATTCGACACCTTTCCGCGCCTGATCGACGCGCTCGGTCTCCAGATCGAAAAGGATATGACCGTCGCCATCAAGGTCGACTTTCTGCAGCGCTGTCCGGCCATCGTGCAGCCGCTGTTTCTGGCGCTGGCACAGCGCGGAGCGAGCCCGTTTCTCACCGACTGCAGCATCCCCTTCGGCGATGCGCTCCAGTCGCTCAACGCCGCCGCCATGAACGGCTATGTCAGCGGCGCGCCGTGCGTGCTGGCCGACGGCGTCAAGGGCACGGACTATGATCTCATCCCCGTGCGCGGCGGCAAGCGCCTGCGCTCGGCAAAGTTTGGCCGCGCCGTCATGGACGCCGATCTCATCATCACGGTCACGCGCCCGGCCTACGGCGAGCGCGGCTTCCGGGGCGTGCTGTATGACCTCGGCTTCGGCTGCGCCGCGCGAGCGGGGAAGACCGAGGTGCAGACCTCCGGCAAGCCCGTGGTCGATCCCGATCTCTGCATCGGCTGCGGCAAGTGCGCTGCCGTCTGCGAGCACGGCGGCGCGAGACTCGACGCCGACACGCGCAAGGCCAGCATCTTCCCGCCCAAGTGCTCCGGCTGCAGCCGCTGCATGCGCGCCTGCCCGGTGAACGCCATCCACCCGGATTTCGACATTTCGGACGAGACGGTGCTCGAGCGCCTCGCGGAGTATGCCAAGGCACTCTGCGACGCAAAGCCCCACGCCCACATCGTCCTGCTCGATCAGGCCTATGCCTCGCTTGACCCCGCTGCGCTCGACGTGCTCTGCGCGCAGAAGATGGAGCTGCCCGAGGCAGCCGGCGCCGCTGCGTCGCACGCCGTCGCGCTCTCCTTCGGCTCGGCGGAGGCGGAAATCATCCCGATCTGATTCGCCGTTGCTTATCCGAAACCCGGTCAAATAACCGCCAATCTCCCGCTGCTCTGTCCGAGCGGCGGGTTTTCCTTTGATTTTTTGTGCCATCTGTTCAAAATCGAACGTGCAAATTGTACAACTTTCTCGAAAAAAATCTCTCAGAATCGGAACCCCGCCTCTTTCCAAGCAGGGAAAATGCTGTTATAATGTATTCGTATCATTAGGTCTCAAACTGCGATCTTTATTTTAAGAGGAGAAAGAAAGACTATGATTGCACACGGTAAAGGCATCAAGGTATTCACCGGCAACTCCAACCCCGCCCTCGCCGACCTCATCTGCAAGAATCTCGGCGTGAGCATCGGCAGCAGCACCGTCTCCAGCTTTGCGGACGGCGAGTGCGCCATCAGCATCACCGAGCCCGTCCGCGGTCTCGATGTGTTCATCGTTCAGTCCACCTGCAAGCCCGTGAACGACAGCCTCATGGAGCTGCTCGTCATGATCGACGCGCTCAAGCGCGCCTCCGCCGGACGGATCACCGCCGTCATTCCGTATTTCGGCTATGCCCGCCAGGATCGCAAGGCCAAGGCGAGAGATCCGATCTCCGCCAAGCTCGTGGCGAACCTCATCACCAAAGCCGGCGCCGACCGTGTGCTCACGATGGATCTGCACGCCGCGCAGATTCAGGGCTTCTTTGATATTCCCGTGGATAACCTCTTCGGCGCGCCGCTCTTCGCGCAGCACTATCTGCGCAAGTTCGGCTACGGCAACGAGGAGATGGTCGTCCTCTCTCCGGACGTGGGCAGCGTTGCCCGCGCGCGCACCTTCGCCATGAAGATGGGTCTGGGTCTCGCCATCGTGGATAAGCGCCGCGAGAAGGCGAACCAGTCCGAGGTCATGAACCTCATCGGCGACGTGTCCGGCAAGACCTGCATCCTGCTCGACGATCTGGTCGACACGGCGGGCTCCCTCTGCGGCGCCGCCAAGGCGGCGGTCGAGGTCGGCGGCGCGAAGAAGGTCATCGCCTGCGCCACGCACGGCGTGCTCTCCGGCCCTGCCATCGAGCGTCTCGAGAACAGCGTCATCGACGAGCTGCTCCTGCTCGACACGATTCCCTATCCCAAGGATCAGGCCGCGACCGGCAAGATCAAGTATCTCTCCGTCGCGCCCGTCTTTGCCGAGGCCATCACGCGCATCTATGAGGAAGTGAGCATTTCCTCGCTGTTTGAGTAAGATGCTCTTTCAGAGTCACGGCGGTGTGCAGTGGCTGCTCGTCTTCCTCGGCAACCCCGGATCGCGCTATGCCGTCACGCGGCACAACGCCGGCTTTCTCACGGCGGACGCCATCGAGCCGATGCTGAATGTGCGCATCGACCGGCTGCGCTTTCGCGCCCTCACGGCCACGGCTGAGATCGGGGGAGAGAAGGTGCTGCTCATGAAGCCGCAGACCTTCATGAACCTCTCGGGCGAGGCAGTCGGGCAGGCCGCGCGGTTTTATAAAATTCCGCCGGAGCATGTGCTTGTCGTGTCGGACGAGGTGTCGCTCCCGGTCGGGAGTCTCCGCATCCGGCTCAAGGGCTCCGCCGGCGGCCACAATGGGCTCAAGAACATCATCGCCCACCTCGGCACGGATCAGTTTCCGCGCATCCGCCTCGGCGTCGGCTCGGCGCCCCATCCCGGCTATGACATGGCCGACTGGGTGCTCGGCACGTTCCAAAACGAGGACGCCGAGACGATCCGCGCTGCCGCCCAGACTGCGGCGAAGGCCTGCGTCTGCTTCATCGAAAAGGGGCCGGACAAGGCCATGACGCAATTCAATACCAGGAAATAACAGGTGAACAACCTGCAAAGAGAGAAACAATTTCGGTCGGGCAACCGACCGGGAAGGAGTGATCGTTCTGAAAAAGACCTGTATTGCCATGCTGCTGGCGGGCGGACAGGGCTCCCGCCTCTATGCGCTCACGGCCAAGGTGGCAAAGCCCAACATGCCCTTCGGCGGCAAGTATCGCATCATCGATTTCCCGCTGTCGAACTGCGCCAACTCCGGCATCGACACCGTGGGCGTGCTCACGCAGTATCAGCCTCTGCGTCTGAACCGCTATGTGGGCAGCGGCCAGCCCTGGGATCTCGACACCGAGGACGGCGGCGTCTACATTCTCCCGCCGTATCAGAGCGCCGGGGAGAAGGGCTCCTGGTTCTCCGGCACCGCGAACGCCATCTATCAGAACATGGACTTCATCGAGATGTATGATCCCGATCATGTGCTCATCCTCTCCGGCGACCATGTCTATAAGATGGACTATGCCAAGATGCTCCGTGCCCATCAGGAGGCGGAGGCGGCCTGCACCATCGCGGTCATCCAGGTCTCCATGGAGGAGGCCACCCGCTTCGGCATCATGAATCTCGGCCCCGACGGCACCATCTGCGAGTTCGAGGAGAAGCCCGCCCATCCGAAGAGCGACCTCGCGTCCATGGGCATCTACATCTTCGACTGGAAGAAGCTGCGCAAGTACCTCATCGAGGACGAGAACGACCCCAACTCCAGCAAGGACTTCGGCAAGAACATCATTCCGAGAATGCTCGCCGGCGGCGAGAAGCTCATGCCTTACCGCTTCGAGGGCTACTGGCGCGACGTGGGAACCATCACCAGCCTCTGGGACGCCAACATGGATATGCTCTCCAACACGAAGCTCAATCTCTTCGATCCCCAGTGGCCGATCCGCGCGAGAAGCCCGATCCGTCCGCCGCACTTCGCGGGCGAGGGCGCGCGCATCCACCACTCCATCGTCACCGAGGGCTGCGACATCGACGGCAAGGTCGACAACAGCGTCCTCTCGGCCTCCGTCACGGTCGGCTCCGGCGCCAGGATTTCCTACAGCATTCTCATGCCCGGCGCGGTCGTGGAGCCCGGCGCCGTGGTGGAATATGCCATCATCGGCGAGAATGCCCGCATTTGCGCCGGCGCGCACGTCGGCACAGAGCCTGACGGCAGCGAGAGCTGGGGCGTCGCCACCGTGGGCCCGGACGTCACCGTCGGCCCCGGCGTGTCCGTTCCGGCCAGCGCCATGATCTATGACAGTTCGGAGGTGCAGTCATGACGGATGTCCATGGAATCGTATATGCTTATCACAGCTCTCCCGCGCTGGGAGATCTGACCCGCAGCCGCACCAACGCGTCTCTGCCCTTTGCCGGCCGCTATCGCCTCATTGACTTCGCGCTCTCCAGCCTCTCCAACGCCGGCGTGCGCGACGTGGGCGTCATCATGCAGCGCGACTTTCAGTCGCTGCTCGATCACGTCGCCGGCGGCAAGGCGTGGGATATCTCCCGCCGCCGCGGCGGTCTGAAGCTGCTGCCGCCCTTCGGCACGCACCACGTCGGCGAATATGCCGGCACGGCCGAAGCGCTCAACGCCGTCATGGGCTATGTCAAGGGCATTCCGCAGGAGCACATCGTGCTCATCCCCGCGGACGTGCTGTGCAATGTGGACATCGCCGCGCTCGTCGAGCAGCATGTGAAGTCCGGCTGCGGCATCACCGCCGTCTGCACGAAGCGCAACCCCGAGGCCGTGCACTATCGCCTCACGCAGAAGGCCGACGGCAAGGTCGAGAAGGTGCTCTTCCATCAGACCGGCGCCGGCGAAGGCGTCGCCGCGATGGAGATCTACGTCGCCCGGAAGGACACGCTCCTGGAGCTGCTCGCCCACTGCGAGGCGGAGAACCGCTTCCACTTCCACAAGGACTGCCTCGCCCACTATCTCGAGCAGGGCGGCGATATGGACGTCTTCCTCTATGAGGGCTACACCACCCGCATCGACTCGGTCGACGACTATTACCGCGCCAGCATGGATATGCTCAAGGCCGGCCCCCGCGCCGATCTCTTCCCGACCGACCGCCCCGTGCGCACCAAGGAGCGCTCCGACGTCTCCACCTATTACGGCGAGGCCGCCAAGGTCGAAAACAGCCTCATCGCCGACGGCTGCTTCATCGAGGGCACGGTGAAAAACTGCGTGCTCTTCCGCGGCGTGCGCGTCGCTCCCGGCGCCGTGCTGGAAAACTGCATCGTCATGCAGGACACCGTCATCGGCGAGGGCGCCGCGCTCAAGTACATCATCTCCGACAAGAACGTCGAGATCGCCCCGTACGTCACGCTGACCGGCGGCGAGAAGCTCCCGCTTGTCCTGCCCAAGCGCAGCAAGCTCTAAAAAGTACCCAAACGCACAGGTTTTGGTTCATCCCACGCCGCGAGGCGTGGGATGAACGCATGAAGACAGAAGTTTTAAAATTTTAATTACCTTCGTTTATTTCAACAAGCGTTTCCCAACCGGACATCCGGTTGTTTACGATATCCTACAGTTGGAAAGGAATTGGAAAACATGAGTAGTATGACCAACCAGATCTCCCGCGACGAGATGCGCAGCTTCATCGAGGATAAGCTCTGCGCGCACTTCGGCGTCACCTCCCTGGACGCAACGGACGAACAGGTGTTCCAGGCCAGCGCCATCGTCATCCGCGAGATCATGAGCCGCGTTCTGGCCTTCGAGGGCACCACGCCCCCGGAGCGCGAGGTGCACTATCTGTCCATGGAATTCCTCATGGGCCGCAGCCTCATGAAGAACGCGTTTAACCTCGGCGTGTCCGAGGCGCTCACCGGCGCGCTGGAGGACATGGGCCGCACCGCCGCCGACATCTTCGAGACCGAACCGGACGCCGGTCTCGGCAACGGCGGTCTGGGCCGCCTCGCCGCCTGCTACAT
The DNA here is from genome assembly GCA_045112425.1 of Oscillospiraceae bacterium. Taxonomy (GTDB): domain Bacteria; phylum Bacillota; class Clostridia; order Oscillospirales; family Oscillospiraceae; genus CAG-103. The sequence goes on from JBGUHV010000254.1 coordinate 10,215, forward strand.
GGACAGCATGGCCACGCAGGACATCCCCGCCACGGGCTACAGCCTCTGCTATGAGCTGGGCATGTTCCGCCAGAAGATCGAAAACGGACGCCAGATCGAGGTCGCCGACAATTGGCGCACCGCCGCCGAGGGCTGGCTCGTGCCGCGCTATGAGGACGCCGTGGAGGTTCGCTTCGGCGGCCGCGTCGAGCCGCACTGGGATCAGTTCGGCCACTATCACGGCGAGCTCATGGGTTATGAGACCGTCGTCGCCGTGCCGCGCGACATGCTCATCGCGGGCTATGACAACACGCGCGTGAACACCCTCCGCCTCTGGGAGGCGCACAGCGCCAACGATCTCGACATGTACTCCTTCGCCACCGGCGACTATATGAAGGCGCTCGAGAACCGCACCATGGCCGAGGTCATCACCAAGGTGCTCTATCCCGCGGACGATCATCTGCAGGGCAAGACGCTGCGTCTGCGCCAGCAGTATTTCTTCGTCTCCGCCACGGCGCAGAGCATCGTGCGCGAGCACCGCGCGCGCTACGGCACGGTGAAGAACTTCGCCGAGCGCCATGTCATTCAGATCAACGACACGCACCCGACCCTCATGATCCCCGAGCTGATGCGCATCTTCATGGACGAGGATAACCTCGAGTGGGACGAGGCGTGGAAGATCGTCACCGAGTGCTTTGACTACACGAACCACACCGTCATGTCCGAGGCGCTCGAGACCTGGCCGCAGGGCCTCATCCAGAGCCAGATGCCCCGCATCTGGGAGATCATCTGCGAGATCAACCGCCGCTGGTGCGACTACCTCCGCGAGCAGTTCGGCGACGACGAGCGCGTCGGCCGCAACCTCATCATCGCCGAGGGCAAGGTGCACATGGCGAACATGTGCCTCGCCACCTGCAAGATTGTCAACGGCGTCTCCGCCCTGCACGGCGATATCCTGAAGAACGACCTGTTCAAGGACGTCTGCAGCCTGAACCCCGCGCGCTTTACCTTCGTGACCAACGGCATCGACCACCGCCGCTGGCTCGCGCAGATCAACCCCGGTCTGCACAGCCTCGTCTGCGAGCTGCTGGGCGGCGACGATTACCTCCTCCACCCGGAGAAGATGGCCGACCTCGCCAAGTTCGCCACCGACCGCGAGGTGCAGCTGCGCCTCGAGGCGATCAAGCTGGAGAACAAGCAGCGCCTCGCGAAGTATCTTGCCAACGACGGCTTTGTGCTCAATACCGACGCCATTCTCGACACGCAGGTCAAGCGTCTGCATGAGTATAAGCGCCAGCTGCTGTGCGCCATGCTCATCACGCATCTGCAGCAGCGCCTGCACGACGATCCCGATCAG
>JBGUHV010000255.1:0-6814 GCA_045112425.1 Oscillospiraceae bacterium
TCATCAAAGGCGTCCTCCGGCAGGTAGGTAACCTTCCTGCCCGCCAGACGAATCACGCCGGTGAAGAGCGCGTTGAGGAAGGCCGGCAGCGCGGGGTGACCCACACGCCGAATTGCCGCTTCCAGCGCATCGTCCGCCTCTCTGAGCTCTCGTCCGAGCGCCTCGGGCGCCTCGAGTATTCTTTCCGTTTTGCGCCGGAAGAGCGGCGCGGAGGCAAATTGATCGGCCAGCACGCGCGCTCTCGCGCTCGGATCGCCGCAGGTTGGCAGGCCGTCGCCCGTCGGGTGCATGGGCAGCGCCCGGAACGCCTCGCGCAGCGCGTCGCGCGCCGCCTCCGCCGCGTCCTTCTGACCGGGCTCGTGCACCTGAGAGGCGAGCTCGGCGGCTGCCTCGGCCTGCCGGCGGAGCGCCTGAACCGCGCTGTCGTCCGGCGCGAGGAGGTCGCCGCACTGCAGGAGCACGCCGGCATCCAGCGCTCTGTCGAGGAGCGCCCTCGCCTCCTCCACCTGCATCCTGCACTGATAGGGCGCGTGCTCGAGATCAATCAGAGACTGCGGCACGAGCGACGGGAGCCTGCGCCAGTCGTCAAGCGCCATGCCTTCGATGGGCTTTCCCTCATAGAGATGACGGCCAAAGCTCGGGGAGGAGAAGTACTCCCGCTCATACGCCCGCAGATTCCGATCCGCGCAGAGCGGCAGGGCGTCGCACACCGTGATGGCCGTGATGCGGTCGGGCGCCGAGCTCCACACCGGGCTCCAGCGCCCGGTCAGGTTCGCAAACTGTCCGACTGCAGTCTGAATCGTCGGTTCGCCGGCCGGGCAGGAGAGAATCGCCGTTTGGGCGGACCTGTCGGCGCTCCAGACGGAGCAGTCAAAGAAAAAGCGCGGCTTTGTCCGGTCAGCGACGCGGGCGATCCAATCGTCGCGCACGCGCACGGTGAGCGCCGGATTGTTCGCGGTTTGATACTTGTCCTGCAGGAAGGACGTGACCGAGCGGACGGTAAACGCGGGAAACACTTGACGGGTGCAGAATTCCGAGACGAGCTTTGCGATTTCGCGCTCGTTCTCCGCGAACAGCGCCCCGCCATTCCCCAAAGCGAGAAAGCCCTGCATGAGCGCATAAAACGCATTGGGAGCGGACACGTTCTCCACCTCGGCGTCGAGCGCCCCTCCCAGCTCCGGAATGGTCATGAGCGGCTCGGCAAGCGGATTTTCATGCGGCAAGAGCGCACCGCCGAGCAGCTGATACCGATTCTCTTCAAAGGTCTCAAAGAGCGTGTGCATCACGCGCGCAAGCGTGCTGCAGGCTTTGGCCGTCTCCTCCACCTGCCCGCGGAAGGTACAGAGCACCCTGTTCAGGTGCTCAAAGACCTCGAGCCAGAACTTGTGCTGCTCGAGCGCCTCCAGGCGGAAGCGGTATTCCTCGAAGAGGGCCCTGCCGCGAAGCGGATTTTTCCCGCGGCTGAAGAAGTCTTCTTTCGTCCTCTGATATTCGCCGAAGCGATCCTGCACTGCCTCCTGATCCCAGCGGGCCTTGTTTTCCATGATGAGGCCGTCGATGATGTTCAGCAGATTGTAGGGCTGGCCGGGCTCGAGCATGCGGGAAGCATAAAACGGGCCGCGGCTGAAATCGCAGATCATGTCCTCGAGCTCGTGCCTCAGGCGGCCGATGAGCGACGTTCCGCTCTGCGCATCCATCATCGCCCTGGCGCCGAGCTCGAGCAGGTTCCGCTTCGCGGCGGTCTGATCGGCGTAGTGCAGCACCATCGCCTCATCACCGCCGAGGATGACGCTCTTCCAGCTGTCGACAAAGGGGCTGAAGCCGTCGGAGGCGCCGTTGCAGATCTGCTGCCAGAGGCCGCTCCAGATCGCGCCGAGCTGCCCCTGTCCGGGCGCCATGGCGCGCAGTGCGAGCTGCTCTACGTCGTCACGCGACGGCTCGTTCCTGACGACGACGGAAAACTTCTCAAACAGCCCGGCGGCGAGATCCGTGCTGATCTCGCGCCGCGGCAGACAGGCCGAGGCGGCGCCGAGCGTGCAGTAGTCGAAGCAGGCGCCGAACGGCTTGCGCAGGTCCTGCGCAGCGACGGTCATGCGATGAACGGCGATCCGGTGCGCCGCCGTATACAGCGGCGGCGCCGTGAGAAAGCCGAGAATGTATTCACTCACCGCGCCGAGCGCGGTGCCGTAAGCATTTGGATAAGGATTGCCCATCTCGTCGGTCGCGCCGACGAGATGGCACAGATCCACGGGGGGCTCCCGCCACGGGAGAATCATGTCGCCCTGGTAGGGCTGGTCAAAGCCGCCGCCGTTTCGCGGCAGCTGCATGCAATAGTCGAGCTCCTTGAGCATGGCATAGCCGTTTTTGACGATATAGCTGCGCACGAGCTGATCACTGGCCTTCGAGAGGTTCACGTCCGGCAGAAACACATAGCCGAGGATCGAGGCGCTGGGAATCCCGGCGCAGACCGAACGCGTGAGATAGCACACGTCGAAAAAGCTGCCGGAGCCGGTACTGCCGCCGGAGCCGGTGATGATGTGCACGTTCAACTCGGCGGGCGCGGCGCCGAACCCCTCCAGAGCGCTGGGGATGATCTGCTCGAGGCGGGTTTTGAACGCCTGCGCATGATCCATCAGCAGGAGGCGGCCGACCTGACGGACGCCGCCGGAATAATAGATTGGTCTTGCTATAGGCGGAAAGCTTAACTCCTCATTTCTCAGCCAGTTCAGCTCCGGCCGATTCCCGATGTCGGGATTCTGCAGCAACTCCGGCACGTAGCTCGAGATGGACAAGAACTCCTCCTCTGCGAGCGGAAGCAGTCGACTCGGCGCCGCTTCCCGCTCCTCGCAGACAGATTCCCAGCGTTCGCTGTCCACGCCGAGAAAGCGGATGTGCCTGTAGGTTTTCTCCGCCGAGGCCGGGTCGTCCGGCTGCAGGCGGCTGTAAACCTCGGTTTTGATCCGGCGCAGGCAGTCGACGCCCGTGCCGCCGAGACCGATGATGACGGTCGCGGTGTTCTCTGCCTGTCCGGCCAGCTGCGCGGGGGAATCAATCCCGCCGCCGAAGCCCAGATGCAGGGATCGGTAGACTGCCATATCGCACGCTCCTTTTCGATGCTTTGAATCGAATGAATACAATTTGGGGGAAATGACGCCGCGCACGGAAGCTCCGGCCGGCTTCACGGGATCACACCAGCCCCTTCAGGACTTCGAGCACGGCACTGCCGCCCTCGGCGTGCATCGCCGAGAGCATGCAGACAATCGCAAAGCCGATCAGAATCACGCTCTTGGCGCGCGCCGAGACCCGGCGCCTGTGCGGATGCGGCCAGGAGAGCACCAGCAGCGACGCGACCGAGACGATCAGCCCCGCGAGCACGAGGTACGCCCCGGCTTCCTTCGCGCCGGACTCCATGAAGAACATGGTCGTGGAGAGCGCAAGGAGCACCATGGAGGCGATCCAGTTGGCGGTGCGCTTGCCGCCGACGGGGTTTTTCTCAATCTCCTCGGCGCTGCGCGCGCGATAGAGCAGAAAGAGGCTCGCGATGAAGACCGCGAAGAACATCAGCGTGCCGCCGCAGCCGGCGGGGTATAGCCGCACCACGCTGCACAGCAGCACCGTCACGAGCGCGAGGAAGGCGCTGTTCGGCACGCCGAGCGTGTGTTTGCCCATACTCTGCCGGCGCATGGCAATCGCCGCGCACAGCAGCAGCGCCAGCTCCGCCGCGTCGCCCAGACCGAGCTCGAACCAGTCGGCACGGAAGATCGTCTCCCAGTCGGAGAACCAGGCCACGCAGGCCAGCACGCCGGCGCAGATCTGCAGCACGAGAAACAGCCCGTCGAGTCCGAGCGTCTGTTTGCGGAAATAATAGCTGCGCGCCGCCATCAGCAGAAGCAGCATGCCGTAGAGCGCAACCGTCCAGCCGCTGCCGATGAGCGTCTCGATCCAGTCCGGACGCAGAGCGGCAAGATCATTCAGCGCGGGAATCATGCCGAGGCGCAGAATCCAGAAGATCAGGCCGAGGAAGAACGTCAGCCAGGCGTTTCGGGCCGCCGCGGCGGGCTTTTCCAGCTCGGAGACGCGGCAGACCAGCCGCCAGATCAGCGGCACGAACAGCATCATGCGCAGGTCGCCCGACCCGTAGGTGATCCACCCGCGGTTCACGGCGCCGAGAAACGGCGCCCAGTAGACCAGCAGCTGCCCGAGCGTGACGGCGAGCGGACGCTGACCCCTGCCCCAGAGCAGCAGAATCACGCCCACGACGCCCATGCCGAGCGACACGCCGTAAAAGCTGCGGCGCAGATACTCAAACATGGTGCTGAGCGTCGACGCGTCGAAAAACGGGAGCAGCGACTCATACACGGCGCTGAGAAGAATCAGCAGGTCGGCAAACATCCAGACCGGCAGCATGGCGACCGCGGCCTCGGTCTCCGGCTGCCGCCGCGCGACGAGCACATAGATCAGCACGAGCACCGCCGCAATCGCCGCCAGATGGATCCAGTTTGCCGCGATCATGGAGCGCAGCGGCAGGAGAATCAGCAGATTCAGAAGAAAGAACACAAACTGCCGCTTCCTCGCCGTGAGCCCCACATGTTCAAATGTATAAGACATCGGCGGCACTCCTTAAAACAGAATGCGGAGGATCAGAAACACGATCCAGATCGACGACATGTACATCGGATAGACCTCCGCGTGCATATAGGGCGAGAACTTCAGCACGCGCAGCATCAGCGCATAGGCAGCGACCTCGAGCACGAGGCAGAGGATGCCCCAGATCGGGTGCGCCGCGCCGATCATCAGCCCCGGCACCGCAAAGAGCACGACGGCAATCACCGCGAGCAGAATGCCGCTGAGCAGCTTGAGCTTGCGGTTATACGCGCCGTGGTTCACGATGGAGGTCACGGCGGATCTGCGGCGGGTGTTGAGCTCGGCCGAGCCGTAGCCCGTGTAATAGTGGAAGGCGCGGTCCCAGTCGGAATTGCCGAGCAGCTGCGCGGCCTTTTGCAGGGATACATCGTCATCGTCATCATCGCCGAAGCCCCTGTCGAAGTAATAGTCGCCGAGGGCGGCGCCGGCGAGCTCGCTGCCGCCGCGGGCGGCGGATTCGAGCAGCTCGATGGCCGTCTCGGACTTGTTCGACTGCTCGAGCATCCAGAAGCCGAGATAGAACTGCGCCTCCGGAACGCCGGCCTGCGCGAGCGGGCCGAGCGACTCAAAATCCAGCCGGTTGGTGGAGATGAAATTGAACTTCTCGCGGTCGAACATGGCGCGAAACGGCGCGAGCGTCGATTCATACAGCTCCGGCGGGAAGGCATAGGCCACCGCGGCGCCCTTGACGAAAACCGGCTGCGAGTCCTTCGGATTATAAGCCATGGGCAGACCTGCCGCGCGGCAGATCTGGTAGGTCTTGAGCAGCACCGTGCCGCGGCTCAGGCCGGTAAACTCCACCGCGTTGCGGACGAAGCGGTCGAGATCCGCCTGCGTCGAGCCGGAGTGCTCCTCGAGCAGCTCGCTCAGCCCGGGCGCGCCGGACATGAGGCAGAACAGCTGAATGTTTCGCTCCACGGCGCCCTCTTTCTCGAGCGCGCGGCGAAGCGCGCGGGGATCGAGCAGCACGCGCCTGCCCTCCGCGGCAACGGCGCGGCGGAGCTGATCGCCCGCAAGGGTATCTTCCACTGTGCCGATTCCGAGCGCCTGCCTGACGTTCTCGGAAGCGGCCTTCAAATCAATGCTCACATTACCTCTCCTTTCGGAACCTCCTGCCAGCCGAGCGATGCGAACAGCTGCAGCCACGCGCCGGGCGTGAGGCAGCGGTTCGGCACGCGCCGCACGGCGTTGTCCTCGCGCAGAACGGCGAGGAACGTCTCCCTGAGCTTCTCCGGCGCCGCCTCCCAGAGGCGCATCGCGCCCTGATCGGACTCCAGATCCATCGCGCCGAGGCGGTTGGACACATCATCCGGATCAAAGATGAAGACCGGCTGCCGGTGATACTGGCGGAACTTCGTGTAATGCTCCATCGCGTCGCGGTCCGGATAATACTCCATCAGGCGCCCGTCATACGCATACGCGCCGAAGAGCAGCCAGAACAGGAACGCGGCGAGTGAATAGTTCTGCATGCGCTCATCCGCCTGCCGGCACACGCCCTGCACGAGCGCGGGCTCGGCAAACTCGAGCGGATACTCCGAGGGGCGCAGCGTGAGATTTTCCTCGCGCAGCGCGGCGTTCGCGCTCTCGAGCTCCCAGCGGGGAATCGCAAGGGGCGAATAGTCGAGAAAGACGCCGCCGGCTTCGTCGACCAGCACGCGGGAGGGCGTGAGATCGAAATAGAAATAGCGGCTCTGGTTGAGCGTCTGAATCGTCTCGACCAGATGCATGGCGATGCTGCGCACACGCGCGTTCTGCCAGCCGTGGCCGCCGGAGCGCTCCACGCGGGAGAGCACATAGTCCAGCGGATCGGCAGACGGATAATCCCGGTACGGAAAGAGCAGACCGTAGTCCGCGCTGTCCGCCGGCGGGGCGGCGCGCAGCTCGTCATAGACGTTGGCCGCGCGGATGTCCGTCTGCGCGGGGGAATCCTCCTCCAGCCGGATCAGATCCGACGGCCAGAGGATGCATCGGCGGTCCGGCGGGTTCAGAATGCGGATGCGGTGCGTCTCGGGCATGGCGCCGCGAAGCGGCAGCCGCTTGATGAAAAAGAACTCGCCGCTGAAAATATTGCGCAGCGGAATGCCGAAGGCGCTGTCCGCCGTGGTTCCGACGGGCGCGCGCTCCGGCGCGCCGGACGCCTCATACACGCCTCTGCCGGAGATGAGGCTGT
>JBGUHV010000256.1:0-2097 GCA_045112425.1 Oscillospiraceae bacterium
ATCGCCTTCGTACCTTCTGGATCGACGTCTGGAATCATGACATAGCCGCCTAGCGGAATCCAGCTAACGCGGTATTCGACGCCATTCCAAGTCTTCTTCCAGATAGCGGGGCCGAACCCAATCGAGAAGCGCTCAACCCTGAGCCCCAGCTTGAGTGCGACGATAAAGTGCCCGAACTCGTGAATCGCAATTGCAAGCGAAAAGAAAAGCACGCAAATCGCGATATAGCCGATTGTAATTAAAATCTCCATCTTCTTTCTTTTTCTACGTCCTTATCCGCTTGTAGTGAATTACGGACCTGCCTGCCGTTTACGGTACTACTTACGTGAGTTGGATATTATACCAAATACTGGCCCAAAAATGGGCAAGTATCGCATTACGCCCTGGGACACGCAGTTTGCCATAATAACGGACACTCTCAACAAAGGCAGGCAAGGCTTCGGACGACCCCGTTTGCCAAATACTGGACACTATGCGTAAAATTGAGGCATGGGAAACATGTCGCGAAAGGCAACGAACGAATACATCGGCACGAGACGAAGGGCGTATGCCCAAGCGGACCGGGCCAAGCGAATGCGCATCCTCGACGAGGTGTGCGAGACGACGGGCTACGAACGCAAGTACGCGAACCGTCTGCTGACCGGGAACAGGAAGTTCCGCGAGCGCAAGGGCCGAGGAAAGACTTACGGCGACGACGTCGCCGAAGTGCTGAAGAGGGTCTGGCGGGAGGCCGGATGCCCCTGCCTGCCGTACTTCAAGGCGGAGGTGGGGCGCTGGGCGGAGGAATACGCGACGCAGGTCGCGCACATCAAGCCGGACGTCAGGGCGCAGCTGCTCGCCATGAGCGACCGCACGATGTCGCGCCTGCTTTCCGGGGAGGCCAGGGTGAAGCCCGGATGGGCAAAGGGCAACAAGCGATCCGGGCGCGGAGCGCACAACGAGGTCAAGGCCAACACGCCATGTGCGTCAGGGGAAGTCGTCATGGCCTGCAACGTCCCGCCGGGCGACGCGCAGATCGACACCTTCGCCCTCGGAGGCGGCGACCCCTCGGACAACTTCTTCTGGATCCTCGACGGCACGGACCGAAAGACGCAGTGGACGGTCCTCTGCCCGACGTGGAACAGGGGCCAGCATGCGACGTTGGAGGCGCTGAGGCACATCGAAGGCAAGTTCCCGTTCGGCATACTCGCCATGCATTCCGACAACGGAGGCGAGACGCTGAACAACCATGTCGCGGCCTATCTGGGAAGCAAGGCGACGAAGCCGTTCCTGTGGCGGTCCAGGCCACGGCACAGCAACGACAACGCCCACGTCGAGGAGAAGAACAGGTCGTCGGGGCGGCAGCTCTTCGGGGAGGTCAGGCTCGACTGCCCGTCGCTGCAGGACGAGCTCGTCAAGCTCTGCGACGACTGGTCTGACTTCCGCAACTTCTTCTGCCCGTGCAAGATGCTCGTGTCGAAGGAGAAGCGCCCGGACGGCAAGGGCTACAAGTGCACATACGACACGCCAAGGACCCCGTACCAGAGGGTACTCGAAGAACATGTGCTCACGCCCGAGCAGGAAGCCGCGCTGAAGACGCACAGATCCCGCCTCAGCGGGATGGAGCTCTACAGGCGCGTGATCAAGCGGCTGCGCAAGATACGGCGCATGCAGGCGGCATACGACAAGGCCAAACATGCCGGCGAAGACCTCTCTCCCTTCGCGGCTCGTCCAGCCTTGGCGCTTCGCGCCACCCCTTCGGGGACGGCTGGACTTCACCGCGAAGGGACACGCCACACCGTCAACACCCAGCGCATAAGCCGCGCAGAGGAACGAAGATTGAGTGTCCAGTATTTGGCAAATCAAAAACCACCAAGTTATCTACAGAGTGTCTTTTCTATTTGACAAACTGGGGGGGGTGCCTGCTGTGCTGCACTATTCCCCAAATCTGAGACACGTTGAATAGGCTATTGTGGCTGTCTCCTTTCGCGAGAAGGAAGGAGACAGCAATGGATGAAGGGAACGGGATGTCTGGGGAATGGGCTGCGCATTGTGCCGCAGCCAGACCTATAGACGTCAAAGTCAAGCAGGAGTGCCTGAGACTGTTCAGGCAAGGAA
>JBGUHV010000257.1:0-6085 GCA_045112425.1 Oscillospiraceae bacterium
ACCAGATGACGCTCATCACGGATTACATGACGGCGTTTGAGCAGAACGATCACGCCGCCGCGGCGAAGCTTTTCCATCCCGCCATTCTCGCCGCGTATGACGGCGACGCCGACGCCATGCTCGCCGATCTCGATGAGCACTTCTCCGAGTACGGCACGGCCATCGGCGGCTGGAAGACGGTCGACAATGAGTTCGTGGACGCCGAGGGGCTGGAGCAGCTCAATGAGGCGCTGCCCGTCGGCATCGAGAGCGCCGCCGTGCAGCTGCTGGAGCTCACGCCCGCGTCCGGCGGTTCCATTGTCATTTATCTGCTCCTCGTGCAGACGGCCGATGGCTGGAGCCTGTACTATTCTTATTGATTCTGACGAAAAACGAACACCCGGGCTGTCATCTTTTGACAGCCCGGAAATTGACAGTGCAGGGAATCTCTACTAGAATAAACCCATAAACCGAATATTGCAGTGAAAGGATAGAGGCGCAGCTGTCATCAGTACGCTCTGTGTCAAGGCATCGCAAAGCCGTTGCAGAGCCGAAAGGGGCCGCTGCCGAAGGGAAGGAAGGCGAACCTCCCCTGGGCCGTGAGAGAAGATCTCCCGGACTGTCGCATTTGCGGAGCACTATGGATTCCTGTCAACCCCCTCCGGGCGCGCCCGGATCGGAACGAACCCACCCACGAGGCAAATGTAGCTGCATTTGCCTCGTTTTTTGTCTTTTCAAAGCAGTACAAGGTTTCCAACCCCTCCATTGCGCACGATTTGCAATGTCAACCGCATGATTTGCGTAGAAATTGCAGGCCGAAGCGCATAAAATGGAGACAAGAACCAAACCCGGACCCCAATACTGTAAAGGAGAGAACGAATCATGACCACGAATCCCATCTTCCGCGGCGTCGCCACCGCCATCATCACCCCGACCAACGCCAATGGCGTGGATTACGAGGCCTTTGGCCGCATCATTGACTGGCAGATCGAGGAGGGCATCAACGCCATCGTCGTCTGCGGCACCACGGGCGAGAATCCGACCCTGTCCGACGCCGAGCACAGGGAGTGCATCCGCTTCTGCGTCGAGCGCGTCGCGCATCGTGTTCCCGTCATCGCCGGCACCGGCTCGAACGACACTGCCCACGCCATCGAGATGACGAAGTACGCCTGCAGCGTCGGCGCGGACGCGATCCTCTGCGTCACACCTTATTATAATAAGGCCACGCAGGCCGGCCTCGTCGCCATGTTCAGCGCCATTGCGGACGCCTCCACCGTTCCGATGATCGTCTATAACGTGCCGAGCCGCACCGGCTGCGGCATCGAGCCCGCAACCTATGTGGAGCTTGCCAAGCACCCCCGCATCGCCGCCATCAAGGAGGCCAACGGCGACATCTCCAAGATCGCCAAGACCGCCGCTCTGCTCGACGGCGCGCTGGATATCTATTCCGGCAACGACGATCAGATCGTGCCGATCATGTCGCTCGGCGGCATCGGCGTCATCTCGGTGCTGTCCAATGTCGCTCCGCGCAAGACCGTCGAGATCTGCGACCGCTGGTTTGCCGGCGACGTGAAGGGCGCCGCCGCCCTGCAGCTGGAGCTGCTGGAGCTCATCAACGCCCTCTTCTGCGAGGTCAACCCCATCCCCGTCAAGGCCGGCATGGCCGCCATGGGCTGGTGCGAGAACTATCTGCGCCTGCCGCTCACGCCGATGAGCGCCGAGAAGTGGCCGCGCCTCGAGGCTGCCATGAAGGAGCAGGGACTCATCTGAAGACCCGACCCTGTCATCCTGAGCGGAGCGCGTCAGCGCGCAGTCGAAGGATCTTGACTGCGCAGAAAAAGAGAACGCCAAGCCTTTGACCAGCAGCTCTGCCAGGATTCTTCGACTCCGCTTCGCTTCGCTCAGAATGACAAACAGGAATGTGCATATTCCACTTTGAAATCCGGAGGATTATCCATGAAAGTCATCATCAACGGCGCCAATGGCCGCATGGGCCGTATGCTCACCGCCTGCATTGAGAACACCGAGGGGTTTGAGATCGCGGCTCGCGTCTCCCGCAGCTTCACGCTCAATCCCGAGGCGGATATCTATCAGACCCTCGAGCAGTTCGAGGGCGACGCCGACTGCGTCATCGACTTTTCCAACCATTCCGAGACCGGCAGCCTCCTCGGCTACTGCGTCATGCGTCAGCTTCCCGTTGTCATCGCCACGACCGGCCAGAGCGCGGAGGAGCTGCACCAGATCGAGACCGCCGTGGACGACATTCCCGTCTTCCTCTCGGCGAACATGTCGCTCGGCGTGGCCGTGCTGGCGGATCTCGCCAAACGCGCCGCCGCCATGTTCCCCGAGGCGGACATTGAGATCATCGAGCGCCACCACAACCAGAAGCTCGACGCCCCCAGCGGCACGGCGCTGCTGCTGGCAAAGCGCATCTGCGAGGCGCGCGGCGAGATGAAGTTCGTCCTCGGCCGCTCGGGCCACGCCAAGCGCGAGCCGGACGAGATCGGCATCCACGCCCTGCGCTACGGCAGTGAGACCGGCACGCACGAGATCGTCATCTCCAACGGCATGGAGACCATCACGCTCAAGCACGAGGCGGAAAACCGCGCCCTCTTCGCGCAGGGCGCCTTAGTGGCTGCCCGCGAGCTCGTCAGGATGGAGCCGGGTCTTTATGACATGCGCAGTATCGTAGAATAAGGAGAAAAACCTATGCCCATGAACGCACAGGAAATCATTCAGTTCATCGCTTCCGCCGAGAAGAAGACCCCGGTGAAGCTCTATGTGAAGGAAAACGCCCCTGTCGACTTCGGCTCTGCCAAGGTTTTCGGCGCGGGCGACAGGATCGTCTTCGGCGACTGGTCGGAGCTCAAGCCCATTCTCGAGGCGAACGCCGATAAGATCGACGATATCGTCATCGAGCACGACCGCCGCAACAGCGCGGTGCCGCTGCTCGACATGAAGGAGATCCCCGCCCGCATCGAGCCGGGCGCGATCATCCGCGAGCATGTGACCATCGAGCCGAACGCCGTCATCATGATGGGCGCCATCATCAACATCGGCGCCGTCATCGGCGAGGGCACGATGATCGACATGGGCGCCGTCCTCGGCGGCCGCGCCACCGTCGGCAAGCACTGCCACGTCGGCGCCGGCGCCGTCCTCGCAGGCGTCATCGAGCCCGCCTCCGCCACGCCCGTCATCGTGGAGGACAACGTCCTCATCGGCGCGAACGCCGTCGTCATCGAGGGCGTGCACATCGGCGAAAACGCCGTCGTCGCCGCCGGCGCCGTCGTCATCGAGGACGTGCCGGCCAATATGGTCGTCGCCGGCTGCCCCGCGAGAGTCATCAAGGAGAAGGACGCCGCCACGAGTCAGAAGACCGCGCTCGAAGCCGCGCTGAGAACGCTGTAACACAGTGAATTAGGAATTAGGAATGAGGAATTAGGAGTTGCCCGGGATTGGAAATTCCTGATTCCGAATTCCTCATTCCTCATTTTTTGGAGAAATAGATGAACCAGAACCTACCGGATTATTTGTCCGAAGCCGCCGAGCTGGAGGCGGAGCTGACAGCGCTCCGCGAGGCGTTCCACCGCACGCCGGAGCTCGGCAACCGCGAATTCAAAACGGCGGAGCGCATTGAGCACACGCTGCGCGCCTGCGGTCTGCGCCCGCGCCGCGTGCTCGATACCGGCGTCGTCGCCACGCTGCACGGCAGCCGCCCCGGGCCGACGATCGCCCTGCGCGCCGATATGGACGCCCTGCCCGTGCAGGAGACGACCGGCGCGCCCTTCGCCTCCGAGAACCCCGGCGTCATGCACGCCTGCGGCCACGACGTGCACATCGCCTCCGCCCTCGGCGCGGCGATGCTCCTCAGCCGCCACCGCGACGCGCTCTGCGGCTCGGTGCGCTTCCTCTTCCAGCCGGACGAGGAGGGGGAGGGCGGCGCCGAGCGCATGATCGCCGCCGGCTGCATGAAGGGCGTGAGCGCCGTCTTCGGCGGCCACGTCACGCCGGACCTCCCGGCGGGCACGGTCGGCGTGCGCTACGGCAAGTTCTATGCCGCGTCCGACACCTTCCAGATCCGCCTCTACGGCCGCGCCGCCCACGGCGCCGAGCGCGAAAAGGGCGTCGACGCCATCGAGGCGGGCTCGCTGCTGGTGCAGGAGCTCTTAAAGCTCCCCGAGCGGCTCTCCGGCGAGCGCAGCGTCGTCTCCGTCGGCACCTTCCGCGCCGGCACGGCGCGCAACATCGTCGCCGACGAGGCGGAGATCACCGGCATCATGCGCACGCTCGGCGACGAAGCGCGCGTGACCATGCGCTCGCTGCTGCGCGAGGCGTGCCGCGGCGTCGCCAACCACACGGACGTCTCCGTCGAAATCCAGCTGCAGAAGAGCTATTCCGGCGTCATCAACCACGACGCCGAGACCGACCACGTCCGCCGTGTGGCGTCTCAGCTTTTGGGGAAGAAAAACGTTGTCGTTTTGGATCTGCCCACGATGAAAACGGATGATTTTGGGTATTTTCTTTTGCATCGACCTGGTGTATACTACCATTTCGGAGCCGGCTGCGACCTGCCCCTGCACAGCCCGGACTTCCTGCCGGAGGCGCACACCGTGCTCACCGGCGCCGCGCTGCACGCCGCAGTGCTTCACTCGTATCTGAACACGGAAAGGTGATCCCATATGCACACGATAACAGTCAAATTCGGCGGAACGAGCCTCGCCAGCGCCGTGCAGATCCGCAAGGCGGCCGAGATCATTCGCTCCGACCCCGCCCGCCGATTTGTGGTGGCCTCCGCGCCCGGCAAGCGCACGAAGGACGATATCAAGGTCACGGATCTGCTCTACCGCTGCTATAACGAGGCGATGGACGGCGAAGATTTCTCCGCCACGCTCGAGAAGATCCGCGGCCGCTTTCAGGATATCCTCACCGAGCTCGCCGTCTCCTTCGATCTGGACAGTGAGATCGCAAAGCTCCGCGAGCACCTGCAGTCCGCGCCGAACGCCGACTATATGGCCAGCCGCGGCGAATATCTCAACAGCAAGATCATTGCGGCCTTCCTCGGCTTCCCGTTCGTGGACGCCGCCGAGGTGATCCGCTTCCGCGCCGACGGCAAGCTCGACGAGGCGCATACCTTCCGCACCCTGAGCGCGAGACTCGTCGCCATGGACAACGCCGTCATCCCCGGGTTTTACGGCGCGCTGCCGGACGGTACGGTCAAGACCTTCTCCCGCGGCGGGTCGGACGTCACCGGCGCCATCGTCGCCCGCGCGTCCGCGTCCGAGTTCTATGAGAACTGGACGGACGTCTCCGGCATGCTCTCGGCCGATCCCCGCATCGTGGACAATCCGCGCGTCATCGACTATATCACCTATACCGAGCTGCGCGAGCTGAGCTACATGGGCGCGTCTGTGCTCCATGAGGACGCGGTCTTCCCCGTGCGCAAGGCCGGCATCCCCATCAACATCCGCAACACCAACCGCCCGGACGACCCCGGCACGATGATCGTCGCCTCGCTCCCCGCGAGCGTCGGCCGCCGCGTCATCACCGGCATCGCAGGGAAGAAGGGCTTCTCCAGCATCCACATTGAGAAGTCCATGATGAACAGCGAGGTCGGCTTCGTGGCCAAGCTCCTCAAGATCTTCGCCTCCTGCGGCCTGAGCTTCGAGCACTGCCCCTCCGGCATCGACACGATCTCCGTCGTCATCAATACGGACAGCTTCAACCCCCACCGCGAGGAGATTCTCCACCGCATCCGGCAGGATCTCGAGCCGGACGTCGTCTCGGTCGAGGACAATCTTGCCCTCATCGCCGTCGTGGGTCAGGGCATGGTCTATTCCAAGGGCACCGCGGCGCGCGTGTTCTCCGCGCTCTATGAGGCGGACGTCAACGTGCGCATGATCGATCAGGGCTCGAGCGAGCTGAACATCATCGTCTCCGTCGAGGAGCGCGACTTCGAGCACGCCCTGCGCAGCATCTACGCCGCCATGGAAGGTCTCATGAAGTAAATAGTGAAAAACAGCCGGTCGGCAGTCTCATTTGAGGCTGCCGACTTTGCATTTTAAAGAAACTTCGTCAAAATCACATCGTCTTAAAGATAAAAATGTAA
>JBGUHV010000258.1:0-24182 GCA_045112425.1 Oscillospiraceae bacterium
GGAGTTTTTGCCGCGGCAAACCCACGGCAAAAACGGATTGGATTTCTTTGCCCTGCCGGGCAAACTCTGCTGAGAGCTCGGGGCGCCGAGGGCGTCGGCCCTACGCGGAGTGCAGCGTGGATTCGCCGGAAAACGGCGCGCATCCGGGATGATTCTGCGCGGGTCGTCAGAGGACGCCGACCCCTACGATATTTTCAAGGAAAACCGACGCAACGGAGCGCGCCCGGTTGGACGACAAAAGTCGGCGGCCCGAGGGCCGCCGACTGCGGTTGTTTTTGCAGATTCAATAATCTGATGAAGGCGGCTCGATTAGAACCAGCCGAGGTCGAAGAAGCTGCTGATCTGAACAAGCAGCACGAAGACCATGACGATCGGAACGATGAACTTCATGCAGACGCCCCAGAAGCCGATGCACTTGCCGGAGTCGCCCTGCTTGATCTCATCGGCGAAGTAGCTGGGCTTGAGCTCGTAGCCGATCATGAGGGCCATGATCAGAGCGCCGAGAGGCATCGCAATACCCTCAGACCACACGTCCATGAAGTCGAGCCAGCAGTCGTTCCAGGTGCCGACCTTCCAGCCGAACATGTCAGCCGGCGTGAAGGGACGCTCGGCCAGACCGTCGACGCAGACGAAGATGGCGAAGATCATGATCACGACGCAGACGATGCCGACCGTACGGGGACGGCTGACCTCGTGGCCGCGGGCGGAAGCACGATCGATGAAGGTGACGGACACGGCCTCTACCAGAGAGATGGCGGAGGACACAGCCGCGATGAGCACGAGCACGAAGAACAGCAGGCCGATGATCGCGCCCAGAACGCCCATGCTGTGGAACACGTTCTGCAGGGTGCTGAACAGAAGGCCGGGGCCGTTGAGCTTGATCTGCGCAACGCTCTCGAGCTCGCCGGCGTCGATCTGAGCCATGCCGTGAGCAACGGCGGCGGGGATGACGGCGATACCGGCCATGATGGCGACGAGGGTATCGGCAACGGTGATGATGACAGAGTTCTTCGGGAGGCTCTCAGACTTGCTGAGGTAGGAGCCATAGGTGATCATGGCGCCCATTGCCAGAGACAGGGAGAAGAACATCTGGCCGGCGGCGGTGGCCAGGACGGACAGCGCGCCGGGAGCAGCGTCCAGGAAGGAGCCGTAGCTCACGCCGTTGACGATGACCTCCTTGGTGGAGTAGCCGGGCACGAACATGAACTTCAGACCAACAGACGCATAGGGCATCGTGAGGGAGCGGATGATGACGACCACGAGCAGGACGAACAGGGCGGGCATGCCGACCTCGTTGAACTTCTCGATGCCGCCGCCAACGCCGTTGCGGTTGATGAAGTAGCAGATGAGCATGAACAGCAGCGTGCAGCCGATGCCGAAGCCGGGCGTGGTCAGCAGTGCGCCGAACACCTCGTTGCCGGGGGCGCCGCCGGAAAACAGGCCGATGACGTTGACGATGATGTAGTAGATGCAGTAGCCGCCGAGGACGGAGTAGAACGTCATGACCAGGAACGGAACGATGACGCCAAGCCAGCCGGCCCACTTGAACTTCTTGGAGACAGCAGCGTACGCATTCACAGGTCCGAAGCCGGTCTTGCGGCCGAGGGCGAGCTCGCCGAGCATGATAACGAAGCCGACGAAAATCGCAAGCAGCAGGTAGATCAGCAGGAACGAGAAGCCGCCGCTCTTGCCCATCTTATACGGGAAGCCCCAGATGTTGCCGAGGCCGACCGCAGAACCGATTGCGGAGAGCAGGAAGCCGATGTTCGAGCCGAAGGAGCCACGATCGTTCCCATGATCAGGAACAGGCATAGATTTTTTCGCCATAGTGAATTCCTCCATTTCCATTTTTCCAAAACACAAACGGGGTCTCCCCCGGTCCGGCGGATGACAACCGCGATCGTCTGCCGTGGACTTGACCAAAGAGAAACCTTTTTGGATGGCTTTATTTTACACGATTTCACCGGGAATCGCAATCGCTATGTTCACATTTTATTCATTTTCGACGAAGGCGGGAATTTCGGCCCTAAAATCCGCACCAAATTTATACAACTTGACGGCGTTAGGAATTTAACACAAGGATTTCTGTGAAGATTCCCTACACTTTATCTATTTTGACAGATATCGCAGGGATTCGTTGTTAGATTTTGCTAAATGGAAGTTGCTGGAATGCGCTGCGCTTGCTTTTTTACGCAAATGCTGTATAATGTAAATTGATATCCTGTTGGATACTATATTTGAAGGAGGACCCATTCATGACCTATGAGATGGATATCGCCGGGCTGAAACGCGATCTGCCCCTGTGCAAGGTCTCTGACGACCTGTACATCGGCGCGTTTGTCATCTTCGGCGATGTGGAGCTGACCGTGCACTGCGCGGCGGAGCTTCTGAAGCGCGCACCCGAATATGACTACCTGATCGCCCCCGAGGCGAAAGCCATCCCCCTGATCTATGAAATGGCACGGCAGAGCGGCGCGGACAAATACTTCATCGCCCGCAAGAAGGCCAAGGCCTATATGCAGGGCGTGTTCACCGTGAACGTGAAGAGCATCACGACGGCGGGCGTGCAGACGCTCGTGCTCGACACCGAGGACGCCGACATGATCCGCGGCAAGCGCATCGTGATCGTGGACGACGTGATCTCCACCGGCGAGAGCCTGCGTGCCATGGAGGAGCTGGTCAAGCAGGCCGGCGGCGAAGTGGTCGGCAAGATGGCCGTGCTCGCCGAGGGCGACGCCATCAACCGCGACGACATCATCGTGCTCGGCCCCCTGCCGCTGTTTAACCCCGACGGCAGCATCAAGGAATAAATTCAAACGACCGCGCCCAATCGGGCGCGGTCGTTTGAGACTTTCAAAGAACTGTGTTCTTTGAAAGTCAAAGGGATGCTCGCGCGGCGTCGCGACAAGCTCCATATCCCTTGCTTCCCCGCGAGCGGGAAAGCAAGCTCATTCCACTGCCGCTCCTTACCAAAACAAAGCAATCTGCTTTGTTTTGGAGAGGAAGAACGGGGGCGCGGATACAGAGCCGTCGCGCCTTAGCGCGGCTGCGGCGTGAAGCAAGCCCGTTCTGACGATGCCGCACATGTCGCCGGAAAATCGATTGAAATGGATTCGCGGCATCCGAGCCGCGAACTCTGCGAGGCTTTTTTTGACAAACTGAAGCGACCGCACCCGACTGGGTGCGGTCGTTTTTTTATCCCGCGCGTTCTGCTTCGACGCGGAGGATCAAATCAATGTTTGCGCGCTCATAGGAATTGAAGACGCTGCTGTCGAACTGGGCGGCAGGCGTTGTGCCGCGATACCAGCCCTGCGTGAGGAAATAGCCCTGAATCCACTGGGTGGTGAAGATGAAGCCGTGGCGGGCAAAGATCTCGTTGCGCGCGAGCATGAGCTCGCGCTCGCCGAGCGATTCGAGATCCGCCTCGGAGAGCATGCGGCTGTTGCTGTCCGGCAGGATATAGACCCCGCCCATGGCGGGCGTGGGCGTCGGGCTCGGGGTCGGCGCGGGCGTGGCCGTCGGCTGCGGCGTGAGCGTCGGCGCGGGGGTGGTCTCCGCCGTCGGCAAGGCGGAGGGCAGGACGGCGGGCGTCTCCGCCTCCGGCGTCATCGTGGCGGCGGCGACAGGCTCCGGCTCCGGATCGCGCGGCCCGAGCTTTCCGGTGAAGGCCAGAAACGTGACCACCAGAAGCACGAGCACAACGGCAATCATGGCGATGAGCAGCGGCTTGTTGCTCTGAACGACAGCTTCCTCTGCCGCAAGGCGCTGGCCGCATCTGGGGCAGAACGACTCCTGGCCGGACACCGCCGCGCCGCATCTGGGGCATCGCATTCTGCTGGCCTCCTTTCCGTTTGTCTGTTGATTCATTTTACCATATCTTCGCATTCATTTCAATCGGTGAGCAGCCAGCTCCTGCCGTCCGGCAGGAGGCAGATCGCCCCGGGCAGCACCTCGAGGACGGCGCCCGTTCGCGCATCGCGCACGACGGTATCCTCCCAATAATCCGGCGTTTCGTGCCAGCGGGAGAAATAGAGCCGCTCCCCCTCCCGTGCGTCAAAGCTCTCCGTCGGCTCGATGGGGAAATCGGCCCTGTGCGGCCAGAAAATCTGGAAGCGGTCACCCGTCTGCCGCGTGAGCATGAGGGGCGAGACGTGCAGCTGCAGGTTATAGCAGTCGGGAAACGCCGCGCGCGGCAGCTCGAAAACCGGCGTCGTCTCTCCGGAATCGGGATCGAAGCGCAGGACGCGCACAATGCCCGCCGGGAAATCCGCAAGCAGGATCAGCGGCGCGCCGGCGTGGAAGATCGGAACGCCGAAATACTGCCCCAGGCGCGGCAAAACCGGCTCGAACACGCGCAGATCTCCATCCCGCACGAGGAGCAGGCGCGTGCGGTCAGTTTTATGCCCGAGCTGCCAGAGCTCCTCAGCCTCATACAGATCGCCGTCGGTGCAGTCCATGCCCCAGAACCAGTCTCGGCTGCCATGGAGCGGACGCAGATACCGGACGCTGCCGGTGGACAGAATCGGAAGCATGCCCTTCCCTCCTTTGCAGCTTCTTTGACGCCAGTATAGCCGTTTTTGTTTCCAAACACAAGGTTGCGGCTGTGGTTTGCGCGTGGTAAAATGCAGACAGATGAACCGAAAAGGAGGTCGTTCCTTTGAAAAAGCTGCAAGACTTTCCGCGCGTGGCGCTGGGGCTGTTTCCGACGCCGATTCAGAAGCTGGAGAACGTGAGCCGCAGGTTCGGCGCGAACGTGTATCTCAAGCGCGACGATCTGACCGGGCTGGGGCTCGGCGGCAACAAGGTGCGAAAGCTCGAGTTTCTGCTGGCGGACGCGATGGCGCAGGGCGCCGAGGCGGTCTTTACGACCGGCGGCGCGCAGTCGAACCACGCGATGCTCACGGCGGCGGCGGCAAATCGGCTTGGCCTGAAGCCGATTCTGATTCTCAAGCAGCGCGGCGTGACCGCCCGGCGCGGCAACCAGCTGCTGGAGCACCTGATGGGCACGGACGTGCGCTTCGTGGACACGGACAGCTACGACGACATTTACGCCGAGATGGATCGGGTCGGCGCGGCGCTCGGAGTACCATACTATAAAATTCCCTGCGGCGGATCGAACGCGCTCGGCTCGCTCGGCTACGTCGCCTGCGCGGAGGAGATTGCCGGGCAGGGCATGCATTTTGACCACCTCGTCTGCGCTGAGGGCAGCGGCGGCACGATGGCAGGACTCGCGCTCGGCGCGAAGCTCTTTCTTCCCGGCACAAGGGTGCACGGGATGATGGTGGACGCCGATCCGTTTGAGGAGATCACACTCCGGCTGATGAGAGAGGCGGCGGCGCTCCTGGAGGCGGACATGGAGATCACGGCAGGCGACTTTTCGCTGCGGGATCTCTGCGGGCCGGGCTACGCGATCCCCTCGGAGGAGGGCAACGAGGCCGTGCGCCTGCTGGCGGAGACGGAGGGGCTCTTCCTCGACCCGGTTTACACGGGCAAGGCCTTCGCGGGATTGCTTCAGATGCTGACGGACGGCACCGTCAAGCCCGGGGAGAACGTGCTGTTTCTCCATTCCGGCGGCGCTGGCGGTCTGTTTGCGGTGGAAATGGAGGAGGAAGGATGATTCGAAATCAGGCGCTGCTGGAAAAGCTCACGGAGGGCAACCGGCAGTTTCTCGGCGCGGCGTCGCCGATTGGGAACGTCTCCCCCGCCGTGCGGCTCGAGACGGCGGAAAACGGACAGAAGCCGTACGCGATTGTGCTCGCGTGTTCTGATTCGCGCGTGATGCCGGAGAGCATCTTCTCGGCGGGGCTCGGCGAGCTGTTTGTGATCCGCGTGGCCGGAAACGTGCTGGACGACCATCAGCTCGGCAGCATCGAATACGCGGCGGGGCATCTGGACTGCCGGATGATCATCGTGCTCGGACACACGGGCTGCGGCGCGGTGCACGCGGCGCTCTCCGGCGGCGGAGACGGCTTTATCCAGTACATCACGGATGAGATTCTCCTCGCCGTGGGCGACGAGAAGGACGAGGAGCGCGCCTGCTGTCTGAACGTGCAGCACGCGGTGGAGACGATCCGGCGCGAGTTTGCCTCGCATCCGGAGATCCCCTCGGCGGAGCTCGAGATTGTGGGCGCGGTTTATGACATTGCCACCGGCGCGGTGCGCTGGCTGGAGGATTAAGAAGGAGGCCGAACACATGAGAAAACGGCAGGCTGCCATCGCGCTGGCGCTCCTGAGCGCCGTGAGCACGCTGTGTCTCAAGGGGATGCAGGCCATCGGACGGCACATGGAGCGGCACAGCTGATGGGGTACATTGAGGAGCTGCGCGCGCTCGTGGGCCATCGGCGGCTGATTCTGGCGGGCGCGTCCTGCGTGATCCGTAACTGCCGGGGCGAGCTGCTGCTGCAGCAGCGGGTCTACCCCGAGGGGCGCTGGTGCTTCCCCGGCGGACTGATGGAGCTCGGCGAGTCCGTGCAGGACACGGCGCGGCGCGAGGTGCTTGAGGAGACGGGCGTCACCGTCGGTGGGCTGCGGCTGATCGGCGTCTACTCCGGGCCGGATCATCTCTGCCGGGCTGCCAACGGCGACGAATGGTATGTGGTGAACACCTCGTTTCTCGCCGAGGACTGGACGGGCACACCGCGCGTGAACGACGGCGAATCCGTGCGTCTCGCATGGGTGCGTCCGGAGGAGATGCCGGAGACGCTGGTGCGGTCGCACAAGGAAATTCTGAGAGACTATCTGGAGCTTATCAAGTGAAATTCTGCATTTTTTCTGATTCCCACAACCGCTCCGAGCAGATGCTGCTCGCGCTCGGGCTGGAGAAGCCGGACGCGATGCTGTTTCTCGGCGACGGGGAGCGCGATCTGGAGGAAGTGTACGAGCGGTTTCCGAATTTGCCGGTGTACGCCGTGCGGGGCAACTGCGACTACTGGTCGGAGCTGCCGGAATATCTCTGCGCGGAGCTGGACGCGGTGCCGGTGTTTTTCACGCACGGGCATCTCTTCGGCGTGAAGCGCGATCTGATTGAGCTCGAGAGCGCCGCGCGGAGCCTGGATGCGCGCATTGTTCTCTTCGGCCATACGCACGAGGCGTATCTGCGCGAGGACGAGGAGCTGACCGTGCTCAACCCCGGCAGCATCGGGGATTACGGAGCGCATACCTACGCCGTGATTGAGACGGACAATGGCGCATTTACCGTAAGAATTGAAGAGATATAAAAAGTCTCACAGAGTTCGCGCCTCGGAAGGCGCGAAGAATTGAAGTTGTTTTTTCAGCGACATGTGCGGTGAAAAAACTCCTTCGGGCGAGCGCGACGCTCGCCCCTCGCGCCGACCAAGCGGAGCCAACGCTCCGCGCGATAAGCGCGAGTGACCTATCCAAATGAAAAACGAACCGGCAATGCCGGTTCGTTTTTCATTTGCTCTCAGGCTTCTCCTTCTGCCGCCGCTCCCCTCTGGCCTCGAGCCATGGGAGGAAGGCCTCCTTATAGACAAAGTCGAGAATGGCGGCGAACGGGATGGCGAGCAGAATGCCGACCACGCCGAAGATGTTTCCGCCGACGACGATGGCGACGAGGATCAGAAGACCCGAAACGCCGAGGGAGTTTCCGAAGAGCTTGGGCTTGATGACATAGCCGTCAATCGTCTGCAGCACGAGCGTGAAAATGACGAAGATCAGCGCGTGCACGGGCTTGACCAGCAGAAGAATGAGGCCGCCGATGACGGCGCCGATGATCGGGCCGAAGGTCGGAATCAGATTGGTGAAGCCCACGACGACGGAGACGAGCCCGGCATACTGCATGCCCAGAATCCACATGAAGATGAGGTTAGCAAAGCCGATGATGAGCGCATCGAGCAGGCTGAAGGTGATATAGCGGGAGAGAATGCTGTCGCACCGGGTGAGAAAGCGCTGCGTATAGTCCAGATGCGGCTTGCTCATCGTCGCGCGCGCGAGACGGTGCACGCCGAGCTTCAGCGGCTCCTTCGCCGCAAGCAGATACACCGAGAGCACCAGCGCGATGACCCAGTTTGCCACGCCCTTGCCCGCCTTGGAGGAGGCGCTGACGATATTGCTGAGATTCTTGGAGAGCCAGTCGGCAATCTTGCTCACCAGATCGCCGGAGGAAGACAGTACACTGTCCAGATCGATGTGCTTGGCCAGCCCCCAGCGCTCAAGCAGCTTTTTGAGCGTGGCAAGATAGGAATCGACATTGCTCACGAGCGTGGTGATGCTGTCAATGAGCTGCGGAACGAGCGTGCCGAGCAGGAACAGCAGGAAGGCCACGACCGTGATGAACGCGAGCGCCACGGAGAGCGACCAACCGAGGTTCGGCTTCTTCACTTTGCGAAACAGCTTGCGCTCATAGAGCTTGGCAAGCGGGTTCATGAGATAGGCCAGCACGCAGCCGAGGAGCACCGGCAGAAAATAGCCGCTGATCTTGCTGACGGCGCCCCAGATGTTGCTGATGTGCTCCAGGAGCACATAGAGCAGCACGCCGAGACAGATGGCCACGGCATAGGGATACCAGCTCTGTTCACTGATTTTTCTGTGTTTCATATCCGAAGTCCTTTCGGGAGTTAACGTTCGTCTGTCACTATAGCATTTCCGGATGAAAACTGCAATATCCGTACATTATTCTTGGCGGATAATCAGCCGGTCGAAGCAGGCAAGCAGGCCGGGCAGGATGAAGAGGATGAGCAGCACCGCGCTCAGCGAGCCGAGGGCGATGGACGTGCAGACCTGCGCGATGCTCTGCGTGGGGCAGAATTTGCCGAGAATGGCAGTGACGAGAATGAGGATCAGGCCGGAGGTCATGATCGTGTGGATGGAGTTTTCATACGCGCCGCAGAGCGATTCATAGCGCGGCAGGGTTCGGCGCAGCTCCTTGTAGTAGCCGGAGAAGACGATGGCATAGTCGATCGTCGCGCCCATGAGGATGCCCTGCACGACGAGCAGCGCGAGATAATAGACGTCATAGCCCTGCCAGCCCATGGCCGTGATGGCCATATAGACGCCGCACTGCACGAGCAAAACGAGGATGAGCGGAATGGCCGGCGAGCGGAACGTGAGCAGGACGACGAGGAAGATCGCCACCGCTGTGATGAGGCTCACGGTGAGAAATTCGCGGCTGAAGTTCTCCGCCATCTCGTGCACCATGGCGGAGGTGCCGATGAGATAGGTCTCGCCCGAGAAATCGCGGTCACAGCGTGCATAGAGATCGTCCATAAACGCGGTCGTATCCTCGGAATCATCGGGGAAGTCGGTATAGATGACGACGCGAGACCACTCGGGGCCGCGCATCTGCGCGCGCTGGGCGTCGAACGCCTCGCGCATCTGGGTGCGGATGCGCTCCGTGCCGGTGCCGAAGACGGAGGCGAAGCGGTCATCGAGCGTGAGCGTGTCCATAAACTCGCCCAGCGTCATGGTCACGTTGTCTCCCCAGTCCCTGGTGCGGAAGACGCTCTCGATGATGTTCTGCGGCATGGCGCTGCCGCCCATCTGAGCCATGGCCTCGGTGACCTGCGGGAGGGTCAGCGCCGCCTCGAAGGAATTGGCATAGGCCTGCACGGCTCGGACGTGCTCGTTTTGCTGCACGTCCAGAATGAGCGGCCAGATCGCGCCCTCGTCCTGATTCTGATAGACCAGGACGACGGTATTGTCCGCCGGGAACACGTCAGAGAGCTCGTCCGTGAGGTTTTCGGTGAAGATGATGGGCGTGAAGCTGCGCAGCCAGAAAAAGAGGCCGAACATGACGACGAACACGAACGGGATCACGCGCCGCGCCTTTTCGCTGAAGAAGGCCAGCCAGCGCGTGGGCAGCGGGATGGTTCGCTTCGCCGTCTTCTCCACGAGCCGGTCGCCCCAGAGGATCAGCGTGGGCAGCACGGTGAAGACGCAGATCATGCTGATGAAGACGCCCTTGGCCAGGACGATACCGAGCTCGCGCCCGATCTTGAACGTCATGAACACGAGCGCGAGCAGACCGACCACCGTCGTGAACGAGCTGGAAAAGATGGAGGAGAACGAATGCTCGAGCGCGGACTTCATGGCGTCCGTTTTTGCAAGGCCGTTTTTCTTCTCCTCGCGGTAGCGGTTCATGAGGATGATGGAATAGTCCATGCTGAGCACGAGCTGCAGCACCGGGGCGATGGAAAAGGTGATGTCGGAAATGTACCCCGGCACCAGATTCGTGCCGAGATTGATGACGACCGCCATGCCGATGGCGATGAGGAAGAGCACCGGCTCAATCCACGACCGGCTCATGATCACCAGAATCGCAATGAGAATGCTCACGCCGATGGCGAGCAGCTTCAGCGGCACCTCGGTTTTGAGCATCTCGTTCGAGCCGATGGCGAAGTCATAGTCCTGGAACTGCTTGGTAAAAACGCGCTGCACCGTGGCCGCCTCGCGGGAATCATAGCCGTAATCGAGGTTCACGATGAAGAGCGTGCGTCCGTCTTTATTATAGTGTATATTGCCGGGAACGTATTCCACGCGGGAGACGTAGATATGGTCGGCAATCTGCTGCCGGATGGCCGGGATCTCGCTCTCGTCCAGACCGGTGAAGACAAAGCGGAAGGCACTTTGCTCGCCGGGGTCGGGGAAGGCCGTCTCGAGAATCTCCACGCCTTTGCGCATGGGGGATTTTGCGGGGAGATAGCGCGTCATGTCCGTGTTGATTTCGACACGCAGCGCCAGAAAGGCGCAGAGAATCGTCACGGCCAGCATCACCGCCGCAAACAGATATCGCCGATCCACCAGAATCCGGGCAAGACGTTTCATGCAACCGCCTCCATGATAGTCTAACTGGTTTATTCTACCACGCTGCAGGAGGCGGTGCAAGATGGGAATTGCTTATGCCGGGCACTGGCAGCCGGTGCTGTCGATGGTGTAGTCGCCGGTGCACAGGAGCTCTGAGATCGGCACGATGGTATAGCCGTCCGCCTGGAGGGTCTCGATGATGCCGGCGAGCGCCTCGGGCGTGTGCTCGGCGGCGTTGTGAAAGAGGACAATGCTGCCCGGCTGCACCTTCGAGAGGACGCGGCTTGAGATCTCGTCTGCGGAGATGCCCTTCCAGTCGAGCGAGTCGACATCCCACTGGATCGGCGTGACCCCGATGGCGCGGATGGCTTCGATCACATGGTCGTCATACTCCCCGTAGGGGCAGCGAAAGAGCGTCGGGCGTGCGCCGGTGAGGGCTTCGATACGGTCGGAGCAGGCGTTCACCTCCTGCTGCACGGCGTCGGTGGTCATCTCACTCAGGTGCGGGTGGGTCTCGGAGTGGTTCATGATCTCCTCCCCCGCCGCGGCGAGCGCCTGCACGCTCTCGGGGTATTTCTCGACCCACATGCCAACAAGGAAGAACGTGGCGCGCACATCGTGCGACGAGAGAATGTCGATGAGCGTCTGCGTGTCCTCGTTGCCCCAGGCGGCGTCAAACGAGAGGGCGACGCGCTTATCCTCACTCTGCACGCGGTAGATCGGCAGCTGGCGGCTCGAGACGGACGCGCCGACGAGCTGCGGCTGATGCACCGCCCAGAGCACCAGCGCAGCGCACACGACCAGCGCCGCGCCGGAGAGAAGCCTGCGCAGACGGAGCGGAACGGATTTCATATTCATGCACCTCCGGAATTGATACGAAACCATATGCGGATGCACCTCGAAATATGTCAGTAAAGATTACATAATTAGTGTTATGTAATCTATGATATTGTTAAAATTGACAATTTTTTCTGGCCGGAGCGAGGATATCTGATTGACTTTGACCGCTTCCATGTTATACTGTTAACAAGGAATTTGAAAATCGTAGGCGACACGATTTGCAATGAACGAAATTCACTGCCAGAAAAGGAGGTGACTGCATGATCTACACCATCACACTCAATCCCTCGATCGACTATGTGGTTCACATGGATTCGCTCATCGGCGGGATTACCAACCGCACCACCGGCGAGGAATATTACTTCGGCGGCAAGGGCATCAACGTTTCCAACGTCCTCTCGGAGCTGGAGCTCGACTCCACGGCGCTCGGCTTCGTGGCCGGGTTTACGGGCGAGGCACTCGAAAAGGGCGTGAGCAATCCGCGCATCAAAACCGACTTCATCCATCTCAAGGAGGGCATGACGCGCATCAATGTGAAGATCAAGGCCGGAGAGGAAACCGAGATCAACGGACAGGGCCCGCACATTGACGACGAGGCGCTCGCCGCGCTCATGGAGCGCGTGGACAAGATCACAGACGGCGACACGATCATCATTGCAGGCAACGTACCGAACACCATGCCGGACGACATTTATGAGCAGATTCTGGCCCGTCTCGACGGGCGGGATGTGCGCATCGTGGTGGACGCCACGAAGCAGCTGCTCGTAAACGCGCTGAAGTTCAAGCCCTTCCTCATCAAGCCCAACCGCCAGGAGCTGACCGAGCTTTTCGGCACGGAGGTCAAGACGGCGGAGGACACTGAGTTTTATGCCCGCAGGCTGCAGGAGATGGGCGCGAGAAACGTGCTCGTTTCGCTCGGCGGCGAGGGCGCGATGCTCGTGGACGAAAACGGCGAGCGGCACCAGGCGGGCACGATCCGCCGCAAGGTGCTCAACACCGTCGGCTCCGGCGACAGCATGGTGGCGGGCTTCGTGGCCGGATATATCAAAACCGGCGATTACGGCTATGCTCTGAAGCTCGGCAGCGCCTGCGGCAACGCCACCGCCTTCTCGCAGGGTCTGGCCGAACGGGAACTGATCGACGAACTCATGACATTATTCTGAGAGGAGAACGCTTATGCGCATTACTGACCTGCTCAAAAAAGACGGCATTGTCCTCGGGGCAGCCCCTGCGGACAAGCGCGCCGCCATTGACCAGCTGGTTGCGCTGCATGAGAAGTGCGGCAACCTGCTCGACGTGGAGGCGTACAAGGAGGGCATCCTCAAGCGCGAGGAGATGGGCACCACCGCCATCGGCATGGAAATCGCCATCCCCCACGCCAAGAGTGAGGCCGTGAAGGCCCCCGCGCTCACGGCGCTGACCGTGCCGGACGGCGTGGACTACGGCTCCCCCGACGGCATGCCCTGCAAGCTCCTGTTTATGATCGCCGCGACAACCGACGGCGACGTGCATCTGGAAGTGCTCGCGCGCATGATGCAGATGCTGATGGATCCCGGCTTTACCGACGATCTGAAGGCCGCGAAGACGCCGGAGGAATTCCTCGCCGTGATCGACGCCAAGGAGACCGAGAAATTCCCCGAGGAGACCTAGGAGGAAGCCGCTCCCGCGGCTGCCGCAGCAGCTCCCGCGGCGAAGGCCGGCCCGCGCGTGCTCGCCGTGACGGCCTGCCCCACCGGCATCGCCCACACCTACATGGCCGCCGAGGCTCTGCAGAAGGCCGGCGAGGCCATGGGCATCAGCATCAAGGTTGAGACCAACGGCTCCGGCGGCGCGAAGAACGTGCTCACGGCGCAGGAGATCGCCGAGTGCGACGGCATCATCATCGCCGCCGACAAGTCCGTCGAGACCGCGCGCTTCGACGGCAAGCCCGTCTACTCCACGAAGGTGGCCGACGGCATCCACAAGCCGGAGGAGCTGATCAACAAGATCCTGAACGGCGAAGCGCCCGTCTTCCACTCCGACAAGAAGGCCGACGCCTCCGCTGCCGCCGCGAGCGACAACGAGTCCTTCGGCCGCAAGCTCTACAAGCACCTGATGAACGGCGTGAGCCACATGCTGCCGTTCGTCGTGGCGGGCGGTATCTTCATCGCCATCGCCTTTCTGATCGACGCCGCCGCCGGCGTCAAGGGCGGCTCGGACTTCGGCTCCCACACCGCGCTCGCCGCGTGGTTCAAGACCATCGGCGGCTATGCTTTCAACTTCATGCTCCCGCTGCTGGCCGGCTTCATCGCCATGTCCATCGCGGATCGCCCGGGTCTGCTCGTCGGCTTCGTGGGCGGCTGGCTCGCCTCCAACGGCGCGACCTTCGCCGATCCCGGCGCGGCTGCCACCATCCCCTCCGGCTTCCTCGGCGCCCTGCTCGCCGGTTTCCTCGGCGGCTGGCTGATGAAGCAGTGCATGAAGCTCTGCGAGAAGATGCCCCGCGCGCTCGAGGGCATCAAGCCCGTGCTCGTGTTCCCGCTGGCAGGCCTCGGCATCATCGGCGTGATGATGTGCGCGGTCAACCCCATCATGGGCGTCATCAACACCGGCCTGAACAACGGCCTGCTCTGGCTCAACGACCACAACCTCGGCATCCTGCTCGGCGCGATCCTCGCCGGCATGATGGCCATCGACATGGGCGGCCCGTTCAACAAGGCGGCCTACGTCTTCGGCGCGGGCATGCTCGCCAACGCCGCCACCGCCGCGAACCCCGAGACGTCCTATCAGATCATGGCCTCCGTCATGATCGGCGGCATGGTGCCCCCGATTGCCATCGCCCTGAGCACCTCCTTCTTCAAGAAGCTCTGGACCGAGGACGAGCGCAAGAGCGGCCCCGTGAACTACATCATGGGTCTCAGCTTCATCACCGAGGGTGCGATCCCCTACGCCGCGAGCTATCCGCTGCAGGTCATCCCCTCCTGCATTGTGGGCTCTGCCGTGGCCGGCGCGCTCAGCTGGATCTTCAAGTGCACGCTCATGGCGCCGCACGGCGGCATCTTCGTCCTTCCCACCATCGGCAACTGGTTCATGTATTTCGTGGCGCTCGCCATCGGCGCCGTCTGCGGCATGCTGATGCTCGCCATTCTGAAGAAGCCCGCGAAGAAATAAGAAACAACAATAACGATAAAAAGGAGAACACAAGACTATGGTATCCAAACACTTTACCGTTCCCAACGCGCAGGGCTTCCACATGCGCCCCGCCACCACCTTCGCCACGGCGATGAACAAGTATCCCTGCACCGTGACCATCAAGTTTAACGGCAATGACGTGAACGGCAAGAGCCTGATGCACATCATGGCCGCCTGCATCAAGGTCGGCAGCGAGATCGACGTCGTCTGCGACGGCGAGGGCGAAAACGAAGCGCTGGCGGAAGCCGCTGAGATGATCGAGTCCGGTTTCGGCGAGTAATCAAACAGAGAGGCTGTGCCTCTTGATTCGAGGTGAAAGACATGTTAAAAGGTACTGCCGCTTCTGACGGCATCGGCATCGGCAAGGTACTGGTGATCGAGGAGGTCTCCCTCAACTACACGCCGCACGCGGTGGAGGACAAGGACGCCGAGATCGCCCGCTTCAAGGCCGCCGTGGACGCCTTCATCGTGGAGACGCAGGCGCAGGCCGAGGCTCTCAAGGCCTCCGCCGGCGCGAAGGAAGCGGAGATCATGCTGGGTCACATCTCCATGGTGCAGGACCCGGCGCTCTGCGGCGAGACAGAAAAGCTCATTCAGGGCGGCCAGTGCGCCGAGCAGGCTTTCGAGAGCATGTGCGACATGTTCATCATGGTCTTCTCGCAGGCGGCGGACGACTTCATGCGTCAGCGCGCGGCGGACGTGCGCGACGTGAAGACCGGCGTTCTGGCGCAGCTGCTGGGCGTGCATGAGGTGAAGATCTCCGACGCGCCGGCGGGCACGATCCTGCTGGTAAAGGAGCTCACCCCCTCCATGACCGCGGGCATCAACAAGGACAACATCGTCGGCATCATCACGGAGACCGGCGGCAAGACCTCCCACTCCGCGATCCTCGCCCGCGCGCTGGAGATTCCGGCGGTGCTGAGCGTGGAGAACGCGGCGGGGCTGATGAAAAACGGTGATCTCGTGATCGCGGACGGCAGCCGCGGCGTGGTCATCCAGAACCCGACCGAGGAGGAGCTCAAGGACTACACCGAAAAGCGCGAGACCTTCCTGCGCAACAAGCGCGAGCTGGAGCAGTTTCGGGGGAAGGAAACCCGCGACGCGGACGGCACGGCCTACGAGCTCGTCTGCAACATCGGCAAGCCCGAGGACGCGAACAAGGTGCTCGCCGGAGACGGTGAGGGCGTCGGCCTCTTCCGCACGGAGTTCCTCTTCATGGACCGCACGGCGCTCCCGACCGAGGACGAGCAGTTCGAGGCCTACAAAAAGGCCGCGCTCATGCTCAAGGGCAAGCCCCTCATTATTCGCACGCTCGACATCGGCGGTGACAAGGAGATCCCCTACATGGGCCTCGCCAAGGAGGAAAACCCGTTCATGGGCTTCCGCGCGATCCGCTATTGCCTGAAGCACCGCGATCTCTTCCGCACGCAGCTGCGCGCGATTCTGCGCGCGAGCGCCTTCGGCGACGTGAAGATCATGTTCCCGCTCATCACCTGCATGGAGGAGTTCCGCGAGGCCAAGGCGCTCGTGGAGGAGATCAAGAACGAGCTCAGGCTCACGACCGGCATCCCCTTCAACGAGAACATCGACGTGGGCGTGATGGTGGAGACCTCCGCCGCCGCCGTGATCGCCGATCTGCTGGCGAAGGAGGCCGCCTTCTTCTCCATCGGCACGAACGATCTGACCGGCTACACGATGGCCGCCGACCGCGGCAACGCGGACGTGGCCTATCTCTACTCCGTGCTGCAGCCGGGCGTGCTGCGCCTCATTAAGCGCACGATTGAGGAGGGCCGCAAGGCCGGCATCCCCGTGGGCATGTGCGGCGAGGCGGCGGCAAACCCGCACCTCATTCCCCTGCTGATCAGCTTCGGGCTGACGGAGTTCAGCGTCGGCGCGCCGAGCGTGCTCAAGGTGCGCAAGTGCATCGCCAAATGGACGAAGGAAGAAGCCGACAAGGTCGCGGCGTACGCGATGAGCCTCGATAACGAGGCAGAGATCGCCGCTTATCTGGAATCCGTAATTTAACCAACATTCAACTGAAAAAAGAGGCTGCAATGCAGCCTCTTTTTTCAGCAATGATACGTAGGGGGCGGATATCACCGCCCGCCGATAATCTGACGCAGTGGAAAAGACCTGTAGGGGCGACCTGCGTGTCAAGAGCGCAGATCAGATTTCAAACAGCGCCGAACTTTGGCGAAACGGCGATGCTTTCTGCTCCGGCAATACGTGCGACACAAAGGTCGCCCCTACAGCAGATTGACGTGCCGCCGATATTCGCCCGGGGTTAGCAATATAATCGGTGCATCCCGCTGGGTCGTCGAGGACGCCGACCCCTACGACGAGGCATTCCCGTAGGGCGCGATGCCCACATCGCGCCGCAGACATCGGCGGTAATCCGGCAAAAGGGGCGCCGAGGTCGTCACCCCCTAC
This sequence comes from Oscillospiraceae bacterium, assembly GCA_045112425.1. GTDB lineage: Bacteria > Bacillota > Clostridia > Oscillospirales > Oscillospiraceae > CAG-103. The sequence goes on from JBGUHV010000258.1 coordinate 17,203, forward strand.
GATGGGCGCGGTGCGGATTTGCCCGGGATTGGCAATGAAATCGCCTCATCCTGCGCGGGCGATCAGCAGGTCGCCTCTACGTTCTTTTTTGCGGCATCTCTTCTTTCGCTCATCGCGAAAACCATTTTTGAACTCCCGGCACAGCTGGGAGTTTCCAGTATACAAAAAAGACTCCAAGGTCTTGGAGCAAGGAAGCCGCAACAATGTTAACGGGGTGCCTGCTCCGCTCTCGGAATCCAATGTCAGAGTAACGAATATCTTATCAAATGTCAATGTCAGGCTTTACAGTTCGCGCATTTATGCGTTTCCTTCTGAATCATTCTCTTGCGCTTCAGCCCAAGAAGACAAGATTTTTTCCGCCATTTTAGATGGCGTCCATTCCCGCTTTTTTGCTTCTTCTTCAATCGCCGCTCTGGTTTTGGGAGGGATGCGGATTGTAATGACTTCTGTTTTCTTCTCTTTCATATCCGGCACCTCCATTCTATGATTACATTGTAACTCTTTTTCTCTTGACAATGTATGTTTACAAAGTTTACAATGATTACATTCTGAATCGGAGGTAAGGATATGGCAAACAAAATGAAAAAGTGTTCAAGCTGCGGCGCGGATATCGCTTCCAATGCAAAAACATGCCCTCAATGCGGCGCGAAAAACAAAAAGCCGATCTATAAAAGATGGTGGGTGTACGCGATCCTTGCCCTGCTGATCATCGGTATCGCTGCAGGTGGCGGAAATAACGCAAAAAACAGCGGTTCTGACGCCAAAGGGAGCACTGCTGTTTCCGATTCCGCTGGGTCCGCTTCTAATTCCGAAAACAATCCGTCAGCGGCAGAAACTGAAGAAGTTGAAGCCACCCCGGAGCCCATCACCTATACGCAATACAATGTTACTGATCTGTTTGACGCGCTGAACAGCAATGCAATGAAAGCCGAGGATACTTTCAAAAATCAATATGTCGAATTGCACGGTTTTCTGGGAACCATTGACAGCAAAGGCAAATACATTGGGCTTGGTGCCGGCGAAGACAATTATGATTATCTTTTCCAGGAAGTGCAGTGCTATATCAAAAGTGATGAGCAAAAAAGTATTATTATGGAAAAGAATCGCGGCGATGAACTGATCGTCCGTGGTAAAATCACGACGATCGGTGAAGTTTTAGGCTATTCTCTGGATATCGACAGCATTGGATAATTGCTTCCTCTGCTGGAATATCAGATCATAACAAACGACCATGCACTTCGGTGCATGGTCGTTTGCATTTATAATGTCATTATTCCTCGTGCTTCTCCTGCCATGGGATGCGGTAGAGCCATGCTCCGACGCCGAAGAGGAGCGCCGGGAGAACCCAGCCCATATCGACGCTTGAGAGCGGGAGCCGGTCGAGCACCGGGATGCTCACGCCGAAGCCTGCGACGGTCTGCAGGACGCTCGTGATCAGCGCGCCGATGACCGCCCAGATGCAGACGCTGTTGGTCATGCGCGGGGCGATAAGGCTCACGATGACAAGCACGAGCACCGGCGGATAGACGACGCCGAGGATCGGCGCCGCGATGGAGACGATCGTATCGAGCCCGAGGTTCGAGACCACGGCGCTGAACACGCAGATGATGACGACGAACGCGGCATAGGACGCCTTGCCCCTGCAGAGCCCGGTGAAATGGTTCGCCGCGCTGCTCACAAGGGCGACCGCCGTGGTGACGCAGGCGAGGGCGACGACGAGGGCAAAGATGATCATGCCGGGCTTGCCGAGCAGGCTCTGCACAATGGCGATGACGAGATCGGCGCGGCTGATCTCCACGGGATAGCGCTTCGATACTGTAGCGCCGAGATAGGCAAGGCCGAGATAGACCAGCAGAAGCAGCGCGCCCGCGAGGCCGCCGCTCTTGACGAGCACCTTCATGCGCTCACCCTGCTCGGAATACCCCTTGTCCATAGCGCTCTTGATGAGCACGGCGCCGAAGACGAGCGCCGCGAGCACGTCCATCGTCTGATAGCCCGCCTGAATGCCGGTGACAACGACGTTCTCCACCTGCACCCCGGGGCTGATCTCGCCCAGCGGATGCACAATGCCGACCACGATGAGCACCGCGAGGCCCAACAGCAGCGCAGGCGTGAGGAACTTGCCGATGATATCAATGACGGCGGACTCACGCACACTGAGCGCGAGAATCACAGCGAAGAAGATCGCCGAGAACAGCACCGGGCTGAGGCTCGGGATGAGCTGCGTGACGCCCATCTCGAACGTGGTGGCCGCGGTGCGCGGGATGGCGAGCATCGGGCCGATGCAGAGGATGATGACCGTCATCAAAGCCGTGGCGGCCTTCGTGCCGATGCGGTCGAGTACACGCATGGCGCTGCCCTCCTTCAAAAGGGCGAAGAGCGCCACGAGCGCGAGCGCGACGTCCGCGATGTAATACGCGCCGAAGCCCGCGAACCACTGGCGGCCGCTCTGGAGACCCAGATACGGCGGGAAGATGACGTTGCCCGCGCCGAAGAACATGGAAAAGAGCGCGAAGCCAATCGTCAGCACGTGGAGAAGGCTCTGTTTTTTCTGTTTCATGGCGCGCCCTCCTTATTCCGGGCGCTGCCAGCCGCGCTGCAGTCCGGCGCGGAAGGCCTCTTCGCGCTTCAGGTTGGCCGCTTCCTCATCCTGATTCGAGCCGGTGTCGCGGTTTTTGAGCCAGAGGAAGTAGGCCGCGACGGTGAGCAGAAGCACGCCCAAGGCAGTCATAAGCATACCGAAGCCGTCGGCAGAGAAGGCGCGCCCGGCGGCCATTGCCGGGAAGACCATATCCGCTGCGCCGAAGACGAGGATCAGCACGATGAGCACGGGCGTGACGATGCGGAGCATGGCACCCGTAAAGCCCGAGGGGCGCTCGCCCTTCGGCAGCAGCCAGCCGACCGCGAGGCACGCGCCGAGCGCGGCGAGCGGCATGAGGAGCGTATTCGTGACGCCGTCCAGCAGCTCCAGCAGATTGCGCCCGAAAAGGTTCATGGCGCCGCTGCCGTTCACGTTCAGGCCGAGGCTGATCCCGACGGGCACGGAGAGCGCAAGACACGCGACCGTGACGATGCTCACGGCGCGGGTGCGCGCGACCTTGTGCCGCTGGATGATAAACTGCGTGACGACCTCGAGGATGGAGATGATGCTTGTGAGCGCGGCGATGGCCGTCATGGTGAAGAACAGCAGGCTGATGATCTGCCCGGCAAGGCCGAGACCCTCGAACACCATCGGCAGCGTGATGAACATGAGCCCTGCGCCGCCCATGCCGAGCGACGAGAGCGACGAGCCGGAAATCGCCGCATAGTGAAACAGCGCCGGGAAGATCGCAAGGCCGGAGAGGAACGTGAGCAGCCCGTCGAGCAGGCACACGACGACCGTGGAGCGCGCGAGATCGACGGCATTGCCCGAATAGGAGCCGTAGGCGATCATGGCGCCGCAGCCGAGCGACAGGGAGAAAAACGCCTGCCCCATGGCGGAAAGGATGCCGGAGCCGGTGAGCTTGGAGAAGTCCGGCTTGAGATAAAATGCGAGACCTTCCTGCACGCCCTCGCCCAGCAGGAGCGAGACGCAGCTGATGACAATGAGAATCAGCAGCATCGTTGGCAGAAGGAGCTTTGCGGCCTTCTCGATGCCGTTTCGCACGCCTGCGATGACGATGGCCGCCGCCGGGAGCGCGAAGACCACCGTGTGCAGAATCACGTCGCCCACGTTGCCGGCGAAGCGCTCATAATTCCCCGCGTTGCCGACGAAGGAGCCGAGGGCGTACTTCACCGTATAGCCGCCAAGGACGAGATAATAGCACATGATGAGCGCCGGGATGACCACGACGAGAAGACCGAGCCAGCCGAGGTTCGGCCTGACGGCCTTATAGGCCGAGACCGTGTTGGCACGGCTGCGGCGGCCGAGCGTGAATTCCGCGAGCATGGCGACGGCGCCAACGAGCAGGATGCACGCGAGATACACAAACAGATACGCCGCGCCGCCGTTGGCGCTGGTTTTGTATGGAAAGCCCCAGAGGTTTCCCAGTCCGACCGCCGAACCCGCCGCCGCCAGCTCAAAGCCGATGCGCGTGCCGAATCCGGGCCTTTTTTGGTTCATGCTTTCATTTCCCTTTCTTTGAAATCACCCTTTTCATTGTGAAAAAATCACAATGATCTACCATCTGAATCATATCTTACCCGTTGATTTTATACAAGTAAATAACTGGAAAACGGCAGAAAAACGGCTCTCAGAATTCCTCTGAGAGCCGTTTTTTGATCTGTTTTATTCCACAACTGCGATGGCTTCGATCTCGCAGAGGACGTTCTTCGGCAGCGTCTTGACCGCGACGCAGCTGCGGGCGGGCTTGGAGATGAAGAATTTGGCATACACCTCGTTGAAGGCGGCGAAGTCGCCCATGTCGGCGAGGAAGCAGGTGGTTTTATAGACCTTCTCAAAGCTCGTGCCGGCGGCCTCGAGCAGGGCGCCGATATTTTTGCAGCTCTGCTCCGCCTGCGCGGCGATGCCCTCGGGAATCTCGCCCGTGGCGGGATTGACCGGGATCTGGCCGGAGGTGGTAAGCACGCCGTTTACGACATAGGCCTGCGAATACGGGCCGATGGCGGCGGGGGCGTTTTCGGTATGGATGATTTTCATGGTAATACTCCTTTCCAATGGGCAAATAATCACGACGTCGAGGACGCCGTCCCCTACGATTCAGGCTTGTGTGCGGTGCTTTTCAATCGAGTCCGCGATGCGCTCCATGCCGGTTTCGATGATGCTGCGCGGCATGGCGAGGTTCAGGCGGACGAAGCCCTCGGCGTTGCCGACGAAGAGGGAGTTGCCGCCCTCGAGCAGGACGCCCGCCTCGTTGGCGAAAAAGCCGGGCAGATCGTCGACGTCGGGCAGGCACTTGGAGAGATCGACCCAGGCGAGATACGTCGCCTCCGGGATCGTGAAGCGCGCTTCGGGGAGACGGGTCTTGAGGAACTCGTCGAGATAGCGGAAGTTGCCGTCGAGATAGGCCTTGAGCTCATCGAGCCACTCGCCGCCGTGCTCATAGGCCGCCTGATGCGCGGCGATGGAAAGCGGATTGAGCATGCCGGCGATCTTATCGCGGCTCACAAAGCGCTCGCGCTCGGCCTTGTTGCGGATGATGATGTCGGAGAACATGAGACCCGCCATGTTGAAGGTCTTGCTCGCGGACATGCAGGTGATGAGCTTGTCGTAATCCGGGAGGATTTTGCCGAAGGGGATATGGCAGAGGCCCTCGCGGATGAGGTCGCAGTGAATCTCGTCAGAGACGAGCCAGAGATCGTACTTTTCCACGATGGCGGCGACCTTTTTGAGCTCCTCCTCCGTCCAGATGCGGCCGGTGGGGTTGTGCGGGTTGCACCAGAGGAGCATCCTGACCTTCGGATCGGCGCACTTGCGCTCGAGATCCTCAAAGTCGATCTTCCACCCCTCGTCGCCCAGAATCAGGTCGGAGCAGACGACGGGCACGTCGTTATACTCCGCCGCGTGCAGGAAGTAGCCGTAGGACGGCGTGGTGATGACAAAGGTCTCTCCCTCCCCGATCAGATCCTCGACGATCTGATAGAGCGCGGGGATGATGCCGGGTGAGAAGCAGAGCTCCTCCTTTTTGAAGCTCCAGCCGTAGCGCTTCTGGCACCAGCCGTTGAAGGCGTTGTAATACGCATCGTCAAACATCATGGTGTAGCCGAAGATGCGCTTATCGACGCGCGCCTTGATCGCGTCGCAGATCGCGGGCGCACAGGCAAATTCCATGTCCGCCACCCACATGCGCACGAATTCCTCGTCCTTGAAGGGGAACACCTTCTCGGGTCCGGCGTGGAAGATATAGCCGCGGAAGCCGTCGGTGTTCAGAGCGTTTGTATTTCTGCGGTCGATGATCTCGTCAAAGTTAAACATGATGGTCTCTCCTTTCGTTTTCGGGTTCCTCTGAGGATACTTTATCAAAACAAAACCGGAAGCGCAAGCTTGTGGAAGTTTCTTATAAAGAAACTTTGTTCTCGATTTTTCCATTCAAAATTGATTTTTGGGGCAGCAGATGGTATCCTTACGGTGATAGCAGGCAGAAAGCATAAAAAATGATGATTTTTTCGATTTTGAGGAAACCGGAGGGATCGATATGGGACGCATCCATACCGAAGTGGGCGAGCAGCTTCGCCGCTGCCGCAAGCGCCGGGGGCTGACGCTGGAGGAGGCCGCCGCGAAAATCGGCAGAAGCAAATCCACGCTGAGCAAATATGAAAAAGGCGAGATCGCGCTCGATCTCGAGACGCTCTATGAACTCGCGGAGCTCTACCGTGTGCACGTGGAGCAGCTGCTCCCCCGCCCGGAGACGGCGGAGGACGAGGCGTACCCGGCGCCCGCGTTTTTTTCAGGGCTGAAGCGGTTTTACGGCTATCTCTTCGACGGTCGCGACAACAGCATCATCCGCTGTGTGTTCGACGTGCAGGCGGAGTCTGAGCCGGGCAGGCGGCGCGTGATGCTCTATATGAACTACCGAGACGGGGATTACCGCGACTGCGAAAACACCTATTACGGCTACATGGAGCACTATGACGCTGTGACGACGCTGACGCTCACGAACGCCGAGACGCCGATGGAAAAGGCGAGCTGTCAGGTGCTCGCGCCGTATCTGGACGCGGAGCGGAAATGGGCGCTCTGGACGGGGCTCTCCTCCCGTCCGATGATGCCGATCGCGGCGAAGATGCTGCTGACCAAGAAACCGCTCACCGCCGACGGCACACTTGCGAAGGAGCTGAAGATCTCCAGGGAGGATCTGCGGCTGCTGAAGCTCTACAACATGCTCGCTGTAACATAAAAAACAGAGAACCGCGTGCGGTTCTCTGTTTTTCGTACTGTCGAAAAACTTGTTTTTCGACGGTACGAGGAGATATTCGCGCTCCATCGCGCCGGGCTTTACCCGGCTTGGTCGGCGCGAGGGCGGGGCATAAGCGGCGCCTCAGGG
>JBGUHV010000259.1:0-5744 GCA_045112425.1 Oscillospiraceae bacterium
ACCAGAGGCTTCGGCAGCCGCCTTGGCAACCGCCAGAGAAGCGCCAAGAATCGCGTTAGCGCCCAGACGAGTCTTGTTGGGAGTGCCGTCGAGTTCGATGAGGGTCTTGTCGATGCCGGGCTGATCCAGAGCGTTCAGGCCGATCAGAGCCTCGGCGATCTCAGTGTTGACATTCTCAACCGCCTTGGAAACGCCCTTGCCGAGGTAACGGCTCTTGTCGCCGTCACGAAGCTCGCAAGCCTCGTAGATACCGGTGGAGGCGCCGGAGGGCACCGCAGCGCGGCCGACAACACCGTCGTCCAGCGTGACTTCAACTTCAACCGTGGGATTGCCGCGGGAATCGAGAATCTCTCTTGCGTTGACATCAACGATTTCAAAATACTGCTTCATAGTCGTATAACTCCTTTTACATACGGCATGACGCCGTGATTTTACTTTACGATCAGGCTCTCGCCTGTCATCTCTGCGGGCTGCTCAATGCCCATCATCTCCAGCATGGTCGGCGCGAGATCCGCAAGCTTGCCGAGCGGACGGAGCGGAAGCTGCTCGCCAACCAGAACCAGCGGAACCAGATTCGTGGTATGCGCGGTGTTGGTGCTGCCATCGGCTTCTACCATGCGATCTGCGTTGCCGTGATCCGCCGTGATCAGGAGCCGGAAGCCGGTCTCCTCCGCAGCCGCAACAATCTCGCCAAGGCAGGCATCCACAGTCTCTACCGCGGTAATTGCAGCCGACATGACGCCGGTATGGCCAACCATATCGCAGTTGGCGAAGTTGCAGATCACCATGTCATAGGCGCCGGACTTCATGCGTGCAATGAGCTCGTCCTTGACCTTGATGGCGCTCATCTGCGGAATCAGGTCATAAGTCGGGAACTCTTTCGGGCTGGGGATCAGGCAGCGGTCTTCGCCCTCGTACTGCGTTTCCGTACCGCCGTTGAAGAAGAACGTAACATGCGCGTACTTCTCCGTCTCAGCAATGCGGAGCTGCTTGAGACCATGCTCGCTGGCAATTTCGCCAAGCGTGTTTTTGAGCTCCACAGGCGGGAAAGCTACCGGCAGATCCGCAAGCTTCTCGTCATAACGAGCCGTGCAGACATAGTGCAGCGGGCAAACGACTTTCTTGCGTTCAAATCCATCGAAATCAGCCTGAGAGAGCGCATAGGTCATCTCTCTGGCACGGTCGGGGCGGAAGTTCATGAAGATCACGGAATCTCCGGTGTTCACAACGCCCTCCGGAACGCAAACAACGGGCTTGACAAATTCATCCGTGACGCCTTCAGCATAGCTTGCTTCCACAGAATGCACAGGATCTGCATCCTGAACGCCTTCGCCGAGTGTGATGGCATTGTAGCCAGCCTCCACGCGATCCCAGCGCTTGTCGCGATCCATGCCCCAGAAGCGCCCCTGAATCGTAGCAATCTGTCCGCATCCGATCTCACGGCAGTAGTCATGAAGCTGCTTGACGTAGCCGGCGCCGCTCGTCGGCGGCACATCGCGTCCGTCAAGGAAGCAGTGCAGATACACCTTTTCCAGACCGCGCTCCTTTGCCATCTTGACGCACGCTTCGATATGCTTGATGTGGCTGTGCACACCGCCGTCGGAGAGCAAACCGAGAATGTGCAGCGCCTTCCCCTCCGCTTTCGCGGCATCCATGGCTGCAATATAGGCGTCGTTTCGGAAGAAATCGCCGTCTTCAATCGCCTTCGTGATGCGCGGCAGCGGCTGGAACACGACGCGTCCGCCGCCAATGTTCATATGACCGACCTCAGAGTTGCCCATCTGTCCGTCCGGAAGACCGACGTCCAGGCCGGAAGCGGAAAGCTTCGTGTTCGGGCAGTCAGACATGAGCTTGTCCATGACCGGCGTTTTTGCCATCCAAATGGCATTGTTTTCATCCTGATTGCCGATTCCATAGCCATCCAGGATGATCAGTGCGACTTTGCTCATAAGGTCACCTTACTTCGCGGTAGCCATGATGATAGTGGCAAAATCCACGGGCTTCAGAGAAGCGCCGCCAATCAGGCCGCCGTCGATATCGGGCTGCGCAAGCAGATCCGCCGCGTTCTTGGCGTTCATGGAACCGCCGTACTGAATGGTGATGCTGTCAGCCGTCTCGCGATCATAGATGCGGGCGAACTCATCACGGATATCCTTGCAGGCTTCCTGTGCCTGCTCGTTGGTCGCGGTCACACCGGTGCCGATGGCCCAGATAGGCTCATAAGCAATGATGCACTTCTTGGCATCCTCGGCGGAAATGCCGGAGAAAGCCACGACAACCTGGCTGTTCACGAAGTCCTTCGTGAGACCGCACTCGCGCTGCTTCAGGCTCTCGCCGACGCAGACGATGGGGATGATGCCGTTGGCGAGAAGCGCCTTGGTCTTGGCATTGACGGAGGAGTCCGTCTCATTGTGGTACTGACGACGCTCGCTGTGGCCGACGATGCAGTACTGAGGGCCAAGCTCCTTAAGCTGGGAAACGCTGACTTCGCCGGTGTAGGCGCCCTTCTCAAAGGCAGAAACATCCTCGGCACCAATGCCCATGCCGACAACAGCGGCGTTCTCGTTCAGAGCGGGAATCAGCGGATACGGAGCGCAGATGACGATGTCGCAATCATAGTTTCCGGTGAGGGCAGCCTTCAGCTCGGAAGCGAAAGCAGGAACCTCGCTGGCAAGCTTGTTCATTTTCCAGTTACCGGCAATAACGGTTTTTCTCATGTTTCTATAACTCCTTTGATTGAATTTACAAAGCTTACTTATCCAGCAGGCAGACGACGCCGGGCAGCTCCTTACCCTCGAGGAACTCGAGAGATGCACCGCCGCCAGTGGAGATGTGGGTCATTTTATCAGCATAGCCGAGCTTCTCAACCGCGGCCGCGCTGTCGCCGCCGCCGACAATCGTCACAGCGCCGGAATCAGCCAGTGCCTTGGCCATGGCTTCGGTGCCAACAGCAAAAGCGGGGAACTCGAACACACCCATGGGGCCGTTCCAAACAACGGTGCCGGCATTCTTCACGGCATCCGCAAAGAGCTCAATGGTCTTGGGGCCGATGTCCATGCCTTCCCAGTCAGCAGGCATCTTGTCTGCATCCACAACCTGACGCTCGGTATCTGCGGCAAATTCCTTGCCAACAACGGTATCAACAGGCAGAAGCAGATTGACGCCCTTGTCCTTCGCCTTCTGGAAGGTGTAGCTCATGCCGCCGCCGATGATGATGGTGTCGGCCTTTTCAAGCAGATTGTTGATGACGCCGATCTTGCTGGAGACCTTGGCGCCGCCGAGGATCGCCACAAACGGACGCTTGGGATCATCCAGAGCCTTGCCCATGATGGAAAGCTCCTTCTCGATCAGCATGCCGGAATAGGCAGGAAGATAAGCCGCAACACCGGCGGTGGAAGCGTGCGCTCTGTGCACGGTGCCAAACGCATCCGACACGAACAGCTCCGCCATAGAAGCGAGCTCTTTTGCAAACTCGGGATCGTTCTTCTCTTCGCGGGGGTCAAAACGCAGGTTCTCAAGCAGCAGAATCTGGCCGGACTGCAGAGCAGCGGCCTTTGCCTTTGCGTCGTCGCCAATGATGTCCTTGGCAAAGATGACCTCCTTGCCCAGCAGCTCTGCAAGACGGACCGCCACAGGCGCGAGCGTCAGGCTCTCCTTCCAGGTTCCCTTGGGCTTGCCAAGGTGAGAGCAGGCAATGACCGCAGCGCCGTTATCCAGGAGATACTGAATAGTGGGCAGCGCAGCGACAATGCGTTTATCGCTGGTGATGGCACCGGTCTCTTTGTCCTGCGGAACGTTAAAGTCGCAACGCAGGAGCACCTTTTTGCCGTTCAGATCGGCATCGCGGACGCTCATCTTGTTGTAGTTCATGTGTTTTCCTCCTCAAATGAATTCACGCAAAGCGTGTGGAGTATACGGATTTATTCTCCCACCGTTTCCAGAAACAGTCCGTCCAGCTTTCCCTGCTGACGGAGCGTTTCGTAGGTGAGAATGGCCGCGGCGTTGGAAAGGTTCAGGCTCCGGGCTCCCTGCCGCATTGGCAGCCGGAGGCAGCGATCGGCAAATTTCTCTCTCAGCCAATCCGGCAGTCCTTTTGTCTCCTTGCCGAACAGAAGTGAGACGTGCTCGCCGGAAAGGTCCGCTTTCTGATAGCTGATTTCCGCTTTCTTTGTGAGAAGCCAGAGGTTCTCGGTTCCGTTCTTTTCAAAAAACTCGTCAATGTTCTCATAAACTGAGAGAGTGACCAGATGCCAGTAGTCCAGGCCGGCGCGCTTCACAGCTTTATCTGAGATATCAAAGCCCAGCGGCTTGATCAGGTGCAGTCTCGCACCGGTGCAGGCGCAGGTGCGGGCGATGGCTCCAGTATTATTCGGAATCTCGGGTTCAAAGAGAACAATGTCAATCATAGCGGCTTCCTTCCGTAGGGAGAAAAATTCCCTTTTCAACGAATCTATTGTATATCAAAATTAGTTAAAATTCAATCAAATTCAATCATAACATATGATAAAAATTCGGATTTTCTTCCCGAAGGATTGCACATCTTGACAAATTTCATTATAATGATAGCATCATCTTGTAGCAGATGGGTTATTTTGAGCAAATGAGAGGATTTCTATGGCTGTTTGTACGCGTTGTCCGAGGCAATGCGGTGTGGATCGAAGTGAGGGAAAGCTTGGGTTTTGCGGCGTTCCGGAGAATCCGATTATCGCGCGCGCTGCGCCTCATTTTGGCGAAGAGCCCTGCATTTCCGGCGAGCGTGGCAGCGGCGCTGTTTTCTTTTCCGGATGCACGCTTCGCTGTGTCTTTTGCCAGAACTACGGCCTCAGCCGTGCAGAGCAGGGAAAGGAAATCAATGTGACTCGGCTGCGCGAGATTTTTCTGGAACTGCGGGATCAGGGCGTGCATAACATCAATCTTGTTACTGCGGAGCATTATGTTCACGCAGTGCAGCAGGCTCTGGATGGTTTGGAGCTTGGCATTCCGGTTGTCTGGAACTGCTCCGGCTATGAGTCGATTGAAACCCTGCGGTCACTGGAAGGGTTGATTCAGATTTATCTGCCGGATCTCAAGTATCTTGACCGCTCTCTCGCCGGAAAATACTCCGCCGCACCGGATTATCCCGATGTTGCCGCTGCTGCAATCCGCGAGATGGTGCGGCAGACCGGCGCGTTCGAGCTTGATTCAGACGGAATGATGCAAAAAGGCGTATTGATCCGCCACCTGATTCTCCCGGAGCAGGGAGAAAACAGCAAGCGTGTCATTGACTGGGTGTCTGATACATTCAGGCCCGATGAGGTGCTGTTCAGTCTTATGAGTCAATACACACCAATGGGCAATCTGGAAGCGTTTCCGGAGCTGCAAAAGCCGGTTTCCCCTGCGCTGGACGCAGAGATTTATGATTATCTGATGCAAAGCCGCATCGAAAACGGATTCTATCAGGATTTGGAATCCGCAACCGGAGACATGATACCGAAGTTTGACAATACCGGTGTATAACAATAAGGAGGAACAACCATGGATTACAAAGGGATTCTCGACAGTGCGCGCGGACAGATCGGTCCGTTCTGCAAGGTATGCCCCGTATGCAACGGCCGCGCCTGCGGCAACACGGTTCCCGGCCCCGGCGCCAAAGGACCTGGAAGCGGCTTCGTTAGAAACTATGACAAATGGCAGTCCGTCTGCGTGAACATGGACACAATCTGCGAAAACGTGCCCTGCGACACCACGCTGGAGCTGTTCGGGAG
>JBGUHV010000260.1:0-14181 GCA_045112425.1 Oscillospiraceae bacterium
CTCGCGCTGCTCACCGTGATTGTCAGCACCATGTCCGGCGCGTTCAATTTCCATAAGGGTCTCAACAGCCTGCCGGATCTCACCGGCATGACGGAGGCCGACGCCATCGCCGCCATCGAGAAGCTCAACGGCCACGCGAGCGTCTCCTATGAGGCGAGCACCCTCAAGGAGGGCACCGTCATCCGGCAGGGCACCCCCGCGGGCGACGCCGTCACGCCGAACTCCACCGTGACCATCGTCGTCTCCAGCGGCAAGCCCGATGCGGAGGCCACCTCCGAGCCGCAGGAGCTCCTGCCGAGCTTCATCGGTCTTTCGATGGAGCTGGCGCAGCGCACGGCGGAGGAGCTCGGCGTCACGCTCGTCGAGGGCGATTACATTTATGACGACAACATCCCCTACGGCTCCATCGTGGATCAGGAGCCGGCAGGCGGCGCCAAAATCACGAAGGGCATGGCCATCAAGGTGCAGCTCTCGGCAGGCCCCGAAACGGTGCGCTATACCATCACCGTCGAGGCAGGCCCCGGCGGCAGCGTCTCGCCCGGCACGACCACCGTCGTGGAAGGGGAGGACGTCTCCTTCATGATCACGCCGAACGACGGCTATGAGATCGAGCGCCTCGTCATCGACGGCACGGAGGTGCACGCGCTCGACCGCTACAGCTTCCTCACCGTGGACAGCAACCACACCCTCTCCGTCACGTTCCGCGAGCAGCGCGGCATGCTGGAGAAGTTCATCGACCAGTTCTTCGGCGGAAACTAAAGCATATCAATAAATCGCGCGGATCATGCAATCCGCGCGATTTTTATGTTTTTTTCCGCAGCTCGCCGAACATGGCACCGCCGATGATCAGCACCGCGCCGATAAGCTGCACCGGCGTCATCGTCTCATGCAGCAGCACGGCGGAAAACAGCAGCGCCGACACGGGATCGACGTAGCTGATGAGCGCCACGGACTGCCCCGGCAGCTTCTGCAATCCGGAGAAATAGAGCAGATACGCAAGCCCCGTGTTTACCAGACCGATCACCAGAATATACGGCAGCGCCGCCTTTTCCGGGAGCGGCAGCCCCGCCGTGAGCAGCACATAGATCAGCACCACCGCGAACGCGGCGTCCAGCTCAATCGCCGCCGTCTGCAATCCGCTCGTGCGCGCAATGCGCTTGTTGAAGATGATGAGGGAGGCATAAAACAGCGCCGATACGATGGCCGTCAGGAGGCCCGCGGCGTTCAGCCCGCCGAAGGCGATGCTGCCGCTGATGCAGATGAGCCCCACCGCCACGATGGCGATGGCAGCGATCTTCCGCCCGGTCAGCCGTTCGCGAAAGAGCACGGGGGAGAGCAGCAGCACCAGCATCGGGCCGACGTAATAAACCAGCGTCGCGAGACTCACATTCAGCAGGCGGTAGGCCTCAAACAGCGCCACCCAGTTTGCGCCGAGCGCCGCCCCGCCGAGCAGAAGCCATTTCCATTCGCTGCGCACTGCCTCCCGGTCAAACCCGCCCTGAAGCAGCACCAGCAGCGTCAGCATCGTGCCGCCGAGCAGCGTCCGCAGCAGCACCACCTGACTGCCGGTCAGGCTGATGTGCGCCGCGAGATAGCCGTTCAGGCCGAAAATCAGCATCGAGAGGATATACATGCCGTAGTGGAGGGGCTTTGCCCTGCCTTCCGATGGATTCACCGTGCATCCCACCCTTCCAATCATTGCCTTTCCCATCTTACCCCGCAGGTGCGGGCAAGTCAATGATTTTCCGATCCTTCCCGTTTTCTGCCGCAGAATGAAGAAAAGACTTGCAAAAACGGCCATTGTGTGTCAATAATACAATGCGCGATGATTGCGGAGGGCATGCCGCAGCGCGCCGATACCTGCCCGGAAAGGAGAGAAGACGATGACGCCGACGCTCAAGCGGATCAGCAGACGAATGCAGAGCTGGATCTCGCCCGTCTATGCGGTCATGATCTGCATTGTCATTGCGATCTGCATCTTTTTCTCCGACATTCCGCACGGCAGAAAGATCGGCTGTCCGCCGTGGGCGGCGCTGATGCTCTGCGGCGCCGCGTTTTTCCTCTGCCTGCTGTGCGTCTGCAGCCTCTGCTTTCGAAAGCCCATTCCGAAGCGCTTCCTGCTCCCAACCGCGCTGGTGCTTATGATCCTCCAGATGATCGCCGTGTATCAGTACTATTTCTATACCGACTGGGATATTACCGCGCTCATGGAGCTCTCGAGCGCCATCGCCCACGGCACGGATAAGACCACCCAGCTCGGCTATTTCTCTACCTATCCGAACAATCTCTTCCTGGTCTGGCTTTTCTCCGTCATCGAGCGGGCGGCGCACGCCGTCGGTCTCCACGAGCTGGAGTACTATGTGATTCTCTGCGTGCAGTGCCTGTTCAGCGCCGCAACCGGCGTGCTGCTGTTTTTCATTCTCGAGAAGCTCTTTCACGACTCTCGGCTGTCGGCCTTTGGTTATGTGCTGTATCTTCTCCTCGTCGGGCTGTCGCCATGGGTCTCTATCCCGTATTCCGATTCCGTCGGCCTTCTGTTTCCGACGCTGATTCTGTTTCTTTATCTCTACCGCAACCGGGCGAAATACCGCTGGATTCCGTGGACGGCAATCGCCTTCCTCTCGTGGATCGGTTATAAGATCAAGCCGCAGATTCTGATTTTGCTGATTGCAATCGGCATCATCCGCCTGCTCGTTCGCCTCAGAACGGAGAAGCCCGTTTACTGCGTGCGTTGGCTCTCCGCCTTCGCAGCCGGCGTCGTCTGCGCCGTGCTGCTGACCAATTCTGCCATCTCCGGCATTGACCTTCCGCTCAATCGGGAGAAGACCTTCGGTATTCAGCACTTTTTCATGATGGGTCTCAACCCGGACACCTACGGCGTCTGGGCGGAGGAGGACGTCGCCTTTTCCGCGGCGTATCCCACCGAGCGATCCCGCAGCCGGGCGGATATGGATCGCGCCTATTCCCGCATCCAGCAGATGGGGCCGGGGGGCGTAATCCAGCAGATTGCGCGCAAGACACTCACGAACTATCATGACGGCAGCTTCTGCTGGGCAGGCGAGGGCACCTTCTTCAGCGAGATTCTGCCGGAGAAAAACCCGGCGCTCTCCCGTTTTTTCCGGAGCCTCTATTACACGCGCAGCGAGGCGGAGACGGGCGTGAATTTCTCCAAGTGGTTCAACTTTGAGCAGATGATCTGGTCGACCGTTCTGCTCTGCGGTGTGTTTGCCGCCCTTGGCAGAAAAAATGAGGATCGGGATCTCATCATGCTCACGATCATCGGGCTCACGCTCTTCGAGCTCCTCTTCGAGGCGCGGGCGCGGTATCTCTATATCTACGCGCCGTTTTACATTCTCCTCGCGGTCTACGGCGTGCGCGAGTGCCGAAGCGGCGTCCTCCGCCTGCTGAAAAAGAACGGAGCTGTCAACCAAGGCGATGGAAGAGGCCTGCCGGCTCGGCAAAACGCTTGACTGACTGACGGACTGGACGCAGTTTCCTAACCTTTTTAAAAAGATTTTTCTTCATACTGGTTATAGAAAAGCCGGTCAAGTCAGTCACTCAGTCAAGGGGAGGATATCCGCCCCGCACCTCGCGCAGGGGTCGGCGTCCTCGACGACTCTGCAGAACGCACGCATATGACTGCCGGTCCCCGGCGAATTCGAAAAAGGGGCTCTGATCCAATCACGATCAGAGCCCCTTTTGATTTTTCGCACAGCGAGCCGCTGTTACAGAAATACGTACAGGTTCAGCCCCGTCACGGCCTCGTCCAGCCTGCGCTCTACGGCGCCGTCCAGCGTGCGCACGAACATCTCGCAGGTTGCGGAGATGCGGCATTCGTTCAGATGCCCGCCGATCACGCTCATATCCGCCCGGCACAGGTTGATGTGCAGATGCAGATAGGTCTCGCCCTCCTTCGTCGAGACGCTGCCGACGAGCGACGTGATCTCCATCGGCTCGTCGAAGGTGCTGCGGTGATACTGCCTCGCGCCGACGTCGTAAAGCCCGATCACTGCGTGATCCGCCGCGCCGAGCGCCTCCACGGAGGCGAGCTTCACGCCCTCCTGCTCGCAGAACTTCGTCAGCGAGGCGACGATCTCCTCGCCGCGATCCATGCGGATCACATAGGTGTCCTGAAATCTCCTGTATTCCATTGCGCGTTCTCCTTTCCCTGTGCTGTCAGTCCATCTCATGCGCGCAGATGAGCTTCTCCATCCAGATCATGTTATACCATCGGTGAAACTTATAGGCGCACTTGTGAAATTCGCCCACCTTGCGAAACCCAAGGTGCGCATGAAACTGCTCGCTGTTTTTCGTCAGATATTCGTCCTCCGCAATCGGATCGGCGATGCATGCATAGAGGTTCACCATGCCCATCCGTCCAAGCTCAGCCTCCAGCGCCTCATAGAGCATGCGCCCGCAGCCCCGTCCTCTGGCATTTCGATCCAGATAAATCGACAGCTCGCAGGAGCGGCTGTAGGCCGCCCTGTCCTTGAAAACGCCGGCATAGGCGTATCCCCGGATCACGCCCTGATCCTCGAAAACCAGATAGGGATAGCGTTTCTGCGTGCGGATGATGCGCTCCCGAAATTCCTCCAGCGACGGCACGTCATACTCAAACGTGATCGCCGTGTTCTGCACATAATACGCATAGATTTCAAGCAGACGCCCGGCGTCCTCTGTGGCAGCACTGCGAATCATATGACCGCCCCCCTTGCAATCGCCCTTGAAGCTAACAAATTATACCATAGGATGCGCGCCGTGAAAAGACAAAACGTGAAAACCCGGACAGATTCCTCTGTCCGGGCTTTCACCTTCGGGAGGCTCAGAATCCGCGGCCGCCGCCCATCGGGCCCGGCTGGCCCTGACCGCCCATGCCGCCGAAGCCGCCCATCATCATGGACTCGGTGATCTCCTCGACGGTCTCGCCGTTGACGGTGATGGTGCCGCCGGTGTGGCTGGCCGTCGTCACATAGTCGAAGGCGAACTGTGCGCTGATGTCGATTGTGCCGCCGGAGACCAGAATGGAGCCGTTGGAGTCAATTGCGTCGGTGTCGCCCTGCGCCATGGTGACGGAGAGGCTGCCGCCCGTGATCTCAATGCAGACGTTGCAGGCAGATGACTTCTGCGAGGCGTTGATGCCGTCGTCCGTGGCGTAGATGCTCAGATTGCCGCCGTTGATCTGAATATAGGTGCTTTCAATGCCCTCCGCGGCGCTGATCTCAAAGTCTCCGCCGTCGATCTCAGTCAGCGTGGTGCCCTGGATGCCGTCGGAGCCCGCTTCGATTTGGAAGCTGCCGCCGAGAATGCAGATGCTGCCGAGACTCAGATCCTCGTCGTTTTCGCAGTGCAGACCGTCCTTTCCGGCGGTGATCGTGAAGTCGCCGTCCGCGATGGAGATGGAATCGTTGGCCTCCAGCGCGTCGGAGGCGCAGGAAATGACGTAGGTTCCGCCGGTGATCTTGAGATCGTCCTTGCAGGAAATGCCGTTGTCCGTGGAGGAGATGGTCAGCGTTCCGGTGCCGTTCAGCACCAGATCCTCTTTGGAGAAGATGACGGCGTCCGTGTTCGTCTCGCCGTCGGCGGTGAAGGCGCCGGTCACGCTGAGCGTGTTCTCGCTGTCCGTGGTGGTCACGAAGACTTTGTCGGCGCTCTTAATATAAATAACCGGCTGCGCGTCGTTTGTCACGGTCAGAGCGTCGAGCACCAGCTGCACCTTCGCGTCCTCCGCCGCTTCCACGACGACCTGCGCGTTTTCCGCCGTTCCGGTGAGAAGATAGGTGCCCGCCTCCGTGATCGTGCAGGTCTGGCCGTCCGTCAGGGTGATTTCCTCCGCGTCGGAGAGATCCGGCGTCTGATTCAAATCGCGCTCCGTGAACAGCCCGGAGTCCGACTCCTCAGTCTGCGCTTCGGTACTCTCAGCCGGCTCATACGCCAGCGTTTCCAACACCGTTTCGGTCTCCGCCGCGGAGTCGGTCGTCTGCTTGGCCGATACGCCGCAGGCGGACAGCGCCGCCAGCATGGACGCGGACAAAACCAGTGCCGCGATTTTTTTGGATTGTAGTTTCATATTGAAATGCCTCCTCATTCGTTTGCTTCTGAGGAGAGCATACCAGCGGAAGCTTAACCCACGTTAAAACCGAACCTTAACCGGAGCTGAAAATACCGGTACGAACCTGCAGCAAAGCGGGGCGCATCTCGACGAACTGAAATTTACCAACGCCTCATGTTTTTCTCAAATTTGCTGATGTATGATTGCTTCAGCTCTTCTGCCGATATTCCGTAGCAAAGTAAAACATCATTGTAGTACATAAGCGCATCCGCCATTTCTTCAATGAGAAGTGCTCTCAATTCCTTATCCTGACTCGCTGCATCTCCACCGTGCTTCTTGATGATATCAATAACCTCACCGATTTCTCCAATCATCCACAACAGTTGATCCTTACCGCGCTCGGGATTAATCGGCTTCCATTTATCTTTGTATTGTTCCTGCAGGGCTCTCTGCATTTCCAGCATCTCATTCATACCAAAATCATCCATCTTGATACCTCCGCAAAATCCGATACATTGAGATGAGTATAACAGATCAAGTATCGTATGGAAAGAAGAAAAGGAACTCTGATCGTATCGCAATCAGAGTTCCTTTTTGGTCCGAGTGACAGGATTCGAACCTGCGGCTGTGCCGCGCAAGCGCCGGCACAGCCGGGCGGCGATTAGAAATGGGGATGCCGCAGGTTCGAGGCTTCCACCAAATTAAAAATGAGGAGACACCGATGGTGTCTCCCCATTTTTGGTCCGAGTGACAGGATTCGAACCTGCGGCATCCTGCTCCCAAAGCAGGCGCGCTACCAGCTGCGCTACACCCGGTCGTCGTCGGAATGGGCTTGCTGCGCTCCGCCGCCGGATATCGGCTTTGCCGGTATCCGCCGTCTGCGCATCCGCGCCCCCATTCCTCCTCTCCAAAACGAACCCACTATGTTGGGCTTCGTTTTGGCTTAGGGGGGATCCGCGCCCCAATTCTTCCGCTCCAAAATGAACCCGCTTCGCTGGGCTTTGATTCGGTTTTTTTCCGCAAGGGCTTCGTGATCCATGCCCAAGTGGAAAGCAAAAATGATTCTACCATAACTTTTCCGAAACTTCAATGCCTTTTCCATTGATGTTTTTGCCGAGCTATGATAAACTAAAGTGATTTACTTTGTCGAACAGACAGAACGGAAATGGAGAAACAAAGAGCATGAGAATGCGGAAGAAACCGAATCTGATCCCGCGCATGGAGCGCTGCGAGGCGGTGCTGATCCGCGAGCCCGAGACGCTGCGCGGTCATTGGCTGGAGACCTTCCCGGGCCACACGGCGCTGCAGGTGGAGATCGGCTGCGGCAAGGGTCGCTTCACGGCGGACACGGCCGAGCAGAACCCGGACGTGCTGCTTGCGGCGATTGAAAAGGTGCCGGATGCGATGGTCGTCGGCATGGAGCGCGTGACGGACAGAGGGCTCACGAACGTGCGGTTTCTGGACTTTGACGCGAAGAATCTGCTCGAGATTTTCGCCCCCGGCGAGGTCTCGCGCATTTACATCAACTTCCCCGACCCGTGGAAAAAGGCGCGGCAGAAAAAGCGCCGCCTCACCTGGGGCGCCTTCCTCGCGCTGTATGCGCAGCTGCTGCCGCTCGGCGGAGAGATCTGGTTCAAGTCCGACAACGACCCGCTCTTCGAGTGGTCGCTCGAGCAGTTTCAGGCGCAGGGCTGGGAGCTCCGCGAGCTCACGCGCGACCTGCACCAAAACGGCTCCGTCGGCGTCATGACGGACTATGAGGCCAAATTCCACGCCGAGGGCGTCACGATCAACCGCGTCGTCGCGGTGAAAACGGAGGACACGAAATGCGATTTCTCTCTTGGAACGTCAACGGACTCCGAGCCTGCGTAAAAAAGGGCTTCGAGGATGTTTTCCATACGCAGGACGCGGACTTCTTCTGCCTGCAGGAGACGAAGCTGCAGCCCGGCCAGATCGAGCTGGACCTCCCGGGCTATGAGCAGTTTTGGTGCTCGGCGGAGAAGAAGGGCTATTCCGGCACGGCGATCTTCGCCAAACATAAACCGCTCAGCGTGCAGTATAACCTCGGCATTCCCGAGCACGACACCGAGGGCCGCGTCATCACGCTGGAATACCCGGACTTCTGGCTCGTCACGGTCTATACGCCGAACGCGCAGGACGGTCTCAAGCGCATCGAATACCGCATGGCGTGGGAGGACGCCTTCCGGGCGCACCTCAAGGCGCTCGACGAGACGAAGCCCGTCATCGTCTGCGGCGATATGAACGTCGCGCACGAGGAGATCGACCTCAAGAACCCGAAGACGAATCGCGGCAACGCGGGCTTCTCGGACGAGGAGCGCGGCAAGTTTACGGAGCTTTTGGCCTCCGGCTTTACCGACACGTTCCGCCGCCTCTATCCCGATCTCACCGGCGCGTATTCCTGGTGGAGCTACCGCTTCAACGCCCGCGCCAACAACGCGGGATGGCGCATCGACTATTTCCTCGTCTCCGACCGCATCGCGGACAAGATCGAGGACGCCTTCATCCTCAATCAGATCGAGGGCAGCGACCACTGCCCGGTCGGGCTGGAACTTACCATATGAACATTGGAACCGTAACCATCCCCGGGCGCGTGACGCTCGCGCCGATGGCCGGCGTGACGGACGCGGCGTTTCGCCGCCTCTGCCGGCAGCAGGGGGCGGCGCTCACCTGCACCGAGATGGTCAGCGCCCGCGCGCTGGTCTACCGCGACAAAAAAACCGAGGCGCTGCTCTGGTGCCCGCCGGAGGATCACCCTGTCGCGGCGCAGATCTTCGGCCACGAGCCGGAGATTATGGCCCAGGCCGCGCCCATGGCGCTCGCGCTCTCCGGGGCGGACATTCTGGATATCAATATGGGCTGCCCCGTCGGCAAGGTCATCCGCAGCGGCGACGGCAGCGCCCTCATGCGCGATCCCGTCCTAGCCGGCAAGATCATCGAGGCGGTGGTCAAGGCCGTCGACGTGCCCGTCACGGTGAAATTCCGCAAGGGCTGGGATGGCGGCAGCGTCAACGCCGTGGAGTTCGCCCGCGTGTGCGAGGCGTCCGGCGCCTCGGCGATTGCCGTCCATGGCCGCACCCGCGCGCAGATGTATGCCGGCAGGGCGGACTGGGATATCATCCGCGAGGTCAAGCGCGCCGTCAGCATCCCTGTCTTCGCCAATGGCGACATTTTCTCCGGCGCGGACGCGGAGCACCTTCTGCGCTATACCGGCTGCGATTTCGCCATGGTCGGCCGCGGCTGCTTCGGCGATCCGTGGCTCTTCGCGCGGGCGAACGCCGCGGTCAGCGGAGAGCCCGAGCCGCCGCTCCCGCCGCTTTCAGAGCGGATGGACGCCGCGCTCGAGCAGATCCGCTTTTCCGCTGAGCAGAAGGGCGAGCGGCTCGCCTGTCTCGAGGCGCGCAGCCAGTTTGCGTGGTATCTGCGCGGCGTGCCCCACGCCGGGCCCTATAAACAGGAAATTGTCCATGTCGGCACGATGGAGGAGCTCGAGCACATCGTCCGCATGATCAAATTGAATCTCAAGGATTCGAGGGAACACACATGACGAGAGAAGAGGAATATGCGCTTGTGCAGCGCATTCAGTCCGGCGACAGCGACGCCTTCGCCGTGCTGATGGACGCCTACCAGAATCAGGTGTATCATCTGGCGCTGCGCACGGTCGGCAATCCCGAGGACGCTGCCGACATGACGCAGGAGGCATTCCTGCGCGCCTACCGCGCCATCGGCTCCTTCCGGGGCGACAGCAAGCTGTCCGTCTGGCTCTACCGGCTCACGCAGAACGTCTGCATCGACTTCCTCCGCAGCAAGGGTCGCAGACCCACCGTCTCGCTCACGGTGGAGAACGAGGAGGACGAGGTGCAGGAGCTTGACGTGGCGGACGACCGCTTCGATCCCGAGGAGCAGTATCAGCGCAAGGCCCTGCGCGACGCCGTGCGCCGCGGGCTCGCGTCGCTGCCGGAGGAATACCGGGAGATCCTGATCCTGCGCGAGATCAACGGTCTCAGCTATGCCGAAATCGGCGCGGCGCTGCAGCTCGAGGAGGGCACGGTGAAATCCCGCATTTTCCGCGCGCGGAAAAAACTCTGCGAATTTCTCCAGCGCGACGGGAACCTTCCGGATGCATATGCGTCGAAAAATATAAACGGAGGTGTGAAGCAATGACGGATTGTCTCATTTTTGAGCAGCAAATCAGCGAACTGCTGGACGGTGAACTGCCCGAGGCAGAGCGTCAGGCGCTGGAAGCACACCTCAAAACCTGCCCCGACTGCATGGAGACCTACCGCATGTTCTCGGGTCTTTCGGCGGCGATGCACGATCTCTCCTTCGAGCCGCCCGCCGACCTGAAGGAGCGCGTTCTTCAGCAGATTGAGGACGAGAAGATCACGCCGATTGAGACCGGCAGGAAGCGCTTCAACTGGAAGCGCTATGCTGCGGTGGCCGCGACTTTCCTCGTGGTCGCCGGCGTCGCCCTCTTTGCCGGGAAAGATAACCTTCAGCAGGGCGCGCCCGCGGGTATCGTATTCACGAACCCGCCGCAGACGACCGCCCCTCTCCGCTCCAATCCGGAGCAGGAGGGCAGCGGCAACGCCATCATCGCCGCGCTGCCGGAGGAGAAGAGCACCGAGGCCGTCGCGCTCCTGAGCGAGCCCACCGAGGCTGAGGCTCCCGGCGAAGCGACCAAGCCCGCCGCCGTCGCCGTCACGAAGGACGAGGAGGGCGAGGACGTCGTCACCACCCTCTGGATCGACGGCGAGGACGTCGTCTTCACAGAGGACGGAGAGAACTACCTCCGCGCCGAAAACGCAGCCGATGGTCTTACCGCCCTTCTCGAACCCGGCGAATAAAAACAACATCAAAGCCCCGGGCATTATGAGGCCCGGGGCTTTTGCACATCCATGGGGTTATTTTTCCTGCTGCTTTGCCGCGGCGCGTGCGGCGATCACGTCCGCCCAGCTCGGCGCGTTTTTCCGCGCCTCGCCGAATTCGCGCATCGCCTGCGGCACGTCGATCTTCTGCGGACATGCCTTTGCGCACTGCCCGCAGCCGATGCAGGCCTCCGGCCGCTTTTCCGGCGGCAGCGCGTCGATGCGCTGCGTGATGTTGACGCTGTTGCTGATGCGAAATTCGTTGTAATTGGCGAGGATGTAGGGAATGTCCAGCCCCAGCGGGCAGCCGTCGCAGCAGTAGCGGCAGCCGGTGCAGGGGAGGTTCTGCTTGAGCGCCTCCGCCACGGCATAGACCATCTCAGTCTCAGCCTCATCGAGCGCCCTGCGCTGCTCGAAGGTCTTCACGTTGTCCTGCATCTGCTCGAGATTCGACATGCCGCTGAGCACCATGTGCACGTTCTCCAGCCCCTGCAGCCAGCGAAAGCCCCAGCTTGCGATGCTCTCGTCCGGATGCGCCGCACGGAGCGCTTCCGCCTGCGCCTCCGGCAGATTCACCAGCATGCCGCCGTGCACCGGCTCCATCACCCAGACCGGCACGCCGCGCTCGGAGAGAATGGCGTACTTCCGCTCCGCGTTCTGCAGCGACCAGTCGAGATAATTCAGCTGGATCTGGCAGAACTCCAAATCGTCGCCGTATTTGTCCAGAAACGCCTCCAGATTCTCCGGGAACCCATGGCAGGAAAAGCCCAGATGCCGGATGCGTCCGAGCCGCTTCTGCTCCAGGAAGAAGGGCACGATGCCGTATTCCTCGTCAAAATAAGCGCCGATGCTGTTTTCATTCACGTTGTGCAGGAGATAATAATCAAAGTAGTCCACGCCGCACTTTTCCAGCTGCTCAAAGAAGATCTCGCCCGGATCCATCGGCTCGAGATACTGGTGCCCGGGATATTTGTCCGCGAGGAAATACGACTCGCGCGGATAGCGCGCAAGCGCCTTGCCGATGGCAATCTCCGACCTTCCGCCGTGATAGGGCGCCGCCGTGTCAAAGTAATTCACGCCGTGGGCAATGGCATAGTCGACCATCGCGTCCACCTGCGCCTGATCAATGTCCTCCGGCCCGGTGAGGCAGGGCAGACGCATCGTGCCGAAGCCGAGCAGGCTCAGCTGATCGCCGCAGACGGTTGTATAAATCATAAGAGCACCTCCATTTGGAAATTACAGGGTTTTACAATATTATAAACATTCCGGTGTATCATGACAAGGAAAAAATACTTGACGCGCAGACCAAAGCTTGGCAAAATATCCCCAGAGGCGGTGATTTTTCAATGATCTGGTATACCGGAGACATCCACGGCGACGTGCGCCGCGTGCGCGAGGGCATCCTGCGCTATGACGTGCAGCCCGGCGACACGATTGTCCTGCTCGGCGATATGGGCCTGAACTACCACGGCAACGCCCGCGACCGCCGCCGCAAGGCGGAGATGGAGCAGATCGCGTCGACCGCCGGGGTTTCGCTCTTCTGCATTCAGGGCAACCACGATATGCGCCCCTGGCATGTGCCGACCATGCGCGAGACCGAGCGCTTCGGCGGCCGCGGCTGGGTCGAGAACGCCTATCCGAATATTTTCTACGCCCGCGACGGCGAGGTCTTCTCGCTCGAGGGGCGGCAGTGCATCGTCTGCGGCGGAGCGTACAGTGTGGATAAACTCTGGCGCGTGCGCATGGGCTGGACGTGGTTTGAAGATGAGCAGCCCTCGGAGGAGATCAAGCGCGATGTGGAGGCTGCGCTCGAGCGGCTTGATTGGAAAGTGGACACCGTGCTCACGCACACCTGCCCGATCAAATTCACGCCCACCGAGGCCATGTTCCCCGGGCTGGATCAGAAGAAGATCGACAAATCCACCGAGCGCTGGCTCGACACGATTGAGGATCGCCTCGACTACAACCACTGGTTCTGCGGCCACTGGCACATCAATAAGCAGATAGGAAATTTTCATTTTCTGATGGAAAATTACGAAACGCTGGAAATTTGACCAGTTTGAAGTTTGGAGTTTGGAGTGTGGAGTTGAAAGGTATCGCCTTTGGCGATGATTCCAATTGTTTGCGGCAGCAAACACGGTTTAAACTCCACACTCCACCTTCCACACTCCACACTGATTCCATGCAATGGATATGGAGGACACCCATTTTGGACTTAAACATCTGCCTCATGAACGACTCCTTCCCGCCCACGATTGACGGGGTGGCGAACGCCGTTGTGAATTATGCAAAGCACATTACAGCCAGCCACGGCAAGTGCGTCGTGGCGACGCCGGAGTATCCCGGCGTGACGGACGACTATCCGTTTCCCGTCGTGCGCTATCCCAGTCTCGATACCACGCAGCTCACGGGCTACCGCGCGGGCTATCCGCTCGCGCCCGAGACCATCGAGACGCTCCGGCGCATGGACTGCAATCTCATCCATTCGCACTGCCCGGTGGCGTCCACGGTGCTCGCCCGCGCCCTGCGCGACGCGAGCGATATTCCCATCGTCTTCACCTATCACACGAAGTTCGATATCGACATCGCCAAGGCCGTGCGCTCGAAGCTCGTGCAGCAGGCTGCGATTGATCTCCTCGTGGCGAACGTCTCCGCCTGCGACGAGGTCTGGGTCGTGAGCGAGGGGGCAGGGGAGAACCTGCGCTCGCTCGGCTACGAGGGCGACTGTCTCGTCATGCCGAACGGCGTCGATCTCGACCGCGGCGAAGCGAGCCCAGCCGCCGTGCAGGCGCTGAGCGCCGAGTGGGAGCTTCCCGGCGATGTGCCGGTGTTCCTCTTCCTCGGCCGCATGATGTGGTATAAGGGCCTGCGCATCATCCTCGAAGGACTGAAATTATACCGCGATGCGGGGCATGATTTCCGCATGGTCTTCGTCGGCGACGGGCAGGATCGCGCCGAGGTCGAGGCCTGCGCCGAAGCGCTCGGCCTTTCGGACGTCTGCCGCTTCACCGGCGCCGTGCACGACCGCGAGACTGTGCGCGCGTGGTACTGCCGGGCGGATCTGCTGCTCTTTCCCTCCACGTTCGACACCAACGGCCTCGTTGTGCGCGAGGCGGCGGCCTGCGGCCTCGGGAGCATGCTCGTGCGCGGCTCCTGCGCCGCCGAGGGCGTCACGGACGGGCGCAACGGCATTTTGATCGACGAGAGCGCCGAATCCCTCGCCGCCGTCCTCTCGGCGGACGGCAT
>JBGUHV010000261.1:0-10809 GCA_045112425.1 Oscillospiraceae bacterium
GAAGAAGAGCGCCCCGAAGAGGATCAGGAAGTTGATCAGACTATAGAGAAATTCCTTCCACATAACCCGATCACCTCGCTTCCTTCAAAAGCGCCGCGGCGAGCGTTTCGACGAGCGCGGGCAGCTCCTGCTCAAGCTGGGCGGAAACCGCCTGCTCCTCGGCGCGAATCTGCTCGCGCGTGTCCTTCATGGACCGAGCCGCGGTCTGCTTTGCCTCGGCGATGGCCGCCTGACGGGCCTTTTCGTCCGCGCTCTTGGCCTCCTGCACGAGGGCATTGGCCTGCTGGGCGGCGTCCTTTTTGGCCTGCAGGAGCGCCTCGTCGTTTTCCTCGCGGGCGAGCTTGGCCTGCCGGCCTGCCTCGAGCCCCTCCTCCACATTCGCCTTACGAGCGTCCATGACCTTGAGGATCGGATCGAGCAGGAGTTTTTTCAGCACAAACAGCAGCACGAAAAAGCACAGAATCGTCCAGATCAGTTCTGAAACGTTAATGCTCAAAACGTCTGCCTCCTATTCGATGTGATCAGATCTTGCCGATCAGCATGAAGGCGATCAGAAGGCCGTAGATCGTGAGCGCCTCCATCAGCGCCATGGCGATGATCATGGTGGAGCGGATGTTGCCGGCGGCCTCGGGCTGGCGGGCAATGGCCTCCATGGCCTTGGACGCGGTGAGGCCCTGACCGATGCCGGGGCCGATGGTACTCAGCGCGACGGCGAGCGCCGCGGCGAGCGCGATGATAGCGGATGCAGACATGATTGTTTCCTCCTAGTTCAAGTGAATTTATATATTTATTATTGATTCCTAAAAAACCGGGCTCTCAGCAGAGTTCGCGTCCGCAGACGCGAAAAAATCAATGATTTTTCCAGCGACATGTGCGGTGGAAAAATCTCCGCTCGCGAAAGGAACGTGCGGGCGCAAAGCGCCCGTGCGCTGAGTGGAGCGCAGCCCCTTCAGCGGAAAGCGAGCTTTCCGCTGATCACTCCTCCTCTCCCGTCGCCTCGGCGATGTAGATGCTGAGAAGCATCGTGAAGACGACCGCCTGAATAAGGCAGAACAGCAGGCTCAGCACATGCATGACAATCGGCAGACCGATCGGCAGCAGCTCGCCCATCTGCTCGGAGACCATCTCCTCGCCGTAGAGGTTGCCGTAAAGTCGGAGCGCGAGCGAGAACGGGCGCACGACCTGCTCAATGAGGTTGAGCGGCAGCATGATGATGATCGGCTTGAGGAACGTGAGCAGATAATGCCCCAGCCCCTGCCGCCGGATGCCGATGGTGTGCGTGGTGAAAAACGCCACGATGGCAAGCCCCGCTGTGACGGAGAGGCAGGCCGTCGGCACGGCGAAGACGCTGCCGGCGCCGGGAAGCAGACCGGAATAGTTCGCGACGACGATGAAGATGAAATACGTCGCCATGATGGGGAAATACCGTCTCGCGTTCTCCGCGCCCATGATGCCGCCGAAGAAATCGAGCAGCTTCTCGACCGCCATCTCCGCGAGGTTCTGGAGCTTGCCGGGCACGGCCTTCAGGTTGCGCGTGGCAAGAAAGCACACGACGGCCAGCACCGCGATGATCGCCCACATGGAGACGACCGTCTTTGTAACCTCCAAGGGCCCGATGCTGAACAATACGTTTGAAGTCTCTTCCAAGCTCATTCACCTCCCTCGGAATCCGCCTTCTGCTTTTGGGCGGCTTCCATGTCCTTTTTCATTTCCTTCGTCAGCAGCCAGGTGAAAAACACGTTGCCGAACGCGAGACCCGTGGCCGTGGCGATGATGGTGGCATAAAACGGCAGCGGCACGAAATTGCGTGTGAAGAACACGATGGCGAGCGCGACGACGTTGACAAACGAGCGGATCAGATTCGTGGCCGCGACGGCGGCGAGCCCGTCGCCGTTGTTCTTCTTCACGGCGCGCTTCGTGATGTGCATGTTGCCCCAGCCGAAGAGCATTCCCAGCGCAAGTCCGAGCAGGATGCCGAGCGCATACTGCCCCGCGCTGAACGGTCCGTTCATAAGCCCTCACCTCCCGGAACCGTTTTTCGTCAAAGGGTACATAAAATACATATTTACTATATCATGTGCCGTCACGATTGTCAAAACAATCCGGGCGTTTTTCGACCCGCCGCGCGCAAAAGAGAAAGCGAACGGCCCAGGGCCGTCCGCTTTTCCCGCATGTCAGCCACGCGCTCAGGCCGCGCTGTGCGCAAGCCGGTGACCGTGCCAGTGACCGTCCTTCCGCTTCGCCTCGGCAGAGGGCGCGTCTCCGCCCGTCTCCCGGGAGAGGACGCAGAGCGTCAGCCCGATGAGCGCGGCCGCCATCAGCAGCGCGCAGGCGCCCTGATAGACCGCGGCACGGTGGTTTGCGCTCAGCATTGCGTCTGCTCCGGCCTCCTCCGCCGCCCGGCAGACGGCCGCGTAGGTCGCGCCGCCGGTCACTCCGGAGCGGGCGGCAAGCGAGCCGATCTCACTCCAGAGGCGGTTTTCCGCATTTTCGGAATCCACCAAGCGCACGAGGTCATCGGAGAACACACCGTTTTCATTGTCCGTGCGCACGGGCTGCGCGCCGGACTCATAGATCCGGTTCTGCTCGCCGAGCCGCTCGGCGCGGGCCTCGGCGTGTCTGGCGTCGCCCATCAAATCCTCGGCCGCGAGAACCGCGCTCTGGCGCTCCGATTCCGTGCGACAGAAGCCCGAGGCACTCACGATCAGCGCCAGAACGGAGAGGACGGCGATGATGGTGCGTAACGTTTTGTTGGATTTCATGTCAATCACCTTTCTTGTTTTTGATTGACCCAAGCATAACGTACGCAGGGATGTTTTTCCATGGGGAGGTCAGGCGGAGTCTTGCATTTTTGCACCCGACAGGAAAAGTCTTTGATTTTCGGAGAAAGGCTGCAAAGTGCACAGCCCCGCTCAAAGCATAATTTCGCTGCGCTCCTTGCCCTGCTGAATGAGGCGGTTGAGCCCGCGCGCAGGCCGATAGAGCACGAGTCCCAGCACCGCTGCCGCCAGTGCAAAGAGCAGCAGGAGCCCAATGCAGCGCCAATAGGCATTGCCGTAGGCGCCGGCGACGCACTCGCGCATGGCGTCCATGGCATAGCGGAAGGGCATGAAGGGATAGAGCTTCTGAAACACGGCCGGGAGTACCTCCACGGGGTAGGTGCCGCCCGCGCCGGCAACCTGTGTGACCAAAAGGATCACAGCCAGCGCCTGCCCCACGCTCTCGAGCGCATAGACCAGCGCAAAATGGATCATGCTGAAAACCAGCCCGTTGACGCACGCGGCCAGCACGAACCGCCACGGATACAGGCACTGGATGTGCACATAAAACAGATCACCCAGCGAGACGATCAGTCCCTGCATCAGACCGACGAGCGCATAGAGCCCGTAGCGGCCCCAGAAGGCCTCTGCGCTGCGCAGATCAGCGCCGTCCTTCACGCGCACGCGCAGCAGCACCGCCGCCAGAAGCGAGCCGACCCACTGGGCCAGCACGGTATAAAACGGGGCCATGGCCGAGCCGTATTCCCGCACCGGATAGAGCGCCTGCGTCTGCATGGCGACGGGCGAGGAAAGATGCGCTCCGAGCACCTCGGCGTCCTCAGAGAGCACGTCCGAGAGCTCTGAGAGCAGCGCGCTGCCGGAGAGCCGGTCCACAACGGCCGAGAGCGCGCGCACCGCAGCCGAGAGCTCCGTGAGCGTCTGCTCCGTGCCGCTCAGACCGCCGGAGAGATCGGAAAGGGCGGCGCTTCCCTGCTGCAGCGCGCCGCTGACCGAGCCGAAGCCGCCCGCAAGTTGCAAGAGCGCCCCGCCGGCCTCGCTCAGCGCGGTGCGCGCCTCGGAGACGGCCGAGCGCACCGCGCCCTCTGCCTCACCGCGCGCGGCAATTGACAGCGCGGCGAGCTGCTCGCGCGCACCCGAGAGCTCCGCGCGCAGCGCCTCGCCCCGGCCGGAGACATACGCCCAATCCGCATCGGCGCTGCCCTGCATCGCTGCGAGCAGATCATACACGCGGCCATAGCGCGCGGCCTGATCCGAGAGCCCCTGCGCGATCAGGCGCAGGCCCAGCGCCTCATATGCCTGCGCCGCCGTGAAAGCGCTCTCTCGCATGGAGGCGGCGAGCGCGGCGCGGCCCGCCAAATCTTTAGAAACAAACGCCTGATACGAATCGAGATCTGCAAAAGCGGTGCCTGCATCCTGCTCGAGCAGCGCGAGATCCCGATCAAGCCCCTGCAGGAGCGCAACCGATCCCGAATCGAACCCGTCGGCCGCGGCAGATGCGGCATTTACGGCCCCTTCCGCCGCGTCGATCGGCTTCTGCCCCGCGGCGATTGCGGAGGAAACGTCATTCAGGAGCGTGTCGGACACGCGCACAAGCCCTTGCGCCGAGGATGACAAATCCTGCACGGCGCGAACGGCATTCTCGGCCGCGGTAAGACGCTCGGAGAGCGCTTGCAGCCGCTCCGAGAGATTTTCGAGCACCGCAGCGGGCTCGAGCCCGCCGGCCTTCGCGGCGGACACCGCGCTGCTCAGAACCGAGGCCGCCGTCTGCACAAAGGCGGCGTTGACCTGATCGCGCACCGCGGTTTTGGCCTTGCCGGTAATCTTGGAGGCAATGGCGTTTTTCTTCTCATTTTCGTAATAATACAGCTTCGGGTTTTTCGCCTCGCCCGTGAGAAAGCTCACCGCGTCGAGCGTAAAGCGCTCCGGCACGATGATTGCGGCATAGTAGTCGCTTGCATAGAGACCCTCGAGCGCCTCATCCGGGTCGGAGAGGAAAACCCAGCCCATGGCGGTGTTTCCCTCCAGCGCGGAGATGATCTCATTGCCGAGGTTGACGCGCACGCCCATAATCTTCACGCCCTCATCGGCATTGACCACCGCGACGCGGATGCGGCCCGTGGCCTCCGCCTCATAGGGGGACCAGTTGGAAAAGATATTGAACCACGCATACAGGCACGGGATAACGCACAGGCCGAGCAGCGTCACGATGGCGACGACCGAGGCCGTGACACGGCGCAGATCGCCGCGCCAGACGCGGACAATTTGTTTCATGGCGTTTTCTCCTCCCTCGCCCCGGCACGCTGCTCAAGTCGGCGCAGCACCGCACCCTGCGGCAGCTCCGGAAGCAGCTCGTCAAACGCCGCCTCGCGGCGCGTGACGTCGTTGAGCGTTTTTAAGATCTCATGGTCGGCGTATTCGATCATGATGAGATAGATGCACAGCAGGAACATGCCCAGCACCCACGCGAGCAGAAAGGCGATGCGGCTGCTATCCGTGACCGCGCGAATGACGGCCAGCGCTGTCGGCAGCGCCAAAAGCCCCCAGAGTCCGCGCCGGATGCGGCGCTTGTTGCCCTCGTGCATGTTCTCCGCCGCCGCGAGCAGCTCGGCATAGAGCGCCTCATAGCGCTCGGGGCGGCGCGCGCGTTTTTTCTTCATCAGAGCACCTCCGTTTCCTCGAGCTTCTCCTCCACAAAGGCGTTGACGCCCATAAACGGGCGGCGCACCACAAGGCCGATGATCAGCCCCAGCACACCGAAGAGCCCGAGCTCGAGCAGATCCACCAGAAGATCCTGCCGATACACGCCGCAGATTGCCTCGCGCATGGCGTTGATCGCATAGGGAAAGGGGAAAAAGCGGTAGATCTTCTCAAAAATCGGCGGCAGAATCTCGATCGGATACGATCCGCTCGAGCCGGCGATCTGCAGCACCATGACCACCACCACGATGGCCTTGCCGATATCGCCGAAGGAGAGCGTGAGCGAATAAATGAGCAGCACAAACACCATGCTTGTGACCGCAGCCGAGAGCCAGAGCAGCCACGGCTGCGCGGCCTGCACGCCCAGCAGGTGCAGATCGCCCAGAACGATGACCGCCGCCTGAATCTGCCCGAGGAGGAAAAACAGCAGAAACCGCCCAAAAAAGCGCTCGGACTCCCGCGTGCCGGGAAACCGGTTCTCATCGGTCTGCACCTTGAGGATGGAAACCAGAATGACGCCGCCGACCCAGATGGCGAGCACGGAATAAAACGGGGTCATGGCCGTGCCGTAGCTGTTGACGGCATAGATCTCCTCCGTCGAGACGTCCACGAGCGCAGAAAACAGATCGCCGTAGCGATCCGCCTCCCCGCCGAAGAGGCCGACGAGCGCGCGCACACGCGACGGCGCATCGAGCTCCTCCAGCCCGGCCGAAAAATTACCGAGCGCCTTCGCCGCGCCGCGGAGCAGCTGCTCCAGATCGCCGAGGGAGCGCTCGACGCCCGAGAGCGTCTGCGCGGCGCTGTCGGCAACCGGACCAAGATCCCCGCCGAGATCGCCGAGCGCGGAGAGCATCGGCTCTGTCTGCGCGAGAACGGCATCCAGCTCGGCAAAAAAGGCGTCAAAATCCCGGCGCAGCTCGCCGCTGACAAGATCGCGCATC
This sequence comes from Oscillospiraceae bacterium, assembly GCA_045112425.1. Taxonomy (GTDB): domain Bacteria; phylum Bacillota; class Clostridia; order Oscillospirales; family Oscillospiraceae; genus CAG-103. The sequence goes on from JBGUHV010000261.1 coordinate 6,419, forward strand.
TGCCCGGCCTGCACACTCCACGAGGCGGCGAGCGTGGACAAGCCGCTCAGATCCGCATCCGGCGCGCGCAGCGCCTGCAGTGCCTCACGGATGGACTCTGCGCGCGACACAAGGCCGTCGAGCCGGGAGAGCGCCAGCTCCGCGCCGGGCAGCGCGCTCTCGGCCGGAAACAGGGCGCGCAGCGCGCGCAGATGCGCCTCCACGGATGAAGCTGCCTCAAAAGCGCGGTCAAGCCGCGCGTTCAGCTCGGCGCGCGGCAGAGCCGCCCCCTGCTCCAGCGCAGCGAGCACATCGGAGAGAGCCGCGAGCTTTTCCGCCGATGCATCCAGCCCTGCCTCGGCCGTGTCCGCCGCCGAAGCGGCGCCAGCTCTCGCGCGCGCAATCCGCGAGGCCGCGACATCGAGCGCACCGCCATTTACCTCCGGCAGACTCAGCTGCCCGCCGGCATCGAGCAGCGAGCACAGCTGCGCCGTGCCGTCTCGCGCAGCGCTGATCGCATCGGCATACTGCCCCAACTCTGACTGCAGGCGGCTGAGCTCCTGCGCGGCGAGCGCGGCGGCGTCGGCCTCGGTGAGCGCCTGATCGACCTGCCCGCCCTTGCGAAACACCATGCTCAGCAGTGTGCGAAGATAGGTCTGATTGATCGTCTCCTGCAGGGTAGAGGCCGCCGTCTGCGTGATCTTGGAGGCGACAGCGTTTTTCTTGCCGTTTTCGTAATATGTGAGCGCGGGCTCGTCGGCGGAGAGCGCCGATGAAAGATCATACATGCGCGCGGTAAAATCCTCAGAAAAAATGATGGCCGCGTAATAGTCGCCGCGCTTTGCGCCCTCGATGGCTTCCTCCGGCGAGGCGGGAAACTCCCAGCGGATGCTCCGGCTCTCGCGCAGCGTGTCCATCACCTCCTCGGCCTTGTTGACCGCCGCGCCCTCCGGGGAGCGATACCCCGCGTCGCGCGACGCCACGGCGATGGCGATGTTTCCCGTGCCGCCGTAGGGATCCCAGTTGGCGTAGATATTGAACCAGGCATAGAGTGCCGGAAGGATACACACAGCGAGCACTATGACAAAGGCAAAAAACTGCCGCACCACCGCGCGCAGATCCGCGCGGAAAATGTTCCAAATCATGGGCTTCATCCCTTCCTTTCTTCGGAAAATGCTCGAAGGATCGTCGCGAGACGATCCTTCGAGCGAGTAGAGGATGGAGAGAAAACGTCTTTGGGGGGAGCCGGACGTTTTCTATTGCAGATCGTACCACGCCGGATGGCCCCGGCACAAGGTACAATCTCAGTCACTCGTCCTCTTTTTGCGCATCTTCGGACATTTTCGCATGCGCGCATAGCACCTGATGCACAAAGGGCTCGGTCAGCGCGCTGAGCCGGTCAACCTCGCTGTCCACGTCCGCGTCCATCTGGTTCCAGAGGAAGCGCAGGAAGAAGCCGAGAAACGCATAGCAGCAATAGTCTGCCAGCTCATGCAGCTCCTCCTCGCTGACACACCGGCTCTCCGGCCGGGCGGAGAGATTGGCATAGAACACATCATATGTTCCGCCGAAGACCTGCCACTCGAGCCGGTCGCGCGAGATGGAGTTAAAAAGATGATAGACGAGCTTCTTTTCCTTCTTCATTCGGTGCAGCAGCTGCTTGACAGACGCCTGCCACTGCTGCTCGGAGCTTTTGGCATAGGGCTCGAGCATGCGCACCAGCCAGTGGTCGAGCAGGTCGTAAATATCCGAAAAATGATAATAAAACGTGTTGGGGCTGATTTCACAGTGCCGCGCGAGCGCGGTGACCGTGATCTTATCAAACGGCATCTCCCGGAGCATCTGCTCAAAATGCTCCATGATCGCATTTTCCGTGAACTGCTGCATAAGCAGACTCCTTTCCGAAACAGTTTTTGATTTTGTAATAATATCACACACGCGGCAAAGAAAAAACGGACACATCGCGCAGCCTGTCACGTTTTTGGGCAGGCGCGGCAGATTCCCAAAGGTTCAGAATTTTTTCAGGGATAGTCCGCCGCTCCCTCTTTGCAATTGGCGCAAGTTGGTATATAATACGTATAATGACGATCATCCATGCCGCAGCATGGTTTTGGAGGAACGCATGAAAGTCATTTACACCAAGGCCTATGCAAAACTGAATCTGTCGCTGGACGTGCTCTCCAAGCGGCCGGACGGGTATCACGATCTGTGCATGGTGATGCAGAGCGTGGAGCACCACGACGACGTGAGCATTCTCCTGAACATGGAGGGGCAGTTTTACGCCCAGTCCGACCGGCGCTATCTGCCGAACGACGAGCGAAACATCGCGCTCAAGGCGGCGCGGCTCTTTCTCGAGGAGACGGGGCACGCGGACATGGGCGCGAGCGTCCGTCTGCGCAAGCGCATCCCCGTGTGCGCCGGGCTCGGCGGCGGCTCCTCGGACGCGGCAGCCGTGCTGCGCGCGCTCAACGAGCACTTTGACCATCCCCTCTCCTGCCGGGAGCTCGAGCAGCTCGGCATGAAGCTCGGCATGGACGTGCCCTACTGCATCGCCGGCGGCACCGTGCTCGCCGAGGGGCGCGGCGAGGTGCTCACCCCGCTCACGCCGATGCCGGAGACGGACGTGGTGATCTGCAAGCCGGATTTCCCGATCTCGACGCCGGAGCTTTTCAGCCGAATCGACAGCCGCTCCAGCCGCTGCCGCCCGGACACGGCGGGTATTCTGCTCGCGCTCGAGCGCGTCGACGTGAAGGGGCTCAGCCAGCGCATGTTCAACGTGTTTGAGGACGTGCTCGACCGGCGGGCCAACGACATTAACAGCATCAAGAGCATGCTGCTCGGCTTCGGCGCTTACGGCGCAGCCATGAGCGGCACGGGCTCGGCGGTCTTCGCGCTCTTCCCCGACGCGGAGAAGGCCAGGTGGGCGGCGGACAGTCTCCGCCCCCTGCACCGGGAGACCTATGTGACCAAAACAATCCCCAGACTGGAAGTTTAAGAAGAAGAATCGGAAGAAAACGCAGGAGGAAGAAACGTGCAGCAATACATTTCCCGCAGGTTCATCATGTTTTTCATGATTCTGGTTGCGGTGCTCGCCCTGATCTTCGGGCTGGTGCACTACGCGCTGGACAACAAGGGCGGCGACAGCGCCGCAAACACCCCCGTCGAAGAGGGCTCCGTGGATCTGGCGGATCAGACGCCGGAGCCGACCGCGACGCCGAGCGCGAAGGATCCCTACGACGCGGTGAAGAATTACTGGTCCGAGAGCCAGCTCACGCAGGCCTGGGGCCCGGATCAGGTGGTGGAGCACCTGTTCTTCCACCCGATCATCGCCTACCCGAAGTACGCGTTCTATGAAAGCGGCGCGTCCGAGTCGCAGCGGCTCGGTCTGGACGACTGGATGGTCACGGTGGATGAATACAACAAGATCCTCCAGAGCGTCTATGACCGCGGATACATCCTCGTCGCGATGGAGGACGTCTGGAGCGAGGTGACCGACGAGAGCGGCACGCACATGGTGCGCAACACCCTCATGCTCCCCGAGGGAAAAAAGCCGCTGATCATCTCCTTTGACGACGTGAACTACTATCCCTACATGCTCGAGGAGGGCTTCACCTCCAAGCTCGTCGTGGGCGACGACGGGGAAATCTGGGCCGAGTGCACCGATCCCTACACGAAGGAGGTCTTCCTGACGAAGGACCTCGACGCAACGCCGATTCTCGACCAGTTCGTGTATCAGCATCCGGACTTCTCGCTCAACGGCGCGAAGGCGATCTTCTCGCTCACGGGCTATGAGGGCATCCTCGGCTACCGCACGCAGATTGACTCCGAGATCCCCGCCGGCACGGAGCAGGAGTATGAGGCCAACCGGCAGAAGGAGATCGAGGCGGTCAAGCCCGTCATCGAGCGCCTGAAGGAGACCGGCTGGACCTTCGGCAGCCACACCTGGGGCCACATCAACCTCGCCGCGGCGAGCACCGATCTCGGCTGGGTGCAGAAGGACACTGAGAAGTGGCTCGACGAGGTCGGCTCGCTCGTGGGCCCGACGACCATCCTCTTCTACCCCCACGGCGCACGCCCGGACGGCGACGACTGGCACACCACCGGCCCGAAGATGCAGTATCTGCACAGCAAGGGCTTCCGCGTGTTCGCGAGCGTGGGCATCAACTCCTTCTCCTATATCAAGCAGGACATCTCCGCCGTCATCTGCGACCGTCTCCACCCCGACGGAACGACGCTGCGCAGCGGCGCGTGCATCGCAGAGTACAGCAAGTTCTATGATACGTATGAGATCTTCGACCCGATCCGGCCGGATCTGGGAAATACCTGGCCCACGTCGTAACGGGCGCGCTCCACTGCGCGGCCGGGCCACAGGCTTTGCCTGCGGCCCGACAGCTCCGTATCCGCTTCCCCGT
>JBGUHV010000262.1:0-8381 GCA_045112425.1 Oscillospiraceae bacterium
GAATTACAAGATCGGTGAAACCCATGAAGGCACTGCCACCATGGACTGGATGGCTCAGGAGCAGGAGCGCGGCATCACGATCACGTCCGCCGCGACCACATGCTTCTGGAACGGCACCCGCATCAACATCATCGACACCCCGGGCCATGTCGACTTCACGGTCGAGGTTGAGCGCTCTCTGCGCGTGCTCGACGGCTGCGTGACGGTTCTGTGTGCAAAGGGCGGCGTTGAGCCTCAGTCCGAAACCGTCTGGAGACAGGCGGATCACTACGGCGTTCCCCGCATGATCTACGTCAACAAGATGGACATCATGGGCGCCGACTTCTACAACGTGCTGGACATGATCCACGATCGTCTGCAGTGCAACGCCGTTCCCATTCAGCTGCCCATCGGCTCTGAGTCGGACTTCCGCGGCATCATCGACCTGATCGAGATGAAGGCGGACGTGTACTACGATGATCTCGGCAAGGACATGCGCGTCGAAGAGATCCCCGAGGATATGCGTGCGCTCGCGGAGGAATACCGCGAGAAGATGCTCGATGCGGTCTCCGTCTTTGACGATGAGATCACCGAGCTCTATCTCATGGGTGAGGAGATCCCCACCGAGAAGATCCGCGCCGCCATCCGCAAGGCCACCTGCTCGGTGGAGATGGTTCCCGTCGTGTGCGGCACCTCTTATAAAAATAAGGGCGTGCAGAAGCTGCTCGACGCAATCGTCGATTTCATGCCCTCTCCGCTGGATATCCCCGCCATCGGCGGCACTCATCCGAAGACGGACGAGGAGCTCCACCGCGAGGCAGACGACAGTGCGCCGTTCTCCGCGCTGGCGTTCAAGATCATGACCGACCCCTACGTCGGCCGTCTGGCCTTCTTCCGTGTCTATTCCGGCACGCTCGAGGCGGGCAAGACCGTCCTGAACTCCACCAAGGGACAGCGTGAGCGTCTCGGCCGCATCCTCCAGATGCATGCCAACCACCGCGAAGATATTCCCGCCGTCTATTCCGGCGATATCGCCGCGGCCGTCGGCCTGAAGAACACCACCACCGGCGACACGCTCTGTGATGAGCGCGACCCCATCGTCCTCGAGTCGATGGAGTTCCCGGAGCCGGTCATCCGCGTCGCCATTGAGCCCAAGACCAAGGCCGGTCAGGAGAAGATGGACGTCGCTCTGCAGAAGCTTGCAGAGGAAGACCCCACCTTCAAAGCCTACACCGATGAGGAAACGGGCCAGACCATCATCGCCGGCATGGGCGAGCTCCACCTGGAAATCATCGTGGATCGTCTGCTGCGCGAGTTCCGCGTCGAGGCGAACGTCGGTAAGCCCCAGGTCTCCTACAAAGAGACCATCACCCGCGCCGCCAACGTCGATACGCGCTATGTGCGTCAGTCCGGCGGTAAGGGTCAGTTCGCGCACGTCAAGCTCACGGTCGAACCGAACGAGCCCGGCAAGGGTTATGAGTTCGTCAACCAGATCACCGGCGGCGCGATCCCGAAGGAGTATATCCCCAGTGTCGATCAGGGCATTCAGGGCGCGATGCAGGCGGGCGTGCTCGCCGGCTATCAGGTCGTGGACGTCAAGGTCACGCTGGTTGACGGCTCCTTCCACGAGGTTGACTCCTCCGAGCTGGCGTTCAAGATCTGCGGCAGCATGGCGTTCAAGGAGGCCTGCCAGAAGGCCGGACCCACCCTGCTCGAGCCGATCATGAAGGTCGTTGTCACCGCGCCGGAAAGCTATATGGGCGACGTGATGGGCGATATCAACGCCCGCCGCGGCCAGATCTCCGGTTCGGACATCCGCAACGGCGCCGCCATCGTCACGGCGGACGTTCCCCTCAGCTCCATGTTCGGCTATGCCACGGATCTGCGCAGCAAGACCCAGGGCCGCGCCACCTACAGCATGGAGCCCAGCCACTTCATCGAGCTGCCCAAGTCTCTGCAGGAGAAGATTATCCACGCGAGCAACTGACGCAAGATGCACGAGAGTGCTTTGCATATAACCGCAACTCGAAAGAAAAAGGAATTTTTGAAAAACCAATTCTACTAGGAGGAAATTCTAATGGCGAAACAGACTTTCAACAGAACCAAGCCTCATGTCAACATCGGTACCATCGGCCACATCGACCATGGTAAGACCACCCTGACCGCCGCCATCACCAAGGTGCTGGCCCTCGCCGATCCCGAAGCCGCTGAGTTCACCGCTTACGACCAGATCGACAAGGCCCCCGAGGAGAAGGCTCGTGGTATCACGATCAACACCGCGCACGTTGAGTATCAGACCTATGACCGCGTGGGCAAGGACGGCCAGCAGATCCAGGGCCGCCACTATGCGCACGTTGACTGCCCGGGCCACGCCGACTATATCAAGAACATGATCACCGGCGCTGCTCAGATGGACGGCGGCATCCTCGTTATTGCTGCTTCCGACGGCCCCATGGCTCAGACCCGTGAGCACCTCCTGCTCGCCCGTCAGGTTAACGTTCCTTATATCCTCGTCTTCCTGAACAAGGTTGACCAGGTTGACGACCCCGAGCTCCTCGAGCTCGTCGAGATGGAAGTTCGCGAGCTGCTCGACACCTACGAGTTCCCCGGCGACGAAACCCCGATCATCCCCGGCTCCGCTCTGAACGCTCTGATCAGCGAGTCCACCGATAAGGACGCTCCGGAGTATGACTGCATCTGGCGCCTGATGGACGCTGTCGACACCTGGATCAAGACCCCCGACCGCAAGGCTGACCTGCCCTTCCTGATGCCCATCGAGGACGTGTTCACCATCTCCGGCCGCGGCACCGTCGTTACCGGTCGTGTTGAGCGTGGTATCGTCAAGGTTGGCGATAAGGTTGAGATCGTTGGTATCAAGGAGACCACCGAGACCACCGTTACCGGCACTGAGATGTTCCACAAGCTGCTCGAGTTCGCCGAGGCTGGCGACAACGTCGGCTGCCTGCTGCGCGGCATCGCGAAGAAGGACGTCGAGCGCGGCCAGGTTCTGGCGGCTCCCAAGAGCATCAAGCCCCACACCAAGTTCACCGGCCAGGTTTACGTCCTGTCCAAGGAAGAGGGCGGCCGTCACACCCCGTTCTTCAACAACTATCGTCCCCAGTTCTACTTCCGTACCACGGACGTGACCGGCGTCATCAACCTCCCCGACGGCGTCGAGATGTGCATGCCTGGCGATAACGTCGATATGCACGTTGAGCTGATCACCCCCATCGCCATCGAGAACGGCCTCCGCTTCGCTATCCGCGAGGGCGGCCGTACCGTCGGCTCCGGTGTTGTCATCGCCATCGACGAGGACTAATCATTAGACTCAAATAAAAAGAACGTGTTGCTTTTTGCAACACGTTCTTTTTATTTGAAAACTCGTGCTTATCGCGCCGGGCTTTGCCCGGCTTGGTCGGCACGAGGGGCGAGCGTCGCGCTCGCCCGATGGAGTTTTTTCACCGCACATGTCGCTGAAAAAACGGATTAGAATTGATTTGCCCTGCCGGGCAAACTCTGTGAGGCGCGTCGCGACATGCTCCGTATCCCTTGCTTCCCCGCGAGCGGAGTGCGCCCGGTCTGACGTCGTAGGGGTCGGCGTCCTCGACGACCCGTTTACGCTCTGCTTTTTTCCAGCTCCAGCAGCCTCTTTTTCCGCTCCGTTCCGCCGGCGTAGCCGGTGAGACTGCCGTCCGTGCCGACGACGCGGTGGCAGGGAATCAGAATGGAGATCGGGTTGCGCCCAACGGCGCCGCCCACCGCGCGGGCGTGACTGCCGAGCGTTTTAGCCAGCGCTCCGTAGGTCATGGTCTCGCCGCGCGGGATCTGCAGCAGCGCCTGCCAGACCTGCTGCTGAAATGCAGTGCCCCTCGGCGCAAGCTTCGGCAGCGCCTCCGGAGTTTTACCGGCAAAATAAGCGTCGAGCCAGGCCTTCGTCTCGCGCAGCACCGCGCAGTCGCCCTCCGATGCCTCCCGCAGACCGGCGCCGAAGTGCGCCTGACCCTTGAACCAGAGCCCGATCAGCGCGTCTCCGTCGGCAGCGAGCACGATCTTGCCAAGGGGAGAATCATATTCAGAAACCAGATCCATCGAAATCCCTCCTTTTCCCAATTATAAAACCGGAGGGCAAAAAAAGCAACGCAGGGGAGGGCAAGCCCCTCCCGTCCTGGCTCCCCCTCTGGGGGAGCTGGCAGCCCATCGGGCTGACTGAGGGGGCTGCCGCTTTACAGCTTCTGTCCGCATTCCCGAATCTTCTCCAGCGTCTCCGTCGGCACTGCAGACCCGTGCGCGGTGAAATATGTTGTCTCCAGCTCCAAATAGCCCGCAAAATCGCCCTCCAGCGAAAACAGCGCTCCGTCATAAACCTCCGTGTCGCCGGAGGCGAGGAGCATCACGGTTCGCTTTAGCGGCTCAGGCTTTTCCGGAAAGAGCGCGGCGTAAAACCGGTCGATCACGCACTTGAGCTGTCCGGACATGTTGTGATAATAGATGGGAGAGGCGAGCACGAGCGTCTCCGCCTGCCGCAGCAGAGGATAGACCTCCTGCATATCGTCCTTCTGCACACAGCGGCCGTTTCCCTTCGTGTGGCAGTATTCACAGGCGATGCAGCCGCGGATGTTCATCCGGCAGATGTCAAACTGCCGCACCTCCTGTCCGGCCGCCTCGATGCCTTCGCGCAGCGCGCCGATCATCTGCGCCGTGAGCCCGTTTGTCCGCGGACTGCCGTTGAGAATCAGAATCATTTCTTTGCCTCCAGTGTGATCCTCACGTCGTGATCCGCAAGAAGCGCCTCGAGCTCCACCCTCGTCAGGTCGACGTGCCCGAGCCGCGTGTAGGCCCACTGGTTCGTGCCGTAGAACACGACGAGCTGATTACCGGCATACAGTACCAGATCGCCCGGCGCGGTCGCGGTCTGCCGGTCGCTTCGCGGCAGGGAAGTGCCGATAGACCCGACCTGCTCAAACCCGCCGTACATGGACATCTCAATTGTCAGCGGTGCGAGCGCCAGCAGCGCCTGCGCCGATTCATTTTCTTCCCACGTTACCGGCACCACGGTGCCGTCAATGCGCAGTATCATTTCCGTCTCCTCCGTCGGTGGTGTGGATTCCGTCGGCTCCGCCGCCTCCTGCCGCCCGCAGGCAGCGAGCAGCAGGAGCGCAGCGAGCAGAAAGGCAGTGCGCTTCATTTTCAGAAGGTGTTCGCGCGCAGCCATTCATAGGCGGCGTAGACCGCGTCCGTCACGTCCTCGCCGTCCTTGGTGACGAGCGTCTCGCGCGGCAGCTCGTCGGCAAAGTTCAGGTGCGCCTCCTCGGCGATTGCATTCAGCAGGTAGTTGTTGTCGCAGGAAAAGCCCGGGTCCGGCTGCAGCTGGCAGACTCTCCAGCCCTCCATGATCGCCGAAACCGGCACGCCGTATAGCTTCAGCCCCTCGAACTTTGTCAGGTCTCCCGCAGGGCCTGCCGCGCGGTAGGCGGCGTTCACGTCCTCGGCCAGCCAGCGCTTTTCCGCATCGGAAATCGGTTCGAGCTCGGCGTAGGTTCTCAGATTGTCCTCCATCTGCTCGAGCGTGCTCATGCCGCTCAGGCAGCAGATCAGCCCGTCCATCGAGCCTGCAAAGCGAATCGCCCACGAGGCCACAGAGCGCTCGGGATCCTTCGCCTTCAGCATCTTCTCAACGGCTTCGGGCACCTTCGCCAGACCGCCGCCCTTCACGGGCTCCATGATGATCACCTGTTTGCCGTGCTTGCGGATCACGTCGTAGCAAGCGCCGGCCTGCACGAGCTGCGAGTTCCAGTCCACATAGTTCGCCGCAATCTGCACGAACTCAAACTCCGGGTGCTCGGTCAGAATTCGGTCGAGCAGCTTCGCCGAGGAGTGGAAGGAGAACCCCAGATGCCGGATCTTTCCCTCCGCCTTCCAGCGGAGCGCGTGCTCGATCAGGTGCTCCGACTGAATCACGCCGCCGTTTCCGTCGTAGCCGTCGTACCAGCGGGTCTGGAAGTTATGCAGCAGATAGTAGTCGATATAGTCCACACCGAGGCGGTCGAGCTGCTCCTGGAAGTAGGCCTCGATCTTGTCCTCGTCGCCCGCCTTCAGCAGGAAGGTCGGGAACTTCGTCGCAATCCGGATCGCCTCGCGCGGGTGCCGCTCCACGACCGCCTTGCGCACGGCCTCCTCGCTCTTTCCGTTGTGATAGACGTAGGAGGTGTCAAAGTAGTTGAATCCGCCTGCGAGATAGGCGTCCACCATCTGATTGAGATGGTCATAGTCAAAGTCCGTCGCATTCCCGCTGATCACGGGCAGACGCATCGTGCCGAATCCGAGCTCTGCTTTCAGTGCCATTGTTTTTTCTCCTCTCTTATTTCAAATATTCCGCATAGAACGCCGCGAGCTTGCCGAAGGGGATAAAGTCCTCGCCGCCGCCGTCGTAGAGGTCGGTGTGCGTTGCGCCGGGGATGATCAGCAGCTCCTTGTTGTCCGTGTACTTGCTGTCCTTGACCATGTTCGCATAGGCGTCGCGCCCGAAATAGACCGAGTGCGCCTTCTCGCCGTGCAGGATCAGTACGGCGCTGCGAATCTCATTGGAGTACTGCAGGATGGGCTGGTTGAGGAACGACTCGCAGCCGATCACGTTCCAGCCGCCGTTGGAGTTGAGCGACCGCGCGTGGTAGCCGCGCTTGGTCTTGTAATAGTCGTAGTAATCCTTCACGAAGAACGGCGCATCCTCCGGCAGGGGATCGATCACGCCGCCGCCGAGCTTGTATTCGCCGTTTTTCAGATCCTCCAGCCGCTGCGCGCACATGGCTCTGCGCTTCTCATAGCGCGCCTCCTCGCTGTCCTCGGAGTCAAAGTAGCCCTTGGCGTTCACCCGCGTCATGTCATACATCGTGGAGACAACCGTCGCCTTGATGCGCGTGTCGAGCGCCGCAGTGTTCAGCGCCATGCCGCCCCAGCCGCAGATGCCGAGAATGCCGATGCGGTTTTCATCCACGCGCTCGTGCAGTGAGAGGAAATCCACCGCCGCCATGAAGTCCTCGGTGTTGATATCCGGCGAGGCCATGTACCGCACATTCCCGCCGCTCTCGCCCGTGAAGGAGGGGTCGAACGCCAGCGTTACAAATCCGAGCGCCGCGAGATGCTGCGCGTAGAGCCCGGAGCACTGCTCCTTCACCGCGCCGAAGGGGCCGCAGACCGCGATGGCGGGCAGCCTGCCCTCCGCGCCGAGCGGGATATAGAGATCTCCCGCGAGGGTGATGCCGTAGCGGTTGACAAAGGTCACCTTGCAGTGATCCACAAATTCGTTTTTCGGGAAGGTCTTGTCCCATTCCTGCGTGAGCGTCAGCTGTTCAGGCTTCATGATTCGTTCTCCTTTTCAAAGTTGGTTCTGTGTCCGGCGGATCAGATTGTCCAGCCGGTCAAGCTGTTTCTGCTTTTCGTGCAGCGCCTCGAGCTGCGAGCTGCGGCAGAGTCGGAGGCAGCGCAGCAGCTCCTCCGCCGTGCCTGCGCGGCAGAGAGCCTCCGCCCGCGCAATTTCCTCGTCTCTGCAGCCCGCGTTCTGCATGCACGCGCTGATGTGTTTCCAGTCGTCCATCGCGTGCTCCTTTCCGTGTTCTCTGGTTTCATTATAACCGCTTGCGTAATCCGTCGCTAATGGTTATAATGAATATCATGATATTCGTTTTATTCATATCACGGAGGGATGAACATGGAGATCCGCACCCTGCGCTATTTTCTCGCCGTCGCGCGCGAGGAGAACATGACCCGCGCCGCCGAGCTGCTGCACGTCACGCAGCCGACGCTCTCGAAGGCGCTCCGCAGCCTCGAGGATGAGCTCGGCAAAAAGCTCTTCCTGCGCCACAGCTTCCATATCGAGCTCACCGAGGAGGGCGCGCTCCTGCGCGACCGGGCGGAGGATCTCGTCTCCATGGCGGATAAGATCGAGCAGGAGTTTCTCTCGCTCGGCGATCTCACGGGGGGCGAGCTCTATTTCGGTCTCGCCGAGTCCTATCAGATCCGCCGTCTCGCCCGCGGCCTGCACACGCTCAAGGCGCTCTCGCCGGGGCTGCACTATCACATCACCAGCGGCGACACCGAGCAGGTTACGGAGAAGCTCGACCGCGGGCTGCTGGATTTCGCCGTCATCTGCGAGACGCCGGATGCGCGCAAGTATGAATCTCTTCCATTTCCGGAGGGCGACCGTTTCGGACTCCTCCTGCCGGAGGGCGATCCGCTCGCGCAAAAGGCTTCCATTCGCGCCGCCGATCTCGCAGGGCTGCCGCTCTTCGCCTCCGAGCAGAGCTGGGCCAAGGACATCGCCCCCTGGGCGAAGGAGCGCTTTCACGAGCTCCGCCTCGAGGGCTCGTTTCGCCTTGCCTATAACGGCTCGCTCTTCACCATGGAGC
>JBGUHV010000263.1:0-10336 GCA_045112425.1 Oscillospiraceae bacterium
TGAGCGATCTCTATGAGACGAAGGCGGCGCTCTTAGCCGCGATGGAGCGCACCTCCCTGCCCGTCTTTGTGACGATGAGCTTTGAGGAGAGCGGGCGCACCTTCACGGGCTGCACCGTGGAATCCATGGCGCGCACGCTCGAGGGTCTCGGCGCGGACGCCATCGGCGTGAACTGCTCGGTCGGGCCGGATCAGCTGACGGACGTTCTGACGACGCTCTGCCGCAGCACGCGCCTGCCCGTGATCGCAAAGCCGAACGCCGGTCTGCCCGACCCGGTGGACGGTCATTATGATATGGACGCGGAGCGCTTTGCCGAGCTTCTGGCCGGTTTTGCCGATCTCGGCGTGACAATCTTCGGCGGCTGCTGCGGCACGACGCCGGACTACATCCGCGCGACCGTGCAGGCGCTGAAGGAAAAGCGCCCCGTGGAGCGCCAATACGACTGCGTGAGCTTCGTTTGCACGCCGGTGGCGCCGCTTCGCATCGACGGCGTGCGCGTGATCGGCGAGCGCATCAACCCCACGGGCAAAAAGCGCTTCCAGCAGGCGCTGCTGGAAAACGACATGGACTATATTCTCGAGCTCGCCGTGCAGCAGGAGGACGCGGGCGCGAATATTCTCGACGTGAACGTCGGCTACCCCGGCGTGGACGAGGCGGAGATGCTGCCGCGCGTGGTGAAAAAGCTGCAGAGCGCGGTGAATCTGCCGCTGCAGCTCGATTCCTCCGACCCGCGCGCGCTCGAGGCGGCGCTGCGGGTCTATAACGGCAAGCCGGCCGTCAATTCGGTCAACGGCGAACCGGAGGTCATGGCGCGCATTCTCCCGCTGGTGAAGAAATACGGCGCCGCCGTCGTGGGTCTCACGCTCGACAGCAGGGGCATCCCCCAGACGGCGCAGGGCCGCGTGGAGATCGCCGAGCGCATCCTCGAGGCGGCGCGGGAATACGGCATTGAGAAAGAGGATCTCTGGATCGACTGCCTGACGCTGACGGTCTCGGCCCAGCAGGAGCAGGCCGCCCAGACCCTGCGCGCCGTGCGCGAGGTGCACGAGCGCCTCGGGCTGCAGATCGTGCTGGGCGTGTCGAACATTTCCTTCGGTCTGCCGAACCGGAACCTGATCACGCAGAGCTTTCTGACGCAGGCGATGCACTGCGGGCTGACGCTCCCGATCATCAACCCGAATCTGACGGAGATGATGGACGCGGTGGCGGCCTTCCGCGTGCTCTCGGGCGAGGATGACGGCAGCGCGGCGTTCATCGCGCGGTTTGCAGGCCAGCCCGCCGCCGTGAAGCCCAAGACGCCCGACGGCGCGCTCACGCTCGAGGACGCGATCATGCGCGGCATGAAGGGCGACGCGGCGAAAATCGCCAAGACGCTGCTCGAAACCGAGGAGCCGCTCCGGCTCGTGCAGGATCGACTGATTCCGGCGCTCGATCTCGTGGGCGAGCAGTATGAGAAGGGCATCCTCTTCCTGCCGCAGCTCTTAAGCGCGGCGCAGGCGGCGCAGAGCGTCTTCGGCGAGATCCGCGGGGCGATTGCCCGAACGGGCGCCGCGCCGGTGAAGAAGGGCAAGCTCGTGATCGCAACGGTCAAGGGCGACATTCACGACATCGGCAAGAACATCGTGCGCACGGTGCTCGAAAACTACGGCTACGAGGTGATCGACCTCGGGCGTGACGTGCCGCCGGAGGTAATCGTGCAGACCGTGGAGGAAGACGAAATTCGCCTCGTCGGGCTCTCGGCGCTGATGACGACGACGCTCCCCGCCATGGAGGAGACGATCCGCCAGCTGCACACGCTCGAGCACCCGCCGATGATCATGGTGGGCGGCGCGGTCGTAACGCCGGAATACGCCCTGCACATGCACGCGGACTACTACGCCAAGGACGCGAGAGAGGCGTCAGAAATTGCGAAGATAGTTTTGGGATAACTACCAGTGTGGAGTTTGGAGTTTGGAGTGTGGAGTTTAAAAGCGGTTCGCTTCGCGCGATTGGATGTATGCGGGCGATTCGTGAATCGCCCCTACGAAAGACGGGAAATGCGATCTTCTCTTGTAGGGGTCATTCACGAATGACCCGAAATCAAATCCGTCGGCGCAAACCGACACCACAACTCCTAACTCCTACTTCCTAACTCCTAACTGCATCAACGGAGATGAACATGGATATTAGAGCTTATCTGTCTTCAGGAAAGACCTTTTTATTTGACGGCGCCATGGGCACCTATTATGCCTCCCTGCCGGAGCGGGAGCAGGTGCGCTGTGAGGAGGCGAACCTCCTCTACGCGTCTGAGATTCTGGAGATCCACCGCGCCTATCTGCGCGCCGGGGCGATGGCGCTGAAGACCAACACCTACGGTCTGAGCGAGGACTTCGCCTATTCGCAGACGGCGGAGGCGGAGACGATGCTGCGCGCCGGCTGCCGCTTAGCCCGAAGCGCGGCGGCGGAATTCGGCGCGATCGTCTTCGGCGACATCGGCCCCGCGCCGGACGGCGGCGGGCGGACGCCCGCCGAGTGCTTCATCCGGCAGGCGGATCTGTTTCTCGACGAGGGCGTGACGCACTTTCTCGTGGAGACGCTGAGCACGACCGACGGCATCGCGGAGTTCGCCGCGCATGTGAAAGCGAAGTGCCCGGAGGCCTTCCTCATCGTGTCCTACGCCGTGGGCTACGACGGCGTCTCGCGCGACGGCCTGCTCGGCCAGGCGCTCTATGACCGCACGCGGGCCATGGCGGACGTGGACGTGACGGGCTTCAACTGCGGCTCCGGCCCGCACCATCTGGTGAAGTTCCTGCGGACGCTCCGCACCGACGGCGCGCCGATGATCGTGATGCCGAACGCCGGCAACCCGACGGTTGTCTGCCGCAAGACGGTCTATCACGGCACGCCGGAGTATTTCACCGAGAAGATGCAGCAGGCGGCCTCCCTGCCCGGCGCGCTGATTCTCGGCGGCTGCTGCGGCACGACGCCGGAGCACATCGCGGCGCTGAAAGCGGCGCTCGAGGCGCACCCGCCCGTGCGCGTCTCCGTGACGGAGCGCGCGCCGGAGGCGGAGAGCCTGGCCGCCGAGCGGAACCTGCTCTGGGAGAAGCTCGAGGAAGGAAAACGCGTTGTGGCCGTGGAGCTCGACCCGCCGGTGGACGATGACATCGGCTTTTTCATGGACGGCGTGCGCACTCTGCGCGACGCCGGCGTCGACGCCGTGACGATTGCGGACTGCCCCATCGGCAGACCCCGCGCCGACAGCAGCATCCTCGCCGCAAAGATCCACCGCGAGCTCGGCGTGGAGCCGCTGCCGCACATGACCTGCCGCGACCGCAACCTGAACGCGACGAAGGCGCTGCTGCTCGGGCTCACGATTGAGGGCGTGCACAACGTGCTGCTCGTGACGGGCGACCCGATCCCCTCGGAAAACCGCGACGAGGTCAAGAGCGTCTTCAACTTCAACTCCCGAAAGCTCGCGCGGTTCGTGTCGAGCCTGAATGAGACCGCGCTGCGGACGCCCTTTCGGATCTTCGGCGCGCTGAACGTAAACGCGCGGAACTTCCAGATCCAGCTCGATATGGCCAGGGAGAAGGAGGAGGCCGGCGTGGGCGGCTTTCTGACGCAGCCGGTGCTCTCGCCGGAGGCGATGGAGAACCTGCAGCGGGCGCGCGAGGAATTAAGCGGCAAGCTGCTCGGCGGCATCTTCCCCGTGGTAAGCCACCGCAACGCCGTGTTTCTGAACAACGAGATCGCGGGCATCCGCGTGAGCGAGGAGATCATCGCCCGCTACGAGGGCAAGAGCCGTGCCGAGTGCGAGGATCTCGCCGTGGCGCTCTCGGCGGAGACGGCAAAGCAGATCGCGCCGTACACGGACGGACTCTATATTATGACGCCGTTTAAGAGAGTTGAGCTGATTGAGCGGATTTTGAAAGCATTGTAAAATAAGGACTGCTGCACAAAATGCAGCAGTCCTTATTTTGCTTCGCAGCAAAAATATGTCATTCTGAGCGGAACGAAGTGGAGTCGAAGAATCTTGGCTGAGCAGTTAGATAGAAGCCCATTGTTCTGTTTTACTGCCATGCCAAGATCCTTCGACTCCGCGCTGTTGCGCTCCGCTCAGGATGACAGGATTCCAGATGCAGATCAGCAAACAGAGCTGAGTGCGTTTTTCGCATCGCTTCCCTTTTCCATATTGCACCGCCTTCCGGGCGCATGGTATAATGATTTCATCCCCAACGGAGGAGGAGATACCAATGGTGAAAAAAACGCTCGCCTGCCTGCTTGCGGCGCTGCAGCTGGCGCTGCTCGCGCCGATGACGGCGCAGGCTGCCGAAACGCCCGTTTTGAACGAGACCATCGTCGGCGCGATGCAGTTCGGCACGTTCAGCTTTGCCTCCGGCATCACGGCGCCGGACGGCGAGACACAGTGGGAGGGCGCGGACTATATCAAGCCCTTTTTCTATTCGGACGATTATTTCGCCGCCCCGTCGGATGACAGCGCGCCCGCTGCCAAGGCGCTGACCTGGCGGGAGCTGCCGGACGCCGCGCTTGCGACGGCGTCGATGGACTTCGCGCTCGCGGCCTTCGGCTCGAACGAGCATGTGCTCGCGAGGAACTTCAGCGACTACTCCAAGTGCGCGGAGGATTATCTGCGGCAGTGCGGCTTTACGGACATTGCGGTGAACGACGATCCCGATCCCGCAGCGGAGGACCGCTTCAACGCCTTCCCGTCGAAGGACAGCATCGGCGTGGTGATCGGGAAAAAGGAGATCACCGTATGGAACGGGAACAACAATGAAGCCTGCACGCTGATTGCCGTCGGCGTGCGCGGCGGCGGCTACGCCGGAGAGTGGGCCAGCAACCTGACGATTGGTCAGAGCGGGCGGCACCTCGGCTTTGAGCGCTCGTCGCAGAAGGTGCTCGGCACACTGCGGGAATATCTGCAGACGCGCGGCGTCACGGCGGCAGACCATGTGAAATACTGGGTCACGGGCTACTCGCGCGGCGGCGCGGTGGCAAATCTCACAGCGGGCGACATTGCCGCCGCCCCGGAGACCTACTTCGCCGCAAAGCAGGACGTCTACGGCTACACGTTTGAGGCGCCGGGCGCCGCCGTGCTCTCGGAGGATCCGGACGGCACGGTCTATCCGAACATTCATAACATTCTCAACCGCATGGACGCAGTGCCGCGTGTGTCGCCCGCGGAGTTTGGCAACGGTCGCCTCGGCGTGGACTACTATGTGCCCGACCACACGAACAACGACCGCATGGCGGACTACTACGCGCGCATGTACCGCGTGCTCGAGACACTCGCCCCGGGCTACGGCACGGAGACCGATCCGGTGGTGAAAAACGCCGATCCCGCCGTCTTCCCGTATGACAAGCCGGTGGAGATCTACAATTTCAGCCTGCAGGCGCTGGTTTCGGACGTGAGCAGCATGGGGCTGCAGCCCTACCGCGACTGGCGCGGCGAGCCGATTGGAAACAAAGACGGCGAGGGCTACTCGCTCTACATCGACGAATTTCTCGACAAGTTCGTGAGCGCCTTCGTCTCCTCGCGGGCGTGGGATTATAACCCCGCCGCCCCGACCGCGGTGATTCAGGTCACCGACCCCGTGACGCACCGGCAGAACTACGGCGATCCGGCGCGCGGGATCGAGGAGGGGCTGCGAACGCTCTCGGCCATCGCGCTCGGCAAGCCCGGCGCCACGATGGGCGGAGCCTTTGCCGGCATCGGCAGCGCCATCCCGAGCATCATCCTCCCCGCGGGGCAGCTTCTCTTAAAGCTCAAGGCGAACTATGACCTCATCCCCTCGGAGGCCGGCGCGCAGTCAATGGCGCGGGATGTGGCGTCGATCCTCAAATCCATCCTGCTGCAGTCGGAGGACTTCAAGGCGCAGGAGGCGGACGTGAACGCCGCCGTGGACGCCCTCTCCCCCGTTCTGACGCGGCTGTTTCTCTATGACCGGATGAGCACCGGCTCGCAGTATCTCGGCACACTCTTAAAGTACGCCGGCGATCAGATCATCGTCTCGCATATCTCCGAGCAGGTGGCGGCGTGGAACGCCTCGCTGGATGAAAACTACGTCGGCGGCTACCGCGCGCTCACCGTGCCGAAGGCGGCGAACGTGCGGCTCGTGCTGTTCCGCGAGGGCGTGGACGACGCGCTCTCCATGGACGGCGAGGGCGTGCGGATCTTTGAGGCGAAGGACGGCGCGGCCGTGTTCTCGCTCGATCAGCGCGTGACCGTCTCTGCCGACGGTGACATGCAGACCGTCCGCTTCCCGGCGTATCTGGACATTCGCGCGGAGATTTCGCTGCCGGACGGCGCGCAGGCGCTGCCGCTGCGGCTGGACGGTCTGCAGCCGGCGGAGGCGCGCACGAGCTGGCGCGCGGACTTTGAGCGCAGCGCGGAGGACGGCAACATTCTGCCGGAGACGGTTCGGTATTTCCAGAGCCTCACGCCCGCCGCGGAGCCCGGCATGGAGGAAATCAACCGCGCCGAGATCTCCCTCAAGGGCGAGGAGACGCTGCTGCTCACCTGCGGCAGAACCACGAGCCCCATCGAAGGCGCGAAGCAGGGCGTCTTTGCCCTCAGCGTGCGCGAGGACTGCCCGTCGAAAGCCTTCACCGACGTCGACCGCAGCCCGGAGAGCTGGAGCCACGCGGCGATTGACTGGGCGGTGCTGAAACACATCACCAACGGCACCTCCCCCACCACGTTCAGCCCGAACAAGACCTGCACCCGCGCCGAGGCCGTCACGTTCCTGTGGCGCGCCGCCGGCTGCCCCGATGGGAAGGGCACTGAGAACCCCTTTGAGGACGTCCATGCCGACGCCTGGTATGCCGACGCCGTCCGCTGGGCGGTGAAAACGGGCGTCACCAACGGAACGAGCGAGACGACGTTCAGCCCCGATCAGACCTGCACCCGCGGCCAGATCGTGACGCTCCTGTGGCGCATGAACGGCTGTCCGCAGGCGACGGCGGCAAGCCGCTTCGCCGACATCGGCGCGGGCGACTACTTCGCCCCCGCCGTCCATTGGGCGGTGGAAACGGGCGTCACCAACGGCGTGACGGAAACGCGCTTCGCCCCGAGCGACGACTGCACCCGCGCGCACATTGTGACCTTCCTGTATCGCTCCGAACAATCATCATCCTGAAAACAGCGAAAAAGGGCGTGTAGATCATGCACGCCCTTTTTCTTTTCATGATACGCAGCCGGAATCCTGTCATCCTGAGCGCAGCGCGACAGCGCGAAGTCGAAGGATCCTGGCTCGGCAGAAAAACAGAACCATCCGGTTCTATCCAGCTGCGCTGCCAGGATCCTTCGACTCCACTTCGTTTCGCTCAGGATGACATTCTTTTTTACTGCGCATCATCAAAAAAGGACTGCTGCAGCAGTCCTTTTTGATTTACTTTTTGAAGATACTCACGATGTAGTTCCAGACGTTCGCGGCCGTCTCGCCGACCTGCTGGAAGAACTGCCGCACGGACTCCGTGAAGCCGGAGGCCTTTTCACTCAGGGAGAGGAACTGCTTGAGGCTGTCCTGCACGGAGCGCACCTTCTCGAGCAGCGCGTTCGTATCGAGCTTTTCGAGCGAGCGGACAAGGTCGATCAGCTGCTGGATCTGCGCGTCGGTGAGCGTGACGTCATAGTTCGCGGCGATGTCGATGATCTGCTGCCGCAGCTCGTCGTCCGTCATGTTGACGGTCTCGTTGAGGATGAGCTTGAGCTGGTTGACGATCTCGACGCTGTCGGCGTCGCCGATCTGCTGCGCCAGATCCGCCGTGACGGCGAGCTCCTGCGAGGAGACCTCCTTGGCCAGCTCATCGAGCGGCTCGCCCGTGATGACCTCATAGGCCTTGTAGATGCCGGTGAGGGCGGCGGTGCCGGAGACCTCGAAGGGCGCGGCGACGATGACCTTCGCGTCCGTGATGCCGGCAGTGGCCAGCGCGCTGATGTACATGGACGGCGTGCAGTAGGTGATGTTCTCGGTCTTGACGGTGATGTTGTTGCCGGGGCCGAGCACCTCGAGATAGGTGCTGGAGATGGCGCGCGTGCCGATGGCGGCCTCGCTCACCACGCCGGAGAGATAGGCGCGCTCGTCCGCATTCGTGACGACGAGCTCCTGCACCTGACCGCGCTCGACGCCGAAGATCTTATAGACCGCGGCGATTTCGTCCGCATTCAGATCCGCGCCGATGGTCACGCGCGTGTCGCCCTCATTGGCAGCAAGAGCGGAAAGGCCGAGGCTGCCGAGCAGCACCAGAGATAAGAGGAGCGCAATGGCTCTTTTTTTCAGTTTCATATTCAGAATCCTCCTTTCGGATATTCAAAGGGTATGACGGGAGTGTAGCACTTTTGTTTCCAAAGTCAAGGGACTTCAAAAAAGTTTACCGAAAGCTTCATAAAAGGTTCATAAATGAAAAAGAGCGCGCTGCGAAAAACTCGCCTTGTTTTCATTGATAATACGCATCCAGAATTCTGTCATCCTGAGCGGAGCGAAGCGAAGTCGAAGGATCCTGGCAGAGCAGATGGACAAACGCTGACGGTTCTGTTTTCCTGCCAAGCCAAGATCCTTCGACTCCGCGCTGTCGCGCTCCGCTCAGGATGACATGCTTTTTACTGCGCAGATCATATCAAAAGGACTGTCGCTTTTTGCAACAGCCCCATTTTAGGTTGATTATTATTCATCAATGGATTTCACATTGCTCGCGATCAGCCAGGCCTGCAGCATGAGCATGAGGCCGGCGGCGAGAAAGATGACGTGCACGGCGAGATAGTGCTTATCCGCCACGGAGACGAAGCACAAAAACGCCGCGAAGAGCGCCCAGAACGTGGCGCGGATCGGGCGGGGCCGGTCGAAGGCGAAGCCCGCGACCTGATAGAACGCGACCGTGAGCGCGCAGAGCGTGATGATCTCGACGGCGTAGGCCGTGATGGTGGGGTTGACGATGTTGCTCTTATAGCTCACGACGATCCAGAACGCGAAGAGGGCAATCGGAACGGCGGAGAAGACAACCGTGCTCGCGCGCGGACGCTCGCCCTTGTCGGCCAGCTGGAAGGGGAACAGGAAGCCGTAGACCACTGCGAAAACGGCGACGACCTGCAGCAGGGAGCGCTGCTTGTCGCTGAACGGCACGGTGAAAAACAGCAGCGCGCCGCCCGCCGCCATGAGGAGGCCGCAGATCAGAACGAGCACGCCCGTATAGCCGCCGACGGGGTGAAACGCCTGCGCGAACGTCTCCGGACGGCGGACACGGTCGCGGTTGATGGCGCGGCGGCTCTGCACGAGGAGGATGACCGCCGCAATGACGAACCACGCCGCCGTGACGTACGGCCACATGGAGCCGGCGACGGCAAGGCCGGTTTCCGCATCAAAGCCGACCTGGTTCTGCAGCCAGCGGAAGAAGACGCCGAAGGCCGAGACCACCAGCGTGGTGATGCAAAGAGGATAAGCGCTGTTTCGCATAATATCAAATCCAGTCCAATAAAATGTCGTAGATATTTATTCTACGCTCAAAAACAAGCTTCGTCAAGGAGGCGGCGCCTTGAAACGCATCTTTTTTCTCTCGCTCGCGATGATGATGATCACGGCGGGGCTGAGCATCGCGCTCACGCGACTGCTCTCCCCTCCGGCGCCGGAGGGCGACGCGAAGACGATGATCACCGTGCTGGCAGACGGGGAAATCGCCGAGGTCTCGATGGCCGACTATCTCCCGGGCGTGGTGGCGGCGGAGATGCCCGCCTCCTTCGAGCCGGAGGCGCTCAGGGCGCAGGCCGTCGCGGCGCGAACCTATATCCTCGACCGGATGGGGCACCCCGTGGAGGCGCATCCGGACGCCGCGGTGTGCGATGATCCGGGCTGCTGCTGCGCATATGTGTCGGAAGACGAGATGCGCGAAAACTGGGGCGCGGATTACCGGAGAAATCAGCGCCGCATCCGAAATGCCGTTCGCTCTACGGACGGCATGGTGCTGACGTGGGAGTGCGAGCCGATCCGCGCGGTGTTTCACTCCAGCTCCGGCGGAATGACCGAGACGAGCGCCGCGCTCTGGGGCGAGGTGCCCTATCTCGTGAGCGTGCCTTCGCCGGAGACGGCGGCGGACGTGCCGGGCTTTGAGACGACGGTGACCGTCTCCGCAGCGGACGCCGCGCAGGCGCTCGGGATCGAGCCGCCGGAGGATCCGGCGCAGTGGCTCGGGGAGATCCGGCGCGACAACGCCGGGCGTGTGGAGACGATCACCATCGGCAGCGTGACGAAAACAGGCGCGGAGGCGCGGCAGCTGTTCTCGCTGCGGTCGACAGACTTTACAGTGGAGGTTCAAGACGGGAATCTCGTGTTTCATGTGA
>JBGUHV010000264.1:0-7637 GCA_045112425.1 Oscillospiraceae bacterium
TTCACCTCACCTCCTGCTCATTTTAACACAAAGAAAAGGTAGACATCATGGTGGTTTCCATGTGTCTACCTTTACCTTACACCTGCAGTTTTACCGGTGGTTTTCTTATTTAATCACGAACGTGTTCCCGTCAAACTCAATCAGCCCTTCGGCCTGCATCTCCGAGAGCTCACGCGTCATGGCGCTGCGGTTGGCGTGAAGATAGCTCGCCATCTCGGTGCGGTTGAGCGGAATCTTGATGTATTTGCTGCCCTGCTTCTGCGCCTGAATGGAGAGATATGCGAGAATCTTCTCCCGCAGCGAGCCCTTCGCGGAGATCTCGATCTTCTCCATCAGGCGGAGATTCTTCTCGCCCATCAGCAGGAAAAAGTTCCGCGACAGCGCCGTGTGGAACGAACATTGCTTCTTGCACGGCGTCAGCACGTGATCCAGCGGGAGAAAAAGCGCTTTCATGTCCGTCGCGGCGAGAAAGGAGACGTGGCTTGCCTGCTCGTGCCGCAGCGCGAACGTCTCGCCGAAGATCTCGCCCGGCTCCATGTAGTCCAGCAGCGTCCGCCGGCCCCAGACGTCCTCCTTGAGCATATGCACCGTGCCGCTGAGCACAATGCCGACGTCCTGTACATGATCTTGCTCGAGCAGAATGAATTCACCCTTGCGGTAGCTGCGCGTATAGGTCTTGAGACATCCCAGCAGCGCCGCACGGTCGCTGTCATTGATGCCGTGGAAAATCGGCGCCGAGGCAACCGCGTCCGGAACGGAAGACATCGGAAGCACCTCCTCCTGTATGTTTCACCTTGTTACACATTATAAATCATATTTGCAAGAGAATAATGTTGCGGCCGCAACAACGAAGAAATGTGACATCGTGTACAATGAATGTGGAATTCTGCCTATATGGAGCAGTGTTTCGGAATACGCCTTTTCGGAGGACATTTCAATGAGAAGAGATACGAAGAAGAAAGAACGCATCAGCGATATTGTCGGCGTCTGCAGCGGCGTTCTGCTGCTTGCAATTCTCGTGTTCAGCATCGTCTGGGCGAACACGGTGCATACGGTCGGCGTGAGCAACAGCGCCGTGCCGGCTTCCGCCATGACCGTGCAGGGCACGGCGGACGGACGCAACGGCCCGATCACGGTCGAGGTCGTGGCGGATCAGGATCAGATCTATCAGCTGCGCGTCCTCTCCCAGGAGGAGACGGACGGCATCGGCTCCGAGGCGATCACGAAGCTCCCGAAGGCGATCATCGCCGGACAGGATCTGGACGTCGACGCTGTCGGCGGCGCCACCATCACGTCCGAGGCGCTTCGCACGGCCATCGTCAATGCGCTGCGCGAGGCCGGGATCGACACCAAGGCCTTCAACCTGCGCACCGTCAAGCTCGAGAACGTGGCCATGACGATTGCGGAGGCCGAGGCCGGCAACAGCGAGATTCAGGTCATCAAGAGCGGCGACTGGGCCGAGATGTACCCGAACGAGTACGAGTCCTGGTTCTCCAACGAGATGAACAGCGAGTTCCACAGCTATCTCGAAAAGTTCCCCTATCTCGTCACGCTCTATGACGGCTACGGCTTCGCCAAGCAGTATGAGAGCGCCCGCGGCCATATGTACGTCATCGACGACGTGACCGGCACGGCCCGTCCGCACCCGCTGGCCAACTGCTTCACCTGCAAGACCCCGGACTTCACCGTCATGACGAACAACATGGGCGATGCCGCCTATGCCCTCAAGTTTGAGGACGTCATGCAGCAGGTCAACGAGCCCCTCGGCTGCTACAACTGCCACGCCAACGAGCCCGGCGAGAATCCCGGCCAGATCGTCATCACCCACGCCTACGCGGCGGACGCCGTCGGCGCGGACTTCGCTGAGATCGACGCGGCGAACCTCGCCTGCGGCCAGTGCCATGTTGAGTACTACTTCGACCCCGGCACGAAGGCGACCACGCTTCCGCACAACAGCCTCGCCTCCATGGATCCCGATGCCATCCTCGATTACTACAACAATGTGCTCGTCGATGAAAACGGTCAGGGCTTCGCGGACTTTACCAGCCCGAACACCGGCATTCGCGTCATCAAGGTGCAGCACCCCGAGCTCGAGACCTTCCTCGGCGAGGGCAGCGTCCACCGCGGCAAGTTCACCTGCGCCGACTGCCACATGACCGAGGCCGTTGACGCGAACGGCAACAAGTACATGAACCACTATCTTTCCAGCCCGCTGGAGAATCAGGAGCTCATCAACAACACCTGCTCCAAGTGCCATGACAATCTCGTCGCCGAGATCACCGCGCTGGAGGAGGACGTCATCGCCAAGACCACCGAGGTCGGCGAGAACCTCGTGGAGCTCCACCACGCCATCACCGCCGCCATGGAGTCCGGCAACTACACCGAGGATGAGCTCAACGCCATCCGCAATGTCGCCCGCGATGCGCAGTTCTACTGGGATTTCGTTTTCGTTGAGAACTCCAACGGCGCGCACAACTCCGCGCTGACCTACCGCTGCCTCGACAAGGCCGCCGCGCTCACCGAGCAGGCCATGGGTATGTTCAAGTAAGTCACCCATTCACAATTGATTCCGGGCCGTCTGCGCGCTCCGCAGACGGCCCGAATACTAAAAACAAAATCCGAATTTTGGAAGATACGAAATGAAAAAGATCTGGAATTTCCTGCGCTCCATGCGCTTCGGCGTCATTCTGCTGCTTTTGATCGCGCTCTGCTCTGTTGTGGGCTCGATCATCCCGCAGCAGCGGGAGGTCGCCTATTACGCGGAGAACTATACGCAGTTTCACCCCACGATTCTCGCCCTGCAGCTTGATAACATCTTCGAGAGCTGGTATTTCATTGTCCTGCTCGCGCTGCTGTGTCTGAATCTCACGCTTTGCTCCATCCTGCGCGGCGTCGCCCTTATGAAGGATCACCGCTTTGTCCGGCGCGTGGGGCTTTTGCCGGACGCAAAGAAGCTCACGCCCGCAGGCGTCGAAAAGCTCCGCGCCCATCTCGCGGAGGATCTGCACTGCAAGCAGGTGCAGACAGAGGAGAGCACGGTCTATACCAAGCATCTGTTCGGCCGGTACGGAACCTTCCTCACGCACCTCGCCATCCTGCTCACGGTCATCTTCGGCGCGCTCGCGCTCTATCTCCCCACGCTCACGGACGAGACCTGCATGCCCGGCGAGAGCATCCGCATGGCCGACGGCACGGACATTCATGTGGATTCCTTCCGCATCGAGAACGACGCCGGCGACCTCGATTTCTCGAGCGAGATCACCGTCACGCTGCCGGACGGCCGAAAAAGCGACCTGCAGCGCATCCGCGTCAACTACCCGATGCACTTCGGCCCCTATAAGATCTATCAGCAGACCTACGGCACCGCGGGATCCATCACGGCTACGAATCTCTCGAGCGGCGTCTCGGAGGATTTCCCGCTCACTGAGAGCGTCTTCCTCACGCTCGACGGCACGAGCGGCCTCTGGTATGACACGCTCTATCCCGGCTATGTCGAGGATGAGGACGGCAACATCTCCCTCATCAACAATATGGTCGGCAGCTATGAGGATCCGATCTATCAGGTGCAGCTGGCGGAAAACGGGGAGTATATCTCCATGCTGGCCTTCCCGGGCGACGAGCTCGAGGCCGGCGGCCTGCGCTTTCGCTTCAATGACCCGATCGACTATCCCGGCCTACGCATCAAGCACACGCCTACGGTCGTGAACGCCCTGCTTCTCGGCGCGTTCCTGCTCATGACGGTCGGCCTCTATATCACCTTTTTCCTCCAGCCCGTTCTGGTGAAGGTCGATGACGAGGGCTACGCCGTCGGCGGGCCGAAGCCCGAGGGCATGCGTCTCAGTCTCGAAGCGCTGCTGGAATCCGATGAATTGACTCCGAAGGAGGAACCATAAATGAACACTTTGATGAATATCCTGTTTTTCGGCGCCATCGTGCTGTATTTCATCGGCGCAGTGCTGCAGTTCGTCGGCTCCAGCTTCAAAAAGCCGGGCCTCACCAAGGTCGCGTGGGTCGTGTTCCTTGTGGGCTTCGCGGCGCACACGGTCTATCTCATCGTCCGCGGCGTCGTGGCGCACCGCCTGCCGCTTGCGAACCAGTTTGAGTTTGCCACGGCCTTCGCCTGGGGCGTCGCGCTCATCATGATCGTGCTGAACGCCCGCTTCCATGCCGACTGGATCGCCGTCGCCGCCATGCCGGCAGCGTTTCTGATCCTCAGCTACGCCGCGCTGCAGCCGCGCGAGATCACCGAGCTTATGCCCGCGCTCAAGAGTGCGTGGTTCGGCTTCCACATCGGCTCTGCTGCCATCAGCTATTCCTGCTTCATCCTGGCCGGTGCGGCGGGTCTGCGCTGGCTGCTCCTCTCCCGCAAGGAGAGTGCCGATTCCCGCAAGCTCCACCAGATGGACTACATGGCCTACCGCCTCATCGCCGTGGGCTTCCTGCTCCTCACGGTCACGATTCTCACCGGCGCCATCTGGGCCGAGCAGGCGTGGTCGGCGTTCTGGACGTGGGATCCCAAGGAGGTCTGGGCGCTCATCACCTGGATCATCTATGCCGTCTATCTCCATCTGCGCCTGCGGCAGAAGCGCTCCGGCAAGGTCATGGCGTGGTTTGCGATCATCGCCGTGCCGGTTGTGCTCTTCACGTTCGTCGGCGTCAATACCCTCATGCCCGGCCTGCATTCTTACGGCTAAGAAAGGGAGAGCAGCATGAAAGAGATCTATACCCGCGTCAGTATCCGGAAATATCAGCCCAAGCCCGTGGAGCCGGAGAAGATCACCGCACTCCTCCGTGCCGCCATGGCGGCGCCCTCCGCCGGCAACCAGCAGCCGTGGGAGTTCTATGTCGTCACGAATCCAGAGCTGATTCAAAAGCTCAGCACCGTCAGCCCCTATTCCGGCTGCGCCAAAAACGCTCCGGTCGTCATCGTCTCGGCCTACCGCGAAAAGCTCTGGGCGCCCATGTATGCGCAGATTGATATGAGCATCGCCATGGAACACCTCTGGCTCGCCTGCGGGGAACAGGGCCTCGGCGGCGTCTGGATGGGCATTGCCCCGCAGGAAGAGCGTATGCAGGCCGTCGAAGAGCTCGTCGGCATCCCGGAAGGACTGCGCGCCTTCGCCATCTTCCCGCTCGGCTACCCGGCCGAGGAGCGGCAGCAGCAGGATCGCTTCGACGAGAGCCGCATTCACTATCTCAAATGATATACGCAGGCACCCCGGATTTGTCCGGGGCGCTTGAATCGTCAGGGGAAATGTTATATATTGAGTGCATCAGAGAAAAGGAGAGGAAGAACTATGCTCAAGCAGCGGCTCGACGCCTGCATGGAGGAACACCCGTTTTACAATCTGAATGAAGCGATCTATGCGGTGCTCTGCCGCA
Organism: Oscillospiraceae bacterium; assembly: GCA_045112425.1. Classification (GTDB taxonomy): domain Bacteria; phylum Bacillota; class Clostridia; order Oscillospirales; family Oscillospiraceae; genus CAG-103. The sequence goes on from JBGUHV010000264.1 coordinate 5,383, forward strand.
GCATCATCGACCTCTCGCTCGCGCCGGGGGAGAGCCTCTCCGAGACCGCGCTGGCAAAGGACCTCTCCGTCAGCCGCAGCCCGGTTCGAGACGCGCTGCTCCGCCTGCAGAGCGACGGCCTTGTTACGCAGAGCAAGGGCCAGTCCTTTCAGGTTGCCGCGATTGACAAAGCAGACTGCCGCGAGCTGATGGAGGCCCGCCTTGCCATCGAGGGTCAGGCGGCATTTTGGGCAGCCGAGCGGGCGAGTGCAGAGAATCTCGCTGCGATGGAGGCGAGTCTGAAGGACTATCTTCGCGCCTGCAAGGCGTGGGATGTCGCTGCCATGGCGGAGAGCGACCACCGTTTTCATCAGGAGCTGATCAACGCCTCGCAAAATCCTGTCATTGCGGAGATCTATTCCCAAATCTCCCCGCGTATTCTGCACTACCGCCATTTCCTTTTCACGCAGATCCCCCGCGAGACGCTGCTGCCCATCATGGCAAACTCCGGCCGTCAGCTGCGCGCGGCGTTCGACGCCGTCCGCCTCGGCTTCGGCGGCATGGCGAGAGAGCGCGTCGAGCGCGATATCAGCGGCATGCTCGACGTGGTCGGCCACTGGTAACCGGTTTGTTTATAGAGAAGAACGATTTTGCCCTATTGCGGCAGAATCGTTCTTTTTTTCGTGCTCGAAATGTGCTTTGCAGAGCCATTGGTTTTCTTTTGGACACCTGCCTTTCTGCTCTGGTAAACTGACGACAAATCCGAAAGCGGGGGGATACGCCATGCAGAACAATGTGCTCAAAAAAACGCGGAAAGGTTTGCCGGTGCTCGGCACCATCATGCATCTGAGAAGCCCGGACGCAGTGGAGGCGCTCGGCGCGGCAGGACTCGATTATGTTCTGCTCGATCTGGAGCACTGCCCCATGGATTGGGGCGACGTCCGCATCGGCGCCGCAGCGGCGGACGCGGCGGGGATCGAGCCCTTTGTCCGCGTCGCGGAGGGAAGCCGCAGCGCCATGCTGCACGCGCTGGACGTCGGAGCCAAGGGCGTCATTGTGCCGTGCGTGGATTGCGCGGAGCAGGTGCGAAAGCTCGTCTCTTATGCCAAGTTTCCGCCTCTCGGTGCGCGAGGCTACTGCATGACGCGCGACGGAAAGTGGGGCTACGATGCGGCTTATGCTGAGGGGCTTTCCTCCTATATGCGCGAGAGCAATGAAAAAACGCTCCTCATCCCGCAGTGCGAGACGGTCGGCTGCCTCGAGCAGATCGAGGAAATCGCAGCCCTCCCGGGCGTGGACGGCATTCTCATCGGGCCGTATGATCTCAGCATCGCCATGGGGCTCGACGGGCAGTTCGAGCATCCGGACTTTTGCGCTGCCGTCGCGCGCATTCTCTCGGCGTGCCGGGCAAACGGCAAAATCAGCATGATCTTTGTCGGCGGCGAGGAGGATATGCGCCGGCGAATCGACGAGGGGTTTGACGTCATCCTTTACGGGCTTGATCTTTTGAGCCTGATTCAGCATTATTCCGGCGTTGCGGCGTCGTTCCGTGCGCACTTTGAAGAATGAGGGGTAATACCAATGCGTTATTCTGATCTTGGAAATCAACTGAAGGATTCCGGTCTCGGCGAGCTGCTCGCGCTTGCGGGCAAGCCGGAGATGTATAATTTCTCGAGCGGCTTTCCGGCCGAGGAGCTCTTTCCGCTCCGTGAGCTGGAAGAAGTAAACCGCGCCATCCTCGCAAAAGAGGGCAAGCAGGCGGTGCAGTACGGCTCCTCCGCGGGCTATCTCCCGCTGCGTGAGCAGATCGCCGCACGCATGAACAAAGTCTTTCATGCCGACTGTACGGCGGAGCAGATTTTCATCACCTCCGGCTCGCAGCAGGGGCTGAGTCTGCTCGCGCAGCTGTTTCTGAACAAGGACGATGTGGTGCTCGTTGAGAGCCCCACCTATCTCGGCGCGATCAACGCCTTTCAGCTCTGCGGCCCGAAATTCGTCGAGGTTCCCACCGATGAGCAGGGCATCATCCCCGAGGCGCTCGAGGAGATCCTGCGCACGACCGAGCGTGTCAGGATGATGTACGTCATCCCGGAGTTTCAGAACCCCACCGGCGTCACATGGACGATGAAGCGCCGCCGCGCCGTCATGGAGATCGTGAACCGCTATGATTTCCCCGTGCTCGAGGATAACCCCTTGTATTATATAAAGCAGCAGCTACAGTCGCCTGTTTGGCGTCTGTGTGCTACACTGCAGAGGATGCTGTGGATTGGTTCCCG
>JBGUHV010000265.1:0-27985 GCA_045112425.1 Oscillospiraceae bacterium
GTGATCGCGGTGCCGTAGGTCACGGCGGTGAGCTGCGCGGCGCTCGCCTTGGTCTGGACATAGCGCTTCGCGCCCTCGAGCGCGGCGGGCTCCACGATGACGGCGGACTTGCCGCTCTCACCGCCGACGGTGGTGACGTTCAGCACCTTCAGCACCGGCTGCGAGCCGTGGTAATAGATGGCCTTCGCCTTCTCGTTGAGGACGAAGCAGTCATAGATGACGCGGCCCTCCACGAGCCAGCCGGAGATGCCGGGCGGGTCGTCGTGGATCTTATAGTCCTCGAGCTGCTTGGGGCCGGTGGCCGCGAGCGGGTGCGCGATCAGGAAGGCCGCGCCCGCGGGCAAGCGGCTCGACGGCACCTTCACGATGCGGCAGCCGTCCACCTCGCCGATGACGCCGCGGGAGAGCATCTGCTGGGAGCTGTCGCCATAGCGCATAAAGGCGCTGTCCTGCTTGAGGAGATTGGCAAAGCCGTAGGAGCAGAAGGCGACGCGGCCCTCATCGGGCACGTTCGCGTTGCCGAGCGCCTCCATGCCCTTGAGGAAGGCTTCATAGGCGTTGGCCTTGGTGATGGCCTCGGTGCTGTAGCTGCCGTGGGCCGTGGCGCTCGCGGCGAGGGTGCGGAAGACGTAGGCGTCATATTCCGGCACCCAGACCTCGCGCAGCTGGCGCTGGAGGGCGCGGCCGGCGTCGGAGGCCATCTGGCTCTGGAGCTTGTCGCCGCGGTCGATGATGAAGGTGAAGGCGCGGTCCTTCGTGACCTTGAGGGTCTGGACGTTGCGCTGCAGATCATCGGGCGAGCCGTAGCGGGCGAGGCCGCTGCGGGTGTAGTCCGTCATGGGCACGACGGGGATCGAATAGACCTTCACGGTGTCAACGCCGTTGAAGTCATAGTGACTGTTGAGCGCGAGCACCGCCTGCGACTCGCGCTCAAAGCGCTCGTCGATCGTTTTGCTGTACTTCTGGGCAAGATTCTTTCCACCAGACATATGGAAGTCTCCTTTCGATTACATAAGTTATATTACGGTAAATTACCAGCCGGCGCCGTTGAAGCCGGTCAGGAAGGGGTCGGCCTCCGGATCGTCCCCGCCGGGATGGGCCGCCCCCTGCACCGGCGACCGCTTCGCGGCCTCGGCGTTCTGGCGATAAACGCGGTTTTCCTCGCGCAGCCGCTCGAGCTCTGCGGCTGTCTCGCGCTGCTCGTGGTCAAGATAGGCGCGCAGCAGCGGCTGGTTTTCCTCGAGCGCCGCGCGCAGCACGCCGTCGGGCAGGGGCTTTCCGCGCAGCTCCGGGCGCGCGGAGAGCAGCGCCTCGGCCTCGGCGGAAAAGTCGCGCTCCGACGCCTCGGGCGCGGGATCGGGCTGCACGGCATTCACATTGGTTTCATCCATTTCGGTTCCTCCTTGTCATTTTGATCGCAGTCATTTTCCTGTCATCCTGAGCGAAGCGCGTCAGTGCGCAGTCGAAGGATCTTGGCTTGGCAGCAAAACAGAGCTGCCAGCCTCCGTCCGGTATCGCTGCCAGGATTCTTCGACTCCGCTTCGCTTCGCTCAGAATGACACGCTTTTTTGGGCTCCTGCGATCTTTACAGATTCAGCAGCGCGCGCTGCGCGCTTTTGGGCAGGCGGTCGAACCGATCCTGCAGGTTCTGCGGCAGATTCTGCACGCGGCGCACCGGGTCGAGCTCGGCGCCCATCGTGTGGCGCGCCTCCTGCTCGGGCTCGGCTTCCGGCTCCGCCTCGGCGGCGAGCCGCTCGCGGAGAGACTCGATGAGCTCCGCCTTCTTCGGAATGAGCTTGTCCGGCACGCGCTCAAGGTAGGAGATGACGTCGAGCGTGCCGTCGCGGCGGAGATTGTCGAGCGTCTGCACCATGGCGATCTCGCTGAAATAGGTCGTGGCGCCGACGTCGCAGCGGACGTTGAACCAGAGACGGCGAAACTGCGAGAAATCGAACGTCTCCGACACGCGGCGCGTCACCTCGCGCAGCTGCATCTGCCCCGTGGCGGGATCAAGCGCGGGCGCACCGTCGCCGCCGGTGACCGGCTCGCGGAAGCGCCGCGTGCGCACAATCGGGCGCGTGCCGTAATAGGCGCCCATCATATCGAGCAGGATCGCGCCGATGTCCTCAACCCACTGATAGAGCAGGGCGCGCGTGTTCTCGAGCGGGATCTCGGCGTTACTCTGCAGCACCATGAGCGCGGAGGTGTTGTCCGGCCTCGCGGCGCCCATCTGCACGTCCGTCGCGCCGAGGCACTCCTTGGTGTAGGCCATGGCCTTGTCGATGGCGTAGATGATCTGGGCGGACATGTCCGCCGGCTGGAGATTGGCCGCAACCTCGCCCATGCTCTGCCCGGGCTGCAGACCGCGCACGCCGATGGCCTGACCGACCTCGTTGTTCCACTGGCCGATGAGATCCTGATTGTAGACCGTCTTGGGGAAGCCCATGAGCTGCAGGTGGCGCATGACCATGGCGAACATGGAGTTGATGAAGATCTGGTTCGGGATGATGCCCGTGACCAGCGCGCGCCCGTGATACTGGTTCTTCTGCCGCTCCCAGTTGCCCCAGGCAACGGGGTAGCGCGTGAGCCCGGTGTCCACGTTTTCATAGATCACAGCGGTGCGCGTCGCCTTCGTGACGAAGACGGTGGTGACAGTCTCGCCGGTGTCTTTGTCGCGGTGCGTGCGCTTTTCGTAGAGATAGACGAAGAGGCACTTCTCGTTCTCGTCCGCGCCGTGCAGCTCCTGCGCTCCGCCCTGTCCGGCCTGACCGTCGGTCTCGCTGTCCGGCTGAATGAAGGATTCGGGCTCAGCCTTGCGGTGCCGTGCGCGCTCGGCGCGGAGGTTTGCCACCGTGTCGCGCCCGACGATGAGGATGTAGGGCTGGCGCTCGACCTCCGGCGTGTTCGGATTGCCGAACATGACGTTCACGCCGTCGATCAGCTCCATGCGGATCTCGCCCCGGTACGGCCCGAAGGCGCCGCCGTAGGGCACGGCGTCGGGATCCCAGAAAAAGTGGGCGCAGTAGTCGCCGGTCTGCGCGCCGTCGAAGAGCGCCTCGCGCACGCGGCTTTCCATGCGGAACTTCTCAAAGAGGTTTTCCACCTCGGCGGTGGCATAGGCGCTCGCGTCCGTCTCGGGGTCGGCGAGATTCTCGCCGTCATAGTGGCTCAGCGGCTCGAAGCGCAGCGCGACGGCGCCGGAGGTGAGCGCGGCGACGAAGAGGCTCGTGACGCGCCCTATGATGTTGAACACGGGCTTCGGCAGGGCGGCCATGGCGCGCGTCTGCGGCAGACCGAGCCACTGGTTGCCGGTGAAAAACTCGATGTTCGTGTTCACGACGGTATAGAGGCTCGGGCGCAGGCCGAGGTTATAGGCGCGGCCCTGCTCGTAATACCGCCAGGCGAGGGTTTTGCGCTCCTCCATATCAGCCCTCCCCCGCCGTCATCGTCTCGCCGTAGGCGATCTCGGGGCTGTAGCGCAGAAGCGTGTGAAACGCGCGCTGCTCGCTGATGAGCCGCTCCCGCTCAGTCTCGCTCGGCGGCTCGGGCTCGGCGCGGCGCCGTCTGCGCGCGCCGAGCAGAAAGCCGGCAGCAAAGGCGCAGAGCACCAAAGCCGCGCCGAGCATGCCAATGATGATTGTGATCAAGGGATCACTCCTTTCAGTCAGTGTGGAGTGTGGAAGGTGGAGTGTGGAGTTTAAAATTGAGTTTGCTGTCGCAAACGATTGAAATCATCGCCGAAGGCGATCCCTTCAACTCCACACTCCACACTCCTAACTCCACACTCTTTTATCCGTACACGTCATACAGCCCCGCCGCAGTAAATTCCGCTTCCTCGTTTGGCTCGGAGGCACCGCTGCTCTCTCCGGGGGCGTTTAAGAGAAAGCTCAGCGCCTGTGTGGAGCTGTCGACCATGTCATCGTGCGCGGCGTTGGGGAAGGCCGTCCACTGGTCGAGGAAGGCATCCAGCCCCGGCAGGCCCTCCGGGAGGAAGACGTGGCCGGATTCGATGGCGGGCGAGACGGCGTTGACGCGGGCGGTCTTGCCGCCCTTCGGGTCGACCGGGATGCAGAAGAGCTCCCGGCGCAGCACCTCGAGGATGGCAGGGCCGTTGGCCTTGTCCTCGATGAGCACGCGGCGGGCATGCGGAAAGCGCGCGGCGACGGCGCGGATGGCGCGCAGCGTCTCGGAAAAGCCCATCTGCCGGTTCACAATGTGGCGGAGATAATAGTCGTTTCCGCGCTTGCCCCAGACCGTGACGGCGACGAAGTCGCTCTTTTCCGTGCCCTTGAAGGCGGCGTCCACGCTGATGACCTCGGCGGAGAACTCGCCGACGGCGGCGGGATCGTAATACCGCCACCACTGCCGCCGGACGAGGTTTCCCTCCTCCACGCGCGGCGCGCACTGATAGAGCGCCGCCCACGCCCGCGCGCCGCCGCGCGGATCGGAGACGTAGCTGCGGCGAAAGTCGCGCAGCCAGCGGTCGTCCTTTCCGAGCTCGGGGCAGAGCGCGGCGCCGGGTCTTCGCCCGAGCGGATCGCCCGCCTCGGCCGCGACGGGCAGGCGCAGGAGCGTGACATTTTGCTCTGATCGCAGCAGCCGCCCCGCGAGATCGTCCTCGTGCCACGGCGTCATGATCACGATGACCTTCGCCCCGGCGGCGAGGCGGGATTTGAGACTGTTCTGCCACTCCTCCCAGACCTTGGCGCGCCAGGTTTCGCTGTCGGCCTCCTCGCGGCTTTTGACCGGATCGTCGATCAGAATGAGATCGGCGGGGTTTCCGGTGACGCCGCTGCGGACGCCGCGGGCGATCATGCCGCCGCGGCAGCCGGCGAGCTCAAAGGCCGAGGCGCGGTTGACGCCGCCGGGCGTGACGCCGAAGAGCGTCTCGCCGCAGCGCAGGAGCTTTTCGCGGTTGCGCCGGAGAAAGCGCTCGGCGAGCTCGTCGTTGTAAGCAGCCAGGATGATGCGGCTCTCGGGATGCCGCCCGAGCTGCCAGCTCGGCAGCGCCTCCGTGACGGTCATGCTCTTGCCGTGCTGCGGCGGCGTCTCGATGAGAAGCACGTCAAAGGCATGACCGGTGTCGGCCTCGAGAAACGCCTGCACGCGGTCGGCGAGGTACCGGCTCATGGCCGTCTCGATCCATCCCGCGCCGTGGACATAGCGCAGATAATCCCGAAAATGCCGCCGCGCGAGCTCCCGGCGGGCGAGCTCGGCGCGCAGGAGCCTGCCGTCCGTCATGGCGGCGCCTCGGCAAGCAGGGCATAGAGCGCGTCGTCCGGGAGACTTTTGAGATCCTCGAACACGATCGCCTCCGGCTCGGGCGGCGCCGCCTCCGCCGCCGCGTCGCGCACGAACTTCGCCGCCGCTGTGTCGCCCCGGAGCGCCTTGAGATACTGCCCGAGGAGCAGGCCGTCCGCCCCGGTCGGCTCTGAGACGCCCATGGCCGCGAGCAGCTCGGCCGCCTCCTGCTCCTGCTCCAGAGAGAGCCTGTGCGCCAGCAGCGCGCAGGCAGCGCCCCGCAGCACCTCGCCGGATTCCTGATCGTGCATATCGCCGCACCTCCTTTCCGCTTGCAGGTTCATCCTAACCAACAAAGGGCACCTCGCGCCACGACATGAATATTTTTCCAGTTCTTTACCAAAAGAAAGCGCTCCGGCAAATCGCCGGAGCGCGTTTTTCCTGTATTTTCAACGGTTTTAAAAAAGCAGGCTCCCGGGGCAGAATGCCCCGGGAGTCAAAAGTGTTACACGTGGGTTGTTATCGCGGATTATTTGATCTGGCTGTTGGACGCCGAGAGGATGTCCTCGCGCGCGGTGGTGAAGGCCTTGAACTCGGCGTAGGTGATCTCATCGCGGATGCGGACGGTGAGATCGTATTCCGTCGTGTCCGGGCGGCGGGTGATCATGCTGTCGGTGATCTGGGCATTCCATACCTCCAGCTGGCGCTCGAGCGCGGAGTTGAAGTCGAAGCCGTTTTTCACCGTGAACTGCAGGCGGGCGGCGCTGAAGGCGTCCGCGCCGATGGCATAGCGGTGCATGAAATACTGCAGGAGGCAGACGAGCACCGTCGTGAACACGGCGGGAACGAGCATACCCGCGCCGACGGCGAGGCCGATGCCCGCCGTGATCCAGACGCCGGCGGCGGTGGTGAGACCCTTGACCGTGCCGCCGTTTTTGAAGATGACGCCCGCGCACAGGAAGCTGATGCCGCTGACGACCTGCGCCGCGATGCGCGCAGGGTCCGCCCCGCGCACGCCGGGAAAGTCGACGCCGCTTCGCAGCAGATCGACAAAGCCGTATTTCGACACGACCATCATGAGCGCCGAGGCGCAGCAGACGATGATGTGCGTGCGGATGCCCGCCTCCTTGAACCGGCGGGAGCGCTCAATGCCGATCGCCGCGCCGCAGACGCACGCGATCACGAGCCGCAGACACAGATCCAGATGCTGCGAGAACGTGAACTGGCTGTTGAAGTAGGATAGAAAGGTCATGGAATACCTCCCGTGAGATGAAAACGATATCGGTGATAAGTGTGGAGTGTGGAAGGTGGAGTGTGGAGTTTAAAAAAATGTGTTTGCTGACGCAAACGATTTGAATTTTAATCATCGCCGTCAGGCGATACCTTTAAACTCCACACTCAACACTCCAAACTCCACACTGTCTGAATGGTTAGGACTGCCGCTTTACGCGGCAGCCCTTTGTTTTCTTATGCGTCGAGCGCGGAAATGTACGCCTTTGCGACGCCGGGGTAGTTCGTAATGACGCCCTCGCAGTTCCAGACGCAGAGCTGCTCAAGGGCGGCCATGTCGTTGACCGTCCAGACGTTGACGGCGACGCCCGCCGCCTTGCAGTTGGCGACATTCTCGTCATTGAGCGATGCAAACGACGGGTGCCAGGCCTGGAAGCCGCTCTCGCGGCAGTAGTCGCCGGGGCGGACGCGCACCATGCCGTCCTCCAGCACGAGCGCGCCGACGTCGACGCCCGGCGCGATCTCGCGCAGCTTTAAGAGCGTGACGTGGTTGAAGGAGGAGAACATGACGCGATCCTGCAGACCGTACCTGCAGATCATATCCCAGACCTCCTGCTCGATGTTGGGGTAGAAGGTGTTGTCCGTCTTGATCTCGATGTTCGTGAAGAGGGTCTCCCCCGCTGCCCACGCGCAGTATTCCTCGAACGAGGGGACCGGCTGGAAGCCAAACTTTCCCTCCCAGCGCGCGGCGGCGTTGAAGCGGCGCAGCTGATCGAACGTGAGATCGCAGATGCGGCCCGTGCCGTCGGTCGTGCGGTCGACGCGCTCGTCGTGGTGGACGACGAGCACACCGTCTCTGGTCTTGTGCACATCGAGCTCGATCCCGTCGGCGCCGGCCTCGGCGGCCTTCTGGAAGGCGAGCATCGTGTTTTCGGGATACATGCCGCTGTAGCCGCGGTGTGCCATTACTTTCATATGAAATGGCCTCCCTTAGTAAATGAGGTTGGGGATCAGCAGCGACACCTGCGGGATGTAGGTGATGAGCAGCAGCGCGATGATGAGCGCGAGGATGAACGGCATGACCTCGCGGATGAACTCGGACATCTTGCAGTCGGTGATGGCGACGCAGGTGAACATCATGGAGCCGAAGGGAGGCGTGAGGCCGCCGATCATGATGTTGACGTTCACGATGATGCCGAAGTGCACCAGGTCGATGCCGGCGGCCTTGACCAGCGGCACCATGAGGGGCGCGAGGATGATGAGCGCGGCGCCGCCCTCGAGGAACATGCCCGCGATGAGCAGGAACGCATTGAGCACGAGGAGCACCAGATACTTGTTGCTGGCGATGCCGGAGACGGCCGCGAGCAGCATGTTCGGAATGTTCTCCCAGTTGAGGTAATAGCCGAACAGGGAGGCCGACACGATGATGAGCATGACGGTGCAGGTGCCGGCGAGGGTCTCGCGGAAGACGGGGATGAAGTGCTCCTTCTTGAGGCCCTTGTAGATGAATTTCCCCACGAGGAAGCAGTAGAGCACGCCCACGCCGCCGGCCTCGGTCGGCGTGAAGAGGCCGAAGCGCATGCCGAGGATGATGCCGAAGGGGAACAGCAGCGCCCAGAGGCTGTCGACCGCCTGCTTGAGGATGACCCTGGCGGAGGCGCGCTTGTCGCGGCTGGGCTTGTAGCCGCGCTTGCCCGCGATGATGCTCACGGCGATCATGAGGACGATGGCCATCAGGAAGCCGGGAAGGTAGCCGGCTGCAAACAGCTTGCCGACGGAGGCGCCCGCGATCAGGCCGTAGACGATGAGGTTGATGCCGGGAGGAATGATCGGCGTGATGCAGCTCGAGGCCGCGGTGATGGCGGCGGAAAAGCCCTTGCCGTAGCCGCGCTTTTCCATCTCGGGCACGAGCATCTTGCACTCCATGGCGGCGTCCGCGTTGGCGGAGCCGGAGCAGCCGCCCATGAGCATGGAGAGCAGGACGTTGATCTGCGCGAGACCGCCCTTCATGTGGCCGGTCAGCGCGTCGGCAAAGGCCATGAGCTTTTCGCTCATGCCGGAATAGTTCATCAGAGAGCCCGCCATGACGAAGAACGGGATGGCGAGGAAGGGGAACGACTGCGTGGACGTGATGAACTTCTGCATCAGCAGATACGGACGGGAGGTCGTATCAATGAAGGTGAAGAACGTCAGCGTCGCGGCCATGAGGGCGTAGGCAATCGGAATGCCCGTGAAATACAGGGCGAGGGCGATGATGATGGGAAGATAGATGATAAAGCCGGTCATGCCTCCGTCGCCTCCCCTCTCTTGGTATCCGCGGGCTCGCGGATGGTCTTAATGAGATTCATCAGCGAATAGATCGTCATGAGGCCGAAGCCCAGAATGAGGGCGGAGTTCAGCCAGACAGAGGAGATCTTCAGGATCGGCATGGTCTTCACGCTGGAGGAGACGACGAACTGGTAGCTCAGCCAGGTGATGTAGCCGTTGGTGACGAGAATGATGAGATCGGTGAGGATGTGCACGATCTTGCGCGCGCCCGCCGGGAGCTTATCGACCAGCAGATCCACGCCGACGTGCTGATGCGTCCGCAGGCACCAGGCGGCGCCCACAAACGTGGTGTATACAAAACAGGTGGTGGCGACTTCCTCGCCCCACGGGATGATGTAGTTCGCAAAGTAACGCGTGAACACGTTGACGACGACGACCACGAGCGTGATGGCAAACATGAAGCCGGCGAAATACGCGTCCAGGTTCTTGAGAATCTTCTTCATCCGGGCACCTTCTTTCTATTGGAATGAAACGGGTCGTCGAGGACGCCGACCCCTGCAAAAGAAAAGAGCTGCCTGCCTACTGGCAGGCAGCCCAAAGAATGTTTTGTGCTGGGTTCGTTATGAATTAGCCGTTCTGCGCGTCGTACTCGGCGACGATCTGCTGCAGCTGCTGGATGAAGCCTTCGGTCACGCCGTCTTCCTTGACCATGCGCTCATACTCGGGCTCCATGACGGCCTTGAATGCGTCCACGTCAACCTCGTTGAAGTGGCAGCCCTGCTCGGCCTCGAGCTTCTCCATGGTGGTCTGGAAGTTGTCGTCGGTGAACTGGGTCAGCTCGGCGGCGCCCTTCGTGAACTCCTCCTGGATGATGTCGCGGTACTCCTCGGGGATGGAGTTCCACACGTCGATGTTGATGTAAGCGCCGCAGGTGCCGATGAGGTGGTTGGTGAAGCTCATCTGCTTGGCAACCTCAGCGGAGCCGTTGGTGGAGTAAGCGTTCATGTTGCCCTCGAGACCGTCGACAACACCCTGCTGCACGGCAGAGATGGTCTCGGAGAAGGCCATGGCGGTCGGGGTGGCGCCCATGGCGGTCAGGCAGTTGATGTACATGGAGCTGTTGGGAACGCGGATCTTCATGCCCTTGAGATCATCGGGAGTCTTGATCTCCTTGTTGGTCTGCAGGCAGCGGAGGCCGACGTTGAAGTCGAGCGCGAGGACGTGGATGCCGTAGTTGTCCTCGATGTCCTGGCACATCTGCTTCACCACGTCAGACTGGCAGACGTAGGAATACTGCTGGAGGTTGGTGTAGAGCATCGGAGCGATGAGGGCTTCGAAGTCGATGTTGTAGTCGGCGAGGTAAGAGGGATCCTCGCAGGCGATCCAGTTGGCGCCGTCGACGACCTGCTGGAGGTTGTCCTTGTAAACGGCGAGCTGGCCGGAGCCGTAGGTCTCGATCTCGACGGCGCCGTTGGTGCGGTCATAGATGCGCTGAGCGACCTGCTCCATCTCGACGGTGAGCTGCTCGGTGGGAGCAAACACGTGGCTGAGCTTGAGGACGATGTGGAAATCGTCGTCAGCGGAACCGGCGGCCTCGGGGGCGGAGCCGGCGGGGGCGGTGTCCTGCTTGCTGCCGCAGGCGCAGAGCGCGAACACCATGACCAGAGCGAGAAGCATTGCGATGGTCTTCTTCATGGGGTTTTCTCCTTTCCAAAATATGCTAATTTAATTTCCGCTTAATAAAGCGGCCGATTGCAGTTAAAAATATATAAGCTATTAAACAAAATATCAAGCCCTTCCAATGCTTTTCAGCCCTTTGAACAGTTTTGAATGCTTAATTTTGTGTGTATTGTCGCTTGAAAAATGCTTAATTTTATGGTTAAATTTAATTGTAAACCAAAAACCGGGAACGGAGGCGTTTTTATGCCGAAAAAGGTGACGCTCAAGGACGTTGCGGCGATCACAGGCGTGACGACCGCAAGCGTGTCCATGATCCTGAACGGCAAGGATCTCAACCGCTTTACGCCGGAGACGGTCACGCGCGTGATCGCCGCGGCGCAGACGCTGGGGTACGTCTCCCCCTCCGCGCGCCACGAGCAGAAGCAGATCGCCATTCTGAGTCCCTCGGTGAACAACCCCTACCACACGACGATCATCATGGGCATCGAGCGCGCGGCGCTCGCGAGCGGGTATCTCACCGCGATCTACAACACCTATTGGAATCCGCAGACGGAGCTGACGCTGCTGCGCCAGCTCGAAAAGCGCCGCGTGGCGGGCATCATCTACGTCATGAACCCGCTGCAGGTGGAAAAGGCGCGCGAGATCGACCGGCACACGCCGATTGTCGCCGTCGGCGATATCGTAAACGAGCTCGGCATCGACACCGTGGATGTGAACAACTTCCGCGCCGCCGAGATCGTGGCGGAGCACTTAATTAAATTAGGTCATAAGCATATCGCCTATCTCACCACCTCGCTCAACGACCACCACATTGCGCGCGTGCGCCGGTGCGAGGGGCTGCAGGACACGTTCCGCCGCCTCTGCCCCGAGGGCAGCGTGACGGTCTTCTGCAAGGAAAACCAGCTTGAGCAGGAGATCCAGAGCCCGGACATCGAGCTCGAGAGCGGCAAGGAGCTCGCGAGAGAGTGCATGCAGCACCCGGAGATCACCGGCATCGTCGCGATCAACGACATGGTCGGCTTCGGCGTGCTCGACGGGCTCATCGAGGCGGGAAAGCGCGTGCCGGAGGACTACAGCCTCTGCGGGTTTGACAATGTGTTCCCCTCCGGCTTTCAGCGCATGCAGCTGACCACCGTGGATCACGGCACGATCTACCACGGCGCGCGGGCGTTTCACCTGCTGAAGGATCGCATGGAGACCGCCGGCACCCACAGCGCGGCCTACCCGATCACGAGAGTGGAATACCGAAGCAAGCTGGTGGAGCGAGGCAGCACGGGAAGGCCGAGGGAATAATCCATGAAAAAATCCTACATCGTCACCATGAAGCACGACGAGAAAACGCTCATCGCCCTCTCGCACATGCAGTATGATCTCTTCTGCGTGCGAAACTATATTGCCAGAAACGTGCTGGCGATTGCCGCGATTCTTGTCGGCGGGTTCTATTTTAAACACATCTGGGGCATCCTCCTGCTGGCCTACGGCACCTATCTGCTCACGAGCACCTATGCCTCTGCCAACCACACCGCGCGCAAGCTCATCGCCGCCATCGAGGCGGACGGCGGGAAGTTTCCCTCCTCGCGCTATTTCTTTGAGGAGGGGCAGATCCGCATTGTCTATCACCCCGGCGAGGCGGACGAGGAGGAGCTCGACCCCGTCGGCTACGGCGCGGTGCAGAAGCTCGGCGAGGATCGGCAGTTTCTCTATCTCTTCACGAGCGACCGCGGGGGCTACATGATCCCGAAGAACGCCCTCGGCGGCGACGAGGCGGGCTTTCGCGCCTTCGTGCAGACCAAAACCGGCATGGCCTTCCAGAAAAGCCGCATGCCGATGAGCAGAGTGAAGGCGTGGATGTATGAACGTGAGCATAGAGGACCACGGCTGTAAGCCAGTGTGGAGTGTGGAAGGTGGAGTGTGGAGTTTAAAAGCTGTGTTTGCTGTCGCAAACGATTGGAATCATCGCCGAAGGCGATCCTTTAAACTCCACACTCCTAACCCCACACTCCACACTGAAAAAATCTCCCCGGAAGGATCCGGGGAGATTTTTTGTACCTCTTTGCTTTTACACTATCTGTGAATACACCCGCTGCCGAAGGGGCAGCCGCGGGCCTGTCCGGTGTCGAGCAGATAGTGGCAGACCATGCCGCGGCGGTTCAGATTGCCGCCGTGGATCTGGCGGTAATGGCGGCAGCCGAGGCAGGACACCTCCGGCAGCCAGTCGAAAAACGAATCGCAGCGCGCTTCCTCAGCGGCTCTGTCTCTCATGCTGTACCTCCTCCTGCGCCCAGCCTGGCCAGCGCTCCTCCGCGGCCTTTTCCGCCGCGGCGAGCAGCCGCTCCACATGGCGCTGTCCGTAATAAATTCCCTGCGCCGCGAGCGCATGCTGTAGCTGCGGCACGGTGAGCCCCTCGATATAGCGCAGGCGCAGAAGCTCCCGATCCCGCGCCTCCGGCACGGCGGAGAGAAACCGCTCCATCCGCTTTTGATCCGCCCGGCGGCGGCTGAGCGCCGCATTCGTGCGCGCCCGCTCGGCGCTGAGCTCGGCATAGCGCGCATGGAGCGCGTCGAGCTCCCGCTGCAGCTGCTCCGCCTCCTGCCGGAGCGAGCGCTGCCGCGCCTCCAGCTCGTGCGCCGTGCGGGCACAGGTCTTCAGGCGCGCATAGGTTCGCTCATAGCCGATCGGTCACATCTCCCTCCGTGCGCCGCCATTTGGCGAGCAGACCGTCCATGCAGTCCGGGCAGTAGTCGCCGAGCATCGGCACGTCATAATAGACGTCTCCCTGCCAGAACCGGTCGGCGCACCGGCGGCAGGCTCGAATTTCCCGTTTCATTCGTTCCGCCTCCTTTTTCGTGAATGCCTCATAACAGAATCGCGTTTCTGCGATTTGTCCTCAGCATATCCGACGCTGAGGCAAAAGTCAAGCACATTTTCGCAATTTTGCAATTTTTGTGCAAAATGACAGCTTGCGATTCCGCAAGCCGTGTGGTATGCTTTCCACAAGGAGAGTGATCCACATGTCCATTGGCAAGCGCATGAAGGAGCGCAGAAAAGCGCTCGGCTATTCCGTGGAGGACATTGCCGCCCGGCTGGGCAAAAGCCCCGCCACCGTCTACCGCTATGAGAGCGGCGACATTGAAAAGCTGCCCGGGGATCTGCTGGCCCCGCTGGCGGACATTCTGAACACCTCGCCGGCCTATCTGATGGGCTGGGAGGATGAGACGCCCCCCGAAGGCCCCCGGCAGATTACGGATCTGGAGCTGAAGTTCGCCCTCTGGGGCGACGGCGAGATGGACGACCACGATCTCATCGCCGTGCGGCAGTACGCCGCGTTTCTCAAGCACCAGAAGGAGCAGAAGAAGCTCTGACCCCCCCTGGCTGTGGAAAAAAGGAGAAGAATCAACGTATGACCCTGCTGGAGCTCTATCGCTACGCAGATCTGCAGCGCATTCCGGTCGACGCGTTTCCGCTCGGAAAGACGGAGGCGCTCTCGCTGCTGGACAGCGAGGGTGGCTGCCACATCGCAATCGACCCCTTTCGCGTGCAGAGCGCAGCGGACGAGAAAACGAAGCTCGGCCACGAGCTCGGTCACTGCATGACGGGCGCGTTCTACACCGTCGCCTCCCCCTGCGACGTGCGCGCCCGGCATGAAAACCGCGCCGACAAATGGGAGATCGAAGCGCTCATCGGTCGCGAGGCGCTGGAAAAGGCCGTCGCAGCCGGGCACACAGAGCTCTGGGATCTCGCCGAGCAGTTCGGCGTGACGGAGGCGCTGATGCGCAAGGCAGTTCGCTGGTATGAGACCGGCAGACTGTCGGAATAGGAAGCAGATATGGAAAAACGAGAAGTGCGCATCGGCGACTGGTTCACCGTGGCCGGCGAGCCGGATGCGATCTGGATCGCCCTGCGGTTTGAGCCGCGGTACGCGCAGGCGGAGGAAGGCGCGGCGGAGCCCGGCGCCCTGATCGGCCGGTGGGTCATCGCCGGCGGAATGTATCCGGACAGACGCACCTACGACAGCTTTGACCCGGCCGACTGCATTCCGGCGCCGCCGGAGGCCGCCGCGGCGGCCGAGGCGCGGGTGGCGGAGCAGAACGCACACATCCGCGAGAAGATCGCGCGTTATTCCTGGCTGAAGGAGCGTCCGCCGTTCCCGGATCGGAACAAGCAGTACACCTCCATGCATCCGCTCTTTCTCCCGCTGGCGGAGATGGACGGCGTGGAGCTCGTCACGCTGGAGGCGCATCTGCGCATCTTCAGCGGCAGCTGCGATCAATTTACGCTCGCGGACTTCCGGCAGTATCTGGCGGACAATGACCTGACCGCGTACTTTCCGGAAGCGTCGGAGAGCGGTTTCGCGGCGGCGCTCTTTACCGAGCGGTGGAAGTATGACGACGAGCGGCGGACGCTCTGGCATTTTGCCCGCGTCGTACTGCTGGAGCCGGACGGGTCGTTTGCGTATTTCGCTGACATGTGATGGGCAAAATCCCGGTCTTTTTTGCCGTTCGGCGCGAATCGTTGGACAAAGCCCCAAAATTGGTTTTTTGGCATTGACACCCCTCCCCTCCCTTGCTAAAATATCGAAGATAATTCCGCCGGAAGGATGTGAGGGTCTTGGAGATGCTGATTCGCGGCTGCCGTGTCTTTTTGGACGGAATGTTTGTTCCCATGGACGTGCACGCTGCCGACGGCAAGATCGCCCAGCTTTTGCCCCCTGCCGAGCCCGTTCAGGGGATTCCTGTTTTTGAATTTCACAACTGTTTCTTATTACCCGGACTTACAGATGTTCACGTTCATCTGCGAGACCCGGGTTTTTCTTTTAAAGAAACGATGCGCACGGGCACCATGGCGGCGGCGCGCGGGGGCTACACAACCGTCTGCCCCATGCCGAACCTGAACCCCGTGCCGGACAGCGTGGAGCACTTGAACGCCGAGCTGCAGCGCATCCGCGACGACGCCGTGATCCGCGTGCTCCCCTACGCCGCGATCACCGTGGGCGAGAAGGGTAAAACGCTCGCCGATCTCGAGGGCATGGCGAAGGACGCCTTCGCCTTTTCGGACGACGGCAAGGGCGTGCAGTCGGACGAGATGATGCGCGCCGCCATGCTGCGCGCGAAGGCGCTCGGCAAGGTGATCGTCGCCCACTGCGAGGACGAGACGCTCCTGCGCGGCGGCTATATCCACGACGGCGCCTATGCCAGAGCGCACGGCCACCGGGGCATCTGCTCCGAGTCCGAGTGGGCGCAGGTGCAGCGCGACGTGCGCCTCGCGGAGGAGACCGGCTGCGCCTACCACGTCTGCCATGTGTCGACGAAGGAGAGCGTGCAGATCATCCGGGAGGCGAAGGCCCGCGGCGTGAACGTCACCTGCGAAACGGCGCCGCACTATCTGCTTTTGACGGAGGACGATCTGCAGGAGGACGGGCGGTTCAAGATGAACCCGCCGATCCGAGAGAAGGCCGACCGCGACGCGCTGCGGCAGGGGCTTCTCGACGGCACAGTGGACATGATCGCCACCGACCACGCCCCGCACACGGCGGAGGAAAAGTCGCGCGGACTGGAAAAGAGCCTCATGGGCGTCGTCGGGCTCGAGTGCAGCCTGCCGGTGCTGTACACCGGGCTGGTCAAGACCGGGATCGTGTCGATGGAGACGCTCATTGACCGCATGACCGCAGCTCCTGCAGGGCGCTTCGGGCTCGAGAGCGGCATCGAAATCGGAGCGCGCGCTGACCTCTGCGTGTTCGACCCGAACGAGGAATGGGTCATCGACCCCGCAGACTTCGCCTCCATGGGCAGAGCCACGCCGTTTGACGGGTGGAAGGTCAGCGGAAGAGTCAAGATGACCGTGTGTGACGGAGAAATCGTATATCAGAGTGGAGAGTGAAGAGATGCAGAATTTTAACCGAAAGCTAATCTTGGAAAATGGCAGCATCTACTACGGCTTCGGCTTCGGCGCGGCGGAGGACGCCGTTTGCGAGGCGGTGTTCAACACCTCGATGGTCGGCTATCAGGAGATCGTGTCCGACCCGAGCTACACCGGGCAGGCCGTCGTGATGACCTATCCGATCATCGGAAACTACGGCATCACGGACGAGGACTTTGAGACGAAGACGCCTACAATCGGCGCGCTGATCGTGCGTGAATACAACGACAACCCCTCCAACTTCCGCTACACCAAGACGCTCTCGGAGCTGATGGTGGAGTGCGGCGTGCCGGGCATCTCCGGCGTGGACACGAGAAAGCTGACGCGCGAGATTCGCGACGCGGGCAGCATGAAGTGCCTCATCACCTCCATGGAGACCGACACCGAGACCGCGCTGGAGAAGCTCCGCGTGGCGCGGCTGCCGCAGGATCTCGTGCAGCGCGTGAGCTGCCGCAAGCGCTGGTATTCGCGCACGTCGAACCACCGGTTCAACGTGGTGGCCATCGACTGCGGCATGAAGCTGAACATCGTGCGCTCGCTCAACGAGCGCGGCTGCAACGTGACGGTCGTGCCCTACAACACGACGGCGCGGGAGATTGAGTTCATGGAGCCGGACGGGCTCTTCCTCTCCAACGGCCCCGGCGACCCGCAGGACGTGCCCGAGGTGGCGGAGGTCGTGCGTCTGCTTCGCGGCAGGCTCCCGATCTTCGGCATCTGCCTGGGCCACCAGATCATCTCGCTGGCCTACGGCGCCGAGACCTACAAGCTCAAGTTCGGCCACCGCGGCGGCAACCACCCCGTGCGCAATCTCGAGACCGGAAAGCTCGAGATCACGAGCCAGAACCACAGCTACGCCGTGAAGGCCGAGTCGCTCGCCGGCACCGATCTCGAGGCGACGCACATCAATCTGCTGGACAACACCATCGAGGGCGTGAAGTGCGAGCGCGACATGGTCTTCTCCGTGCAGTATCACCCGGAGAGCGCGCCCGGCCCGCAGGACAGCGGCTATCTCTTCGACCAGTTCATCCGCCTGCTCGAGCAGCACAAGGCCGGGGGCGGAACGCAGTTTACACTCTTCGGAAAGGAGGCGGACCACCGTGCCTAAGAGAACCGACATCCACAAGATCCTCGTGATCGGCTCGGGCCCGATTGTGATCGGTCAGGCCGCCGAATTTGACTACGCAGGCACGCAGGCCTGTCTCGCCCTGCGCGAGGAGGGCTATGAGGTCGTGCTCGCAAACTCCAACCCCGCGACGATCATGACCGACACCGCCATTGCGGACAAGGTCTACATGGAGCCGCTCACGCCGGAATACGTCGCGCGCATCATCCGCTATGAGCGCCCGGACGCGATTGTGCCCGGCATCGGCGGTCAGACGGGTCTGAACCTCGTGATGGCGCTCTCGGAGCAGGGCGTGCTGCAGGAGTGCCAGGTCGAGGTGCTCGGCACGCGGCCGGAGAGCATCGCCTGCGCGGAGGACCGCGAGAAGTTCAAGGCGCTGTGCGAGGCGCTCGGCGAGCCGGTGCTCCCGAGCATGATCGCAACCTCCGTCTCCGAATGCCGCGCGGCGGCGCGCGAGATCGGCTACCCCGTGGTGCTGCGCCCGGCCTTCACGCTCGGCGGCACGGGCGGCGGCTTTGCCGACGACGACGCGGAGCTCGCTGCCCTTGCGAAAAACGCCCTCGCCCTCTCCCCCGTCCATCAGGTGCTGGTGGAGAAGAGCATCAAGGGCTACAAGGAAATCGAATATGAAGTGATGCGCGACTCGAACGACACCGCCATCACCGTCTGCAACATGGAGAACATCGACCCCGTGGGCATCCACACGGGCGACAGCATCGTCGTGGCGCCGAGCCAGACGCTCACGAACCGCGAATACCACATGCTGCGCGACTCGGCGCTGCGCCTGATCCGCGCGCTCGAGGTGGAGGGCGGCTGCAACGTGCAGTTCGCGCTTGATCCGGAGAGCTTCAAGTATTACCTCATCGAGGTGAACCCCCGCGTCAGCCGCTCCTCGGCGCTCGCCTCGAAGGCCAGCGGCTACCCGATTGCCCGTGTTTCGGCGAAAATCGCCGTCGGCATGACGCTCGATGAGATTCAGATCGCGAACACCCCCGCCTCCTTCGAGCCGACGCTCGACTACGTCGTGACGAAGATGCCGCGCTTCCCGTTTGACAAGTTTGCCGGCGCCTCGAACAAGCTCGGCACGCAGATGAAGGCGACGGGCGAGGTGATGAGCATCGGCCGCACGATTGAGGAGAGTCTCCTCAAGGCGATCCGCTCGCTCGAGATCGGCGTGAGCCACGTCTACATGCCGAAGTTCCATCACATGCCGATCGAGGAGCTGATGGAGTACATCAAAATCGGCACGGACGACCGCATCTTCGCCATCGCGCAGCTGATGTGGCTCGGCGTGGACTACAACCGCATCTGCAACATCACGGGCATCGACATGCTCTTCCTCGATAAGATCCACAACATCGTCTCGCTTGAGAAGGAAATCAAGGACGACCCCTTCAACCCCGACGCGCTCTGGCGTGCCAAGCGCATGGGCTTTTCCGACCGGCACCTCGCCCACCTCTGGAAGTGCGCGGAGTCGGACGTGGCGGCGAAGCGAAAAGCGCTCGGCATCGTGCCGGTCTATAAGATGATCGACACCTGCGCGAGCGAATTTGAGAGCTACATCCCCTATTTCTATTCCACCTATGAGCAGGAGAACGAATCCGTCGTCTCTGAGCGGGAAAAAATTCTCGTGCTCGGCGCGGGCCCGATCCGCATCGGGCAGGGCGTGGAGTTTGACTACTCCACCGTTCACGCCGTGAAGACCATCCGCGAGGCAGGGTATGAGGCGATCATCATCAACAACAACCCCGAGACCGTCTCCACGGACTACACCTGCTCCGACAAGCTCTATTTCGAGCCGCTCACGGTCGAGGACGTGATGAACGTCATCGAGCTCGAGCAGCCGAAGGGCGTCATCGCCACCCTCGGCGGACAGACGGCGATCAACCTCGTCGAGCCCCTGATGGAGCGGGGCGTTCCGATGATCGGCACGCAGCCGGACGCGATTGAGCGCGCGGAAAACCGCGACTGCTTTGAAAAGCTCCTGCTCGAGCTCGACATTCCGCAGCCGCCCGGAGAGGCCGTGACGAACATTGAGGCCGGCGTGGAGGCCGCGGCGCGCATCGGCTACCCCGTGCTCGTCCGCCCGAGCTATGTGCTCGGCGGCAGAGCGATGCAGATCGTCTCCGAGGAGGAGAGCCTGCGGCACTATCTCTTGAACGCCGTGCGCATCGACGAAAAGCAGCCCGTGCTGGTGGACAAATACATCATCGGCCGTGAGGTCGAGGTCGACGCCGTCTGCGACGGGGAGAACGTGTTCGTGCCCGGCATCATGGAGCATGTGGAGCGCACCGGCGTCCACTCCGGCGACAGCATCAGCGTCTACCCCGCCGTGAGCCTCTCGGACAAGGTGAAGGACACGATCCTCGACTACACCCGCCGGCTCGGGCTCGGCATCGGCATCGTGGGGCTCTATAACATCCAGTTCATCGTCGACCGCGACGACCGCGTCTATATCATCGAGGTGAACCCCCGCTCGAGCCGCACCGTGCCGTTCATCTCCAAGTCCACCGGACGGAGCCTTGCCGACATCGGCACGCTCGCCATGCTGGGCGTTTCGCTTCCCGAGCAGGGCATCACGGAGCTCTGCGGGCAGGACAAGCCCAGATACTACGTCAAGGCGCCCGCCTTCTCCTTCTCGAAGATCGCGGGGCTCGACGCCTACCTCTCCCCCGAGATGAAGTCCACGGGCGAGGCCATCGGCTATGACCGCGCGCTCAACCGCGCGCTCTACAAGGCGCTGCAGGCGAGCGGCATGAGCGTCACAAACGCGGGCACCGTGTTCGTGACCATCGCGGACAGCGACAAGGACGAGGCCCTGCCGCTCATCCGCCGGTTCTACGATCTCGGCTTCAACATCGAGGCCACGGAGGGCACGGCGCAGTTTCTCAAGGAGCACGGCATCCGCACGAGAGCGAAGAAGAAGCTCTCCGAGGGCAGCGACGAGATCCTGCAGGGCATCCGGAAGGGCTATGTGAGCTACGTGATCAACACGCGCGACATTTCGAGCCAGTCCAGCCACACGGACGGCTTCGAGATCCGCCGCTGCGCGGTCGAGAACAACGTCACAATCTTCACCGCGCTCGACACGGTGCGAGTCCTGCTCGACGTGCTCGAGGAGATCACGATCTCGATCTCTACGATCGATATGTAAAAAAGCGAGAGTGGAACGTGGAGAGTGGAGTTTTCGGTATCTCCACTCTCAACTCTCAACTCTCCACTCTTGACGCAGAGGTGTTGCTTTATGCTGCAATCTACTTTTACGCTTATTGAGAACAACCAATTGACATCCGATATCCACGAGCTGCGTCTTTCGGGCGACTGCTCTGCCATTACCGCTCCGGGGCAGTTTGTGCAGGTTTCGGTGCCGGGGAAGTTTCTGCGGCGGCCGTTTTCCGTCTGCGACGTGACGGACGATGTGCTCACGCTGTGCGTGCGCGTCTCCGGCGAGGGCACGGACGTGCTCTGCAGCCTGCCGGTCGGCACGGAGCTGGATCTGCTCACCGGGCTCGGCAACGGCTTTGACCTCTCGGAGGTCTCCCCCCTGCCGCTGCTGATCGGCGGCGGCAGCGGCGTCGGCGCGCTCTACTCCCTTGCCAAGGCGCTGCTGCAGCGCGGGCGCATCGTGCACGCCGCGCTCTGCTTCCGGACGGCGGAGGATGCATATTATATCAACCAATTCAAGGCGCTCGGCGCGGAGGTGACCGTCTTCACCGAGGACGGCTCCATGGGCGAGGCGGGCAACGCGCTCTTTGCGCTCATGCTGCCGCACTGGGATGTGTTCGCCTGCGGGCCGCTCGGCATGCTGCGCTCGCTCGACGACGCCTGCGAGCGCCCGCTGCAGCTCTCGCTCGAGGCGCGCATGGGCTGCGGCTTCGGCGCCTGCATGGGCTGCACCATTGAGACCGAGGAGGGGCCAAAGCGCGTCTGCAAGGACGGGCCGGTCTTTCAGGGACAAACAATTCTTTGGCCAGAAGATAATGAGGAATGAAGAATTAGGAATTAGGAATTGTGTTTGGGTGCATTCCTAATTCCTCATTCCTAATTTGCTGTTGCGAGAAGGGAGCATCGTCTTGAATACTTCTGTCAATCTCTGCGGATTATCCCTCGACAACCCCGTCATTCCCGCCTCCGGCACGTTTGGGTATGGTCGGGAATTCGCGGCGCTCTATGACATCAACTGCCTCGGCACGTTCTCCTGCAAGGGCACGACGGCGCAGCCGCGCCTCGGCAATCCCACGCCGCGCATCGCGGAGGGAAACGCCGGCATGCTGAACTCCGTCGGCCTGCAGAACCCCGGTATCGACGCCGTAGTCGCGGAGGAGCTTCCGGCGCTGGAGAAGGTCTTTCACAAGCCGATCATCGCGAACGTCTGCGGCTTCTCCGTGGGAGAATACGTCGAGGTCGCGCAGAAGTTCGACGCCTGCCCGCAGGTGGGCTGGCTGGAGGTGAACATCTCCTGCCCGAACGTGCACGGCGGCGGCATGGGCTTCGGAACGAGCTGCGAGAGCGCAGCGGAGGTCACGGCGGCGGTGAAGGCGGCGGTCAATAAGCCCGTCATCGTGAAGCTCACGCCGAACGTGACGGACATCGCCTCCATCGCGAAGGCCTGCGAGGACGCGGGCGCGGACGCGCTGAGCCTCATCAACACCGTGATGGCCATGCGGATCGACCTGAACACGAAGCAGCCGGTTTTGAAAAACATCACCGGGGGCCTGAGCGGAAGCGCGGTCTTCCCGCTCGCGCTGCGGATGGTCTGGCAGGCTTATGAGGCGGTC
Organism: Oscillospiraceae bacterium; assembly: GCA_045112425.1. Classification (GTDB taxonomy): domain Bacteria; phylum Bacillota; class Clostridia; order Oscillospirales; family Oscillospiraceae; genus CAG-103. The sequence goes on from JBGUHV010000265.1 coordinate 22,238, forward strand.
AGCATCCCGATCATCGGGCTCGGCGGCGTCTCGTCGGCCAGAGACGTAATCGAAATGATGCTCGCCGGCGCGACCGCCGTCGGCGTTGGCGCGGCAAATCTCAAAAATCCGTTCATTTGCAAACAGATGGTTGAAACTCTGCCGGACATCATGCTACAATATGGGATAGAAAACTTGGAAAATATTATCGGAGGTGCTCATCATGGGTAAAGACGTCATCATCGCCTGCGATTTCGCCAGCGGCGCCAGAACGCTGCGGTTTTTGGAGCAGTTCGGGTCGGAGCGTCCGTTTGTGAAAATCGGCATGGAGCTGTTCTACTCCGCCGGGCCGACGATGGTCCGCGCGCTGAAGGATCGGGGGCACAAGGTATTTCTCGACCTGAAGCTCTGCGACATTCCGAACACCGTCGGCCGCTCGATGCGCGTGCTGCGCGATCTGGGCGCCGATATGATCAATCTCCACGCCTTCGGCACGATCAAGATGATGGAGGCCGCGCTCGAGGGGCTGACCCGCCCGGACGGCACGCACCCCCTGCTCATCGCCGTGACGCAGCTGACGAGCACGGACGAGCAGCGCATGCAGCAGGAGCTGCTGATCGACCGCCCGCTCGAGGAGGTCGTGCTGCGCTATGCCGCGAACGCCCGCAAGGCGGGGCTCGACGGCGTGGTCTGCTCGCCGCTGGAGGCGCCCGGCGTGCACGAGCGCTGCGGCGCGGACTTTCTGACCGTGACGCCCGGCGTGCGCTTCGCCGCCGAAAAGCCGACGGACGATCAGGTGCGCATCACAACGCCCGCCGGCGCAAAAGAGCTCGGCTCGGACTTCATCGTCGTCGGCCGCCCGATCACCAAGGCGGAGGACCCGGTGGCGGCGTATCACAAGTGCCTGCAGGAGTTTGTGGGCTGAACATCCCGCAGCCCCCTCAGTCCGCTTCGCGGACAGCTCCCCCGGAGGGGGAGCCAAGATACTGCCATTCGTCTATCCAACGCTGAAAAGGAGGAAACAACGTATGAAATCTGCCATTGCTCGCGGTCTGCTTGCCATCGGCGCGGTGTTTCTGCGCCCGGAGCAGCCGTTTACCTGGGCCAGCGGCATCAAGAGCCCGATTTATACCGACAACCGCCTGATTCTCACCGCGCCCGAGGTGCGCGACATGGTCGAGGCCGAGATCGCCGAGACCGTGCGGCGCGAATTTCCCGGCTGCGAGGCGCTCATGGGCACCGCCACGGCGGGCATCGCCCACGCGGCGATTGCGGCGCATCTGATGGGCATGCCGATGGGCTATGTCCGCTCCGGCAGCAAGGATCACGGCCGGAAAAACCGCATCGAGGGAAAGCTAGAGCGCGGCGAGAAGGTCGTTGTGATCGAGGATCTCATCTCCACCGCCGGCAGCGTCGTGACCACTGTCGATGCGCTGCGCGGCGCGGGCGCCGAGGTGCTCGGCGTGATCAGCATCTGCACCTACGGCATGGAGCAGGGCGTCCACACGCTAGAGGCGGCCAATGTGCGCGCCGTGTCGCTCACGGACATCGACACGATCACCGCCGTCGCCGTCGAGGACGGCTACATCTCCGAGGCGGACGCAAAGCGCGTGCTTGCCTTCCGCGACAATCCCCTGGACGAAAGTTGGAGACTGGCATAAGCATGAGACATTTGATTGACATTCGCGATCTCTCGGAACGGGAGATCGCAGACCTGCTGGATCTGGCGGACGACATTGTGGCGAACCGCGAGGCCTATCGCGAGGTCTGCAGATACAAAAAGCTGGCGACGCTCTTTTTCGAGCCCAGCACGCGCACGCGCCTTTCGTTTGAGGCGGCGATGTATGAGCTCGGCGGGCAGGTGCTCGGCTTCTCCGAGGCTGCGAGCTCCTCGGCCTCCAAGGGCGAGAGTGTGGCGGACACGATCCGCGTCGTGGGCTGCTATGCCGACATCATCGCCATGCGCCACCCGAAGGAGGGCGCGCCGATGGTCGGCGCGATGCACTCGAGCGTGCCGATCATCAACGCGGGCGACGGCGGGCACAACCACCCGACTCAGACGCTGACGGATCTCATGACCATCCGGCGCGAGAAGGGGCGGCTCTCGGACTTCACCATCGGCCTTTGCGGCGACCTCAAGTTCGGCCGCACCGTGCACTCGCTGATCGCGGCGCTCAGCCGCTATGAGAACGTGAAGTTCGTGCTCATCAGCCCCGAGGAGCTGAAGGTGCCGAGCTACATTAAAAAGGACATTCTCGCCGAGCAGGGCCTGCCCTACGAGCAGACGACGGAGCTGACCGACGTGATGCCCGACCTCGACGTGCTCTACATGACGCGCGTGCAGCGTGAGCGCTTCTTCAACGAGGAGGACTATCTCCGCCTGAAGGACAGCTACATTCTCACGCCCGAGAAGCTCCGCGGCGCGAAGGCGGATCTCACGATCCTGCACCCCCTGCCCCGCGTCAACGAGATCGACACCGCCATCGACGCAGACCCCCGCGCCTGCTACTTCCGCCAGGCGCTCAACGGCAAGTTCGTGCGCATGGCGCTGATCATGACCCTGCTGGGTCTCACCAAGGAGGGTCAGGCATGAACATTGATTCCATCCAGAACGGCATCGTCATCGACCACATCCGCTCCGGCGGCGCAATGCAGCTGTTTCAGCTGCTCGGTCTCGACGCGCTCGACTGCCCCGTGGCGATCATCAAGAACGCCCCGAGCGGCAAGATGGGCAAAAAGGACATCATCAAGATCGACTCCGCCCAGCCGCTGAATCTGGACGTGCTCGGCTTCGTCGATCCGGACGCGACGATCAACGTGATCCGCGACGGGATGCTCGTGGAGAAAAAGCACGCCGGTCTCCCCGAGCGCATCCGCGACGTACTCCGCTGCCGCAACCCGAGATGCATCACGAGCGTGGAGCCGGATCTGCCGCAGGTCTTCCAGCTCGCCAACCGCGAGACAAAAACCTACCGCTGCATCTACTGCGAGGCAAAGGCGGAGAAATAATCGCTCCGCTCCCAAAAAGAAAGGCTCACCTTTCGGTGAGCCTTTCTTTTCTTTTGTCAGTCTGTGGGCTGCTTTGCCAATTCGAACAGATCCGTGACCTCCTTCGAGGGCGCCTTGCTCACGAGCGAGACGACCACCGCAGCGATCAGGCCGCAGATAAAGCCGGGCAGCAGCTCATAGATACCGGTGGAGCCGACGAGGAACTTGAACCACAGGAAGTCCACGCCGAAGCCGACGACCACGCCCGCGACCGCGCCGGCGTAGGTCAGGCGCTTCCAGTAGAGCGCGAGAAGGATCACGGGGCCGAAGGCCGCGCCGAAGAAGCCCCACGCGTTGGACACGAGCGCCATGATGCCGCCGGAGTTGGGGTTCACGGCGATCAGATACGCAACGATGGAGATCACGACGACCATTGCACGGCCCGCCCAGAGCATCTCCTTGTCCGACGCGCCCTTGCGGAAGACGGGCTTGTAAATGTCGCTCGCGAAGGCGGAGGAGGAGGCGAGCAGCTGGCTGTCCGCCGTGCTCATGGCAGCGGCGAGAATCGCCGAGAGCAGGATGCCGCCGATGAACGTGGGGAACACCGCGCGCACAATCGTGATGAACAGGAGATTCTGATTGCCGTCCGCGAGCGCATCGCCGATGAACTGGCGGCCGACGAGCGCCACGATGACGGAGGCCGCAAGGATCAGCACAGTCCAGGTGCTGCCGATGACGCGGCTGCGCTTCATCTCCTTCTCGGAGCGGATGGAAATGTAGCGGACGATGATGTGGGGCATGCCGAAGTAGCCGAGACCCCACGCGAGGCCGCTCAGGACGTCCGCCGCGCTGGGCACAAGCTTGTAGTAGTCCGCGCCGACGTTCACCGCGGGCTTGACGAAGTCGGCGGCGTTCATCGCGAACACCGCGAAGATGGGCGCGAGCATCAGGGCGGCCAGCATCAGCAGTCCCTGGAAGAAGTCCGTCCAGCACACGGCGTTGAAGCCTCCGAGGAAGACGTAGACGAGGATCAGCGCGGTGGCGATCATCATGGCCGTCTGCTTATCCCAGCCGAGCACGGTGTTGAACAGCGTGCCGCAGGCGTCGATGCTGGAGGCGGAGTAGACGCAGTAGGCGATCACGAACACGATGGCCGAGATGATCTGCAGCGCCTTATTGCTGGTCAGGAAGCGATTCGTCAGAAACTGCGGAATGGTGATCGAGTCGTTCGCGCGGATGGAGTAGCGGCGCAGACGGGGCGCCACGAAGATCCACGAGAGCACCGTGCCGATGGCGAGACCGATGCCGATCCAGACCTGACCGACGCCGTAGAGATAGATCGAGCCGGGCAGACCCATCAGCACCCACGCGCTCATATCGGACGCGCCGGCGCTCAGCGCCGCGACCCAGCCGTTCATCTGGCGGCCGCCGAGGAAGTACTCCTTCTCGCCCGCGTGCTTGCGGTCGCGGAAGAAGAAATAGACGCCGATGGCGATGACCACTGCGAAGTACATCAGCATGGCGATCAATTCAGCCGTTTTCATTTGGAATCCCTCCAGATTGCTTTGCATTAGAGAAACTTATATAAGTCCTCCGGGGTAAAAACACCTGTAGTCTACTGGAATTCAGCGTTTTTGTCAATAGAAAATTCATAATTTTTCATAAAATGACGGAGAATTTCCATTGACAGGAAGCCATCTTTAGGCTATAATCCGAATATAATATCATTTTTTCTAATATAAATGGAGGGTGACATGAGCTTAAAGCAATATCGCGCCTTTTTAAAAACAGTGGAGTGCGGCTCGGTCTCTCAGGCTGCGCAGGCCATGGGCATGACGCAGAGCGCGCTGACGCAGAATCTCGGCGCACTGGAAAAGCAGTTCGGCTTTCGCCTGCTCGTGCGCAACAAGGCCGGCGTCCGGCTCACGCAGGAGGGGCGGCGGGTCTACCGCGCCGTCGAGCAGGTCGTGCGCGCGGACGACGCGGTGCTCTCTGCCGTGGAGGAGGTGCGCCGCAGCGGCGGCGACACGATCCGCATTGCCACCTTCAAGAGCGTCGCGGTGAGCTGGCTGCCCGCCATGATGAAGGCCTTTCAGGCCGAGCACCCGGAGGCGGAGTTTCGCCTCTTCCACGGGGCGTATGCCGAGGTGGACGAATATGTGCGCACGGGCGCGGTGGACTTCGGCTTTGTGAGCCTGCCGGACGCGCTCGCGTGCGACATGATCCCCGTGAAGGAGGATCGCCTGCTCGCCGTGCTGCCGCAGGGGCACCCGCTCGCGGAGGCGGAGGCCGTGCCGGCCTCGCAGTTCGGAAAGGAGGCGGTGGTGAGCCTCGTCGACAGCACGAACCAGGACGCGCTGCGCGTGCTCCGAGCCGCCGGCGTCGAGCCGCGCATCCGGTTTCAGACGGCGGACGACTACGCCATGATCTCCATGGTCGAAACCGGGCTCGGCATCTGCATCACGCACGAGCTGGTGCTCAAGTCCGACAATCACAGCGTCATCGTCAAGGAGCTCGACCCGCCCGCCACAAGAACCATCGCCATCGCGATCCCGAATTACAGGGAAGCGAGACCGATTGTCCGGGAGTTTATTGAGTTTGTAAAAGAGTGGACGAAGAAAGAGTGAGGAGTTAGGAATTAGGAATTGACAAATGGTTTATGCGCAGCAACCATTTGTCATCCTGAGCTTGTCGAAGGATCTTGGCACCGCAGCAAAAGAGAACCGTCAGCGTCTATCTTACTGCTCTGCCAAGATTCTTCGACTCCGCACTTCGTGCTCC
>JBGUHV010000266.1:0-13696 GCA_045112425.1 Oscillospiraceae bacterium
TCGCCGTTGTAGGTGCACCAGCCGTCGGCAAACTCGCTCATATCCTCGGTGCCGACGTGGATGCCGCCGTCGGCAAAGCCGTTGGCAATGTCCATGAGAATCTGGGTGCGCTCGCGCGCCTGGGCATTTTCGTAAACCACGTTGCGGTTCTCGGGGTCGTGGTCAATGTCCTTGAAGTGCTGCATGACGCTCTCGCCGATGTCGATCACGCGCACCGTCGCGCCGAGCTGCTCGGAGACGATGATCGCGTTCGACTTCGTGCGGTCGGTCGTGCCGAAGCAGGGCATGGTCACGGCGGTAACGGTGTCCTTCGGCAGGCCCATCATCTTCGCGGCCTCGGCGCAGATGATCACGGCCAGCGTGGAGTCCACGCCGCCAGAGATGCCGACGACGGAGTGCTTCAGGCCGGCATACTGCATGCGGCGCACGAGAGCGCTCGCCTGCATGTGCAGCAGGCGCTTTGCCGCCGCGTGGTAGTCCTTCTCGTCCGCCGGACGGTAGGGATACTTGCCGAACGGGCGGGTGAGGGTCGTGTCGGCGAGCTCCTCGCCCCAGCCGAGCTCGGTGTATTCGCACGCGCAGCCCTCAAAGTTCTTTGCCTTGCGGCGGGCGGCGACCATGAGCTCAATGTCGAGCTCGGTGGAAACGTAGGTGCAGCCGTCCTCCTTGCAGGCGAGGATGCGGCCGAGCTCCGTCACGGCGCAGAGGCCGGAGTAGGTGGCGTCCGTGCTGCTCTCGCCGAAGCCGGGGGCGGCCATGACGTAGCCCGCCATCAGGCGGCGGCTCTGCTCCTTGATGGAGGCGGGCATCACGCCGGCGGAATACATGCTCATCTGGAAGCCCGAGAGCTGCGCGATCACGGTCGCGCCCGCGAGGGCGTGCCCGGCGGCGGGAGCCACGGGGGCGTCCGCGTCCGCGCCGATCTGCGCTGCGACCTTGAGGTCGGGCATCACGTTGGAGTCAAACAGCAGCTTCGAGCCGAAGAGCACGGGCTCGTCGAAGAGATAGAGCTCCGTCACGCAGTCGCAGCCGGCGGTGAAGTGCTTGTCGCTCACGTTCTCGGCGGGAACGAGGCCGAGCACGCTGCCGTCGGAGATGGCGGCGGCGCAGTCATAGACCTTCGCGCCCTTCTCGACGGGCAGACCCACGAAAACGAGCATGTCCATGCCGGTGGAGGCGTCGGCCACCTGCTCGAGCGCGGCGAGCGCGCCGCGCAGCAGCGTGTTCTGGAAAAACAGGTCGCCGCAGGTGGCGCCCGTGAGGCTCAGCTCCGGGAACACGAGAACCTTCACGCCCTCCTTGTCGGCCTTCTTCATGACTTCGATGATCTGCTCTGCGTTGTACATGGGGTCGGCCACACGCAGCATCGGGGCTGCCGCGGCAACTTTCAGGAATCCGTCTTTCATAAAGCGTTCACTCTTTTCTATTTAGATTCTTCAAATTGAACTAATTGCGAATCAAAATACCGCAGCACCGCGGCTCGCGTCTGCACGAAGCTGTCCGACGGGATTGTGACGGTGACGATATCACCCGTCACCTCGGCCGTGGCCCCGGGATCGACCAGCGGCAGAACGATGGTGTTCAGTTCGTCCTCGAGCGCGTCGGGGTGCTCGGCATAGTATTCCATGTCAAGCGGCGGAGTATAGCCCTTGATCGGCTCGCGCCCGGTGGAGAAGGCATAGACCAGAAACAGGATGAAGATCAGAATCACGAGGCCGCTGCCGAAGGGGCGCAGCCAGCGCACGATCTGAAATCCCGGGTGCTCATGCTCCTCGCGCTCCGGGGGCGTGGGCAGAATCTGCGGCATGGCTCAGAAAACGATGCGCTCGGCGATGTAACTTTCGAGCTCCGTCATGGGGATGCGCTCCTGCTGCATCGTGTCGCGGTCGCGCACGGTCACGCAGCCGTCGGTCTCGCTGTCAAAGTCGAACGTGACGCAGAACGGCGTGCCGATCTCGTCCTGACGGCGGTAGCGCTTGCCGATGGAGCCGGCCTCGTCGTAGTCGCACATGAACTGCTTCTGCAGCTTGCGGTAGAGCTCGGTCGCCGGGGCGGAGAGCTTCTTACTCAGCGGCAGCACCGCAACCTTGAACGGCGCGAGGGCGGGGTGGAAGCGCATCACGACGCGGGTGTCGTTCTTCGCCTCGTCCACGACCTCCTCGTCGTAGGCTTCGCACAGGAACGCGAGCGTCACACGGTCGGCGCCGAGCGAGGGCTCGATGACGAAGGGCACATAGTGCTGGTTCTTCTCCTGATCGAAGTAATCGAGATCCTGGCCGGAGTGCTCGATGTGCTGCGTCAGGTCGTAGTTCGTCCGGTCGGCGACGCCCCAGAGCTCGCCCCAGCCGAACGGGAAGAGATACTCAAAGTCGGTCGTGGCCTTGGAGTAGAAGCTCAGCTCCTCCGGCTCATGGTCGCGCAGGCGGAGATTCTCGTCCGACATCTTCAGCTCCTGCAGCCACTTGTGGCAGAACTCGCGCCAGTACTGGAACCACTCGAGATCGGTGTCCGGCTCGCAGAAGAACTCGAGCTCCATCTGCTCAAACTCGCGGATGCGGAAAATGAAGTTGCCCGGCGTAATCTCGTTGCGGAAGCTCTTGCCGATCTGGCAGACGCCGAAGGGGATCTTCCGGCGCGTGGTGCGCTGGATGTTCTTGAAGTTGACGAAGATGCCCTGCGCCGTCTCGGGGCGGAGATACACCTCGCTCGCGGTGTCCTCGGTCACGCCCTGATGGGTCTTGAACATCAGATTGAATTTGCGGATATCGGTAAAATCGCTCTTGCCGCACACGGGGCAGGCGACGCCCTTTTCGCGGATAAAGGCAACCATGTCCTCGTTCGTCATGGCCTCCACGTTCACGGAGGGGTCGTTCTCCTTCGCCCATTCCTCAATGAGCTTGTCCGCGCGGTGCCGGGCGTGGCAGCCCTTGCAGTCGATCAGCGGATCGTTGAAGGTCGTCACATGGCCGGAGGCCACCCAGACCTGCGGGTTCATGAGGATGGCGGAGTCGAGACCCACGTTGTAGGGATTCTCCTGCACAAACTTCTTCCACCACGCGCGCTTGACGTTGTTTTTCAGCTCCACGCCGAGCGGGCCGTAGTCCCAGGAGTTTGCAAGGCCGCCGTAGATCTCGGAGCCCGGGTAAACAAAGCCCCGGCCCTTGCACAGCGCCACGATCTTGTCCATGGTTTTTTCGGTGTTTTTCATGCGTTTCCTCCTTGCCCCACTAATGGATATAGTGGAAGCGAAATTGTTCTCATCATTTGAGACACTATATTATAGCACCATGCCATACCCAACGCAAGCTGTGTCACAAGGTTGTCAGAGTAGGGGAGACCCTTCCCACTTGGCTCCCCCTCCGGGGGAGCTGGCAGCCCAAAGGGCTGACTGAGGGGGCCGCCTTCTGCAAATTCTTTTCCAAATACGAAAAACCCCTTGACATTTGAGTCTATCAATGATAGACTGTACTCAGTCGATGAATGATAGACTGAAAGGAGGACGCACCATGGAGACCAAACGACTCGGCGCGATTGAAACGCGCTTTGCCGAGCTCATCTGGGCCAGCGCGCCCATCTCTTCGCCGGAGCTGGTGCAGCTCTGTGCCAAAGAACTCGGCTGGAAGAAATCCACGACCTATACCGTGCTCAAAAAGCTCTGTGACCGCGGCCTGTTTGAAAACGACCGCGGCACCGTGCGCGTCGTCGTCACGCGCGCGGAGTATGACACCATGCAGAGCGCGCAGTTTGTCAACGAGGCGTTTTCCGGCTCGCTGCCGGCCTTTCTCTCGGCCTTCGCCGCCGGGAAGAAGCTCACGCCGCAGGAGGTGGACGAGCTGCAGCGCATGATCGACCGTTACCGGGAGGAGGGGTGAACATGGAGCGGCTGTTTTTGCTCTTTGTGCGCATGGGGCTCTATGCGAGCGTGCTCGTTGGGATCGTGCTCGCGCTGCGCCTGCTGCTGAAACGAGCGCCGAAGCGCATCACCTGCCTGCTCTGGGCGCTCGTGGCGTTTCGCCTTCTGTGTCCGGCGCAGATCCATTGGCGCGCGAGCCTCATGCCCCCGCCGGAGACGGTCGTGCAGACCGTGCAGGAGATGCCGAACGTCATCCTCCCGGCGCAGAATGCCCCGACCGTCACGCCCGAACAGACGGTACCGACCGAGCCCGCAGAGTCGACCGCGCCGACGTCTGCCGCGCCGGATCTCACCGCCGTGCTCAGCCGCGTCTGGCTCGCGGGTATGATTGCCATGCTGCTCTGGGCGGCGATCAGCGACCTGCGCCTGCGCCGCCGCCTGCGCTCGTCGGTGCGGCTGCAGAACGGCGTCTGGCTCTGCGACGAGATCGACACGCCCTTCGTCCTCGGCCTTTTCGCCCCGCGCATCTATCTGCCTTACGGCTGGGATGACGAGCAAAACGTCTATATCCTCGCGCACGAGCGCGCGCACATTGCCCGGGGCGACAACTGGTGGAAGCTCCTCGGCTGGCTGCTTTTGAGCGTCTACTGGTTCCACCCGATGCTGTGGCTGGCGTATATTGTCTTCTGCCGCGATCTCGAGCTCGCGTGCGACGAGCTCGCCGTCCGCGGGCTCGACCGCGAGGGGAGAGCCGCCTATTCGCAGGCGCTGCTCGACTGCAGCAGCCCCCGCCGCAGCGCGCTCGCGTTCCCCGTCGCCTTCGGCGAGATCGGGGTCAGGCAGCGCATCAAGGCCGTGCTCAATCAGAAAGAGCCCGCCTTTTGGATTGTGCTCGCCGCCCTCCTCGCGCTGATTGTCTCCGCCGTCTTTTTCCTCACCGACCGTCCGGCGGAGGAGGCGGAGGCCGCGCCCAAACTCACGTTCCGGGATGTGGCCGAGCTCCCGCCGATCTACGCAGACCATGTCGAGGTCTTGATGGATGCGGAAATCCGCTCCATCATGACCGGCCCGGACGCGGAGCAGATGCTCTCTGCCGACCGCGCGGACGCTTTCTCCGGCCATGCGAGGTTCGACGCCGGCGGTGCCTTCCGCGGCGTCACGCTCGAGTGGGACGATCTGAGCCGCAGCGGCTCCTATATGGTGTTTCTGGAGCAGACCACGCTCCTGCCGGAGCCCGTGCCAGTCATCGGCGACGCTTTACAGCAGACCTGCACCGTGCGCGGCGTGCCCGTGGACGCCCAGCGCTGTGAGTGGAACGGCAGCGTCTGGCTCATGGCGGATTTTGTCCGTCAGTACGAAGGGGAGAGCCCCGTCGCCGTCCACGCGACCGTCGGCTGCAGTCCGCGCGAAGGGCAGAAGGAAGCCGACAGCATCCGCAGGCTCTATGAGATCGTCGACAGCTTCTTAAACCCCGAAAACAAGCTCTCGCTCGACGCGATCGCCGCGACCTTCGCCGAGCAGGACGAGATGATGGAGTTTCTCCGCTACGCTTCCGTCGAGCAGCTCATCAACGCCTTCCCGAAAACCGACGGCGCCTACACCGAAACCCTGATCTACCGTCTCGCCGACGCCGCCCGTGAGGATTATGACTATGTGAAAGGCATGATCGACCAGAGCACCCTCACCGCCGAGCAGAAATCGCAGCTGCAGACCGATCTTCTGCAGACGCTGGAGGACGACCATGACTATATGAGCGCCGCCTTACCGGACGAGCAGGGCAATTTTGCGTTTCCGCTGTACGATTTGCAGCTGACGATCCCGCAGGCGTGGAAGGGTCGTGTCGGAGCGGTCTGTCTGCAGACCGGCGGCACGTTCTGGGTTTCCGTTGCCGGTCAGGAGATCATCGACGCCTATGAGGAATTTGATTTCTCGCAGGGGCAGGGCTGGCGCGACAGCATCTTCTGGGTCTGCGCCGTCGATAAGCAGATGCACCCTGATCCCGCGCTGGATTTCCCCTCCGGCGGCGTGCAGCCGGTGTTCATCGGCGAGTCGGACTGGATGCGGATTTACGCCTGCGTCGGGCGCATCCCTGGGCACGATTCGTTCGATCCGATCCGCACGCAATTCATCGCGCAGATCGGGCAGGAACGCTATGACGCGCTCGTCGGCGGCATGACTGCGCAGACGGATGCGCTGAAGGACTATGTGCAGGTCAAGAGAGGTGTCTCACCGTGAAAAGAGTCATAACCGTTCTGCTTCTTGCAGCCGCACTGCTGCTCGCCGGCTGCGGGCGGCAGGCGCCTTCGGCCACGCTGACCCCGACGCCGGAAGCGACAGCAGCTCCCACAATTGAGGCCAGACTGGAGCCCACGCCGACTCCGACGCCGACGCCGGAGGTGCCGGACGATACGCTCGTGAACGTGCAGGACTATCTTCCGTCCGTCTTCGTCGATCTGCGCTACGCCACGGAGAACAACTTCACCGGGCAGGTGATCTATGACTTCACCGAGGCGCAGCTGCGCTACGGCACGGTCAAAAAGCTCGCCCTCGCCGCCGACACGCTCGCGCAGCAGGGCTATGCCCTCCTCATCTGGGATGCCTGCCGCCCCGTCTCGGCGCAGTTTCGGCTCTGGGCCGTCTGCTCGGACAGCACCTATGTCGCCAATCCCAACACCGGCTATTCCAACCACAGCCGCGGCAACTGCGTGGACATCTCGCTCGTCACGCTCGAGGGCGGCGCGGTGGAGATGCCCTCCGGCTTCGATGAGTTCTCCGCCCTTGCCGACCGGGAGTATTCCGACGTCTCGGAGGCCGCAGCCCGGCACGCCCGCCTCTTAGAGCAGGCCATGACCGACGCGGGCTTCATTCCATATTACGGCGAATGGTGGCACTATACGGACAGCGTGAAGTATGACGTCGTGCAGTAAGAGTGTGGAGTTAGGAGTGTGGAGTTGAAAGGAGCGCTCCGCGCGATTCAGATCCGTCGGCGCAAGCTGACCCCATTTTAAACTCCACACTCCACCTTCCACACTCGATCGCTCTTTTCATTTCTCCACCGATGTGCTAAACTGTTCCTATCGAAAAACAAAGGAGCGTGTGATTTATGTCCATTCCCGTCGGCGCGAAGGGCGCCGCTGAAATGATTGTGACCGAGGATAAAACCGCCGCCGCCATCGGCTCCGGCAGCGTGAAGGTGTTCGCCACCCCGTGGATGATCGCCATGATGGAGCTCTCCGCCTGCAACGCGCTCGCGCCCTGCTATGAGGAGGGGCAGAGCAGCGTCGGCACGCATCTCGACGTCAGCCATGACGCCGCCACCCCCGTCGGCATGAAGGTGCGCGCCGAGGCCGAGGTCATCGAGGTCGACCGCCGCAGAATCGTCCTCTCCGTCGCGGCCTACGATGAGACCGGTCTCATCGGCAAAGGAACGCACGAGCGCTTCCTCATCGACGCGGCAAAATTTATCGCCAAGGCCGAGAGCAAGGGCAAGTGATCCCACTTTTGACAACGTAGGGCCGACGCCCTCGGCGGCTCGCCTTTCTTTGCTTGTTGAGTGTGAGTTTGTTTTTGGTTTTGCGTTTGGATTTGTTTTTGTATTTGGTATGCGTTCGTATACGTTCGTATGCATATGGGCATTATTCACGACGGAGTGGAGACGCTTCCTTCCCTCCGTCGTGAATTTTTCACAAATACCCCTTTCTTTTTTCCGCTCTGTGCGTTATAATGAACACAGATCCCCTGAAAGGAGTGAAACCCATGAAGTTCACATTCACCGAAAAGAAGATGGAAGCCTCTGAGAATCTGCGTGCCTATGTGGAAAAGAAGGCCGGCAAGATCGATCGTCTCTTCAGAAACGAGAGCGAAGCCTTTGTCACCTTCAGCACGGAGCGCGGCCGTTTCCTGGTGGAGCTCACCATCAAAAACAACGGCACCTACTTCCGCGCGCACGAGCTCACGAGCGACATGTACGCGTCTGTGGACAGCGCCGTGGCGACCATTGAGCGCCAGATCCGCAAGAACAAGACCCGCCTGGCCAAGAAGCTGCGCGAGGGCGCGGAGCGCGAGGTGGAGGCTTTGCCTGTCGCGTCTGAGGACGATGCGGAGACCGAGCAGTTCGAGATCGTCCGCCGCAAGCAGTTTGCCATTAAGCCCATGAGCGTGGAGGAAGCGATCCTGCAGATGAACCTGCTGGAGCATGAGTTCTTCGTCTTCCGCGACAGCGAGAACGACGAGGCGTTCAGCGTCGTCTACGTCCGCAAGCAGGGCGGCTACGGCCTGATCTCCGACGAGGCGGAATAACATTTAAGAAACAACAAAGGCGCTGCCAATCGGCAGCGCCTTTTTTGCATGATTTCGCACCCGCACTTGGCTCCCCCTTTGGGGGAGCTGTCGCGCGAAGCGTGACTGAGGGGGGCTTCGCGTTATTCTCCCAGCTTCCTGTCCTTCTCAATAATCGCCTCCACCGCCTGCTGAACGGCGGTCTCGAAGCCGAGCTTCTTGAGCATGTGCACGCCCTCAATCGTCGTGCCGCCGGGGGAGCAGACCTGATCGCACAGGGCAATCGGGTGCTCGTCGCTCTCCTTCGTGAGCTTGGCCGCGCCGAGGGTCGCCTGCGTGGCGAGCTGCTCGGCCAGCGCCCGGGGCAGCCCCGCCTTGACGCCCGCGGAGGCGAGCGCGTCGATATACACATGCACGAACGCGCCCGAGGCGCCGGCGAGCGCCATGAACGCCGCGAACAGATGCTCCGGCACGTCGAACACCTCGCCGACGGCGGAGAACATCTCCCGCACGATCTGAATCTGTTCTTCGGTGGCGTATTTGCCGCCGCAGACGCCGCTCGCCGCCGCGCCCACGCGGGCGTTGATGTTCGGCATCACGCGCACCACGCCGACGCCCTCGGGAAGCTGCGCCTCATAATACGTCGTGGGCTTTCCCGCCGCGATGGAGACGAGGAGCTTCTCCTTCGTCATCTCCGGCGTCACGAGCGGGAGCACGTCGGGCAGCATCTGGGGCTTGACCGCGAGCACCACCACGTCCGCCATCTGCGCCACGGCTGCCGCGTCCCTGCAGGGCACCAGCCCGATCTCGTTCCAGAGCGCAAGCGTCTTGCCCTCCGAGCGGTTGAAGCCGCAGAGCGTGTCGTCGGCAAAGGCGCCGCTCGCCGCCATCCCGCGCAGGATGGCCGAGGCCATGTTTCCGAGTCCGATGAATCCGTATACCATGTCTGTTTGCTCCTTTCAGATGAGTCCGAAACCGATGATGCCGCTGAGGATCCCGACCGCCGCGCCGACGAGCACGTCGCGCTCGAAGTGCACCGCCGCGGCCACGCGCAGCGCGCTCAAAATCATGCCCAGCGCGATCAGCACGCCGCCGACCCACGGCTGCAGGTAACAAAAGCACGTTCCGATCACGAAGATCGAGAACACATGGCGGCTCGGGAAGCTCCGCCCGGGCGTCTCGCGCGGCAGCAGCGGCTCGAGATCATACACCTCGAACGGCCGCGGCAGATTGAGAAAATGCCGCGCCGCGCTCAAGAGCACGAACGGCACGCCGCAGGTGAGCACGAGCCGCAGCGTGAGCTTCGGATCGTGAAGCCCTGGCTGCACGAGCACGCCGCAGAAAAACGCCGCGGCTGCGCCGGAAACGCACACGCCGTTGACCGCCTTCAGCGCCGGAAGGCGCCAGGGCGATGCGTGAAACCAGTCGGAAACCGACTGCAGTTGCTGTTTGGTCATAAACACTCCTAAAAAGACAGGATGCACCTACTTGGCGCCCCCTCCGGGGGAGCTGGCAGCCCGCAGGGCTGCCTGAGGGGGTCAGCCGAGGTCTCTGTGCAAAAACGTCACGATCTGCCCGCGGGTGCAGACGTTGTCCGGCGCAAAGCTCGTGCTGCTCACGCCGTTGGTGATGCCGTTCTGCACCGCCCAGAGCACGGCGCCGGCAAAGTACTGATCCGAAAACACGTCAACAAACCCGCCGACTGCCTCCCGCTGCGCCGCGGGCGTCACTGCCGGGTCGGCTGCGGGCGAGCCCTCCGCGCGGTACAGGAAGGTGACAATGTGCGCGCGCGAGCAGGGCAGATCCGGAGAGAAATGCGCCGCGTCCGTGCCGTTGGTGATGCCGTGCTTTACAGCCCAGAGAACGGCAGTGTAGTAATAATCGCTCTCCCGCACGTCCTTGAAGGGGTTCGCTCCGGTCACCGGCTCCATGCCGAAGGCGCGCCACAGGAACGTGACGGCCTGCGCGCGGGTGCAGGCGTTGTCCGGGGAAAAGGTGGTCGCGGAGGTGCCGTTTGTAATCTGCGGATCGTGCTTCACCGCCCAGAGGACGGGCCGGAAGTAGTATTCCTCCTCGCTCACGTCCGAAAACGGGTTGAAGGGCGGGAGCTTCGGCGTGCTGCGCGTCTCCGTCTCGCCGCAGACGCAGGTGCGCGTCTCCTCGCCCTCGGCGTCCTCGGCGGCGGGTCTGGTCTCCACCCATTCGCCCCAGACGTGCGTGTCGGCGTTCGCGGCAAAGTCATTCAGCCGCGGAAAGCCCCAGCCGTACTGGTCGTCACGCCCGGTGTAGCCGAGATCCTCGCAGTTGGCCTTCAGATCCTGATAGAGCAGCTCCGGCGAGAGATCCTCGCACAGCAGCATGTCCGCTGCGAGCGCCGAGATGTGCGGCGCGGCAAAGGAGGTGCCCTTGTCGGTTTTTTCCGCGCCGCCGAGCGTGATCAAGCGCAGGCCGCTGCCCGGCGCGGCGAAGTCCACGGTGCTGCCGAAGTTGGAAAAGCTCTCGATGTTGAGCGTCTGATTCACAGCCGAGACCGAAATCGTCGCCTCATAGCTCGCGGGGTAGCAGGTGGCGGCGTCCGCGCCGCGATTGCCGGCCGCGCAGACCACCGTCACGCCCTGCGCGCGCAGGCGGTCGAGCATGCTGTTGAGGAAGGTGTAGCTGCTGTCGGCTTTTTCCCAGCCGAGACTCATGTTCACCACGTCCGCCCCGTGCTCGAGGGCATATTCCAGCGCCGTGAGAATCATGGCGCGGGAGGCGGAGCCGTTATCGTCAAACACGCGCAGCACCATCAGCTCCGTCTGCTCCGGCAGCAGGTCGCACAGCAGCGAGGTGACCATCGTGCCGTGTCCGGCAGCGGCGCCGGTCGGAATGTCGGTCAGCTCCGGCGTGTCGCTGACAAAGTCATAGCTCTCCTCGGAGAGCGCCCGCTCCGAAAAGAGCGGCACGGTCATGTCCGCGCCCGTGTCCAGCACGGCGACGGTCACATGGCGATCACGCAGATGCGCCATGGCCTTCGAGTCGTTGCGGAAGGTCTCCAGCCCCATCTCGGCGGCGCCCCAGCTGCGGGCGGTGTAGCCGAGCGACGGCGCCGGGGTCTCGGTCGGATCGGGATCCACGTCGGTGGTGCCGCCGTCGAGCACGCGGGCGCCCTGCTCCGGCGTGTCGAGCCAGGCGCGGTCTGCGCCGAAGAAGTCCACGGCGGCGAGGGCCTTTGCTTCGCTCTCATATTCCAGCACGAACATACCGAGCGCCGGCCAGCGGATCACGCGCGCCGCGCCGCGAAAATCCGCCGCCTCGTCCGCCAGCAGCAGCACGCGCGCCGGCGTTCTGCCTGCTCTCAGCGAAAACACGCCGGCCTGCGGCGCGAGCGCCGAAGCCATCTCCTCGGGGGAGGAGACCTCGATGGATGTCTTTGCCGCAAAGGCGCTGCCCGTCAGGCTCAGCGTGAGCGCGAGCGCGAGAAAAAGTGTCCAGATTCTTTTCTTCATGGTTTCTCCTTGTTTCAGTCCTCCGCCTTCGGCAGATAGCGGAGGTTGCGGTCCACATCGCCCTCGATCCCGTCGACCGAGCCGGTGTAGGTGTATTGCCAGTAGGTGTGCGCGTAGTACCAGTCGTCGGCCACGTCGTCCGCCGTGAGCCAGAGCTCCGTGCCGGCGAGCTTGCCGAGATCATAGTCATAGCAGCCCTGCCAGCGGTTGAAGTACACGCCCGGCGTGTAGCCCTCGGCGCGAATTTCGCTGCAGAAGGCCTGCGCAAAGGCGGTCATCTGGCTGCCGAGAATGCCGTCCGTGCGGGCGGAGTCCTCGCCGATGGTCTCCCAGTCAAACATGAGCGGGAGCGTCACGTCATATTTCTTCGCAGCCTGCGCGAGCCATTGGGCCTCCTCCACGGCCTCCTCCTCGGTTGTTGCCTGCGAGAAGAAATAGAGCCCGATCTCGAGCCCCGCGTCGAGCGCGCCCTGCGCGTTGCGCGGGAAGTTCTGATCCATGTTGATAAACCCGTCGGTATAGCCGCGGTAGCCCGCGCGGATGAGGGCAAAGTCCACGCCGTCGGCCTTCACGGCCTGCCAGTCGATCTCGCCCTGAAAGTAGCTCACGTCCACGCCCTGCTGAGCGATCACGGCGTCGCCGGTATAGTTTATCAGGCGGCCGTCGTCCGGCGTGTAGAAATCCGCCGCGGTGCGCGTGTTCACCTCCGCGCCCTTCCAGGGGTAGACCCAGGTGAGGGATGAGCCGTTGTGCACCTGCACCATCCCCGCGTGCGGGTCTCTGTGAATGCAGCCGGCGAGGCTGAGCAGACAGGCGAGCAGCAGCACCGCCGCCGCCGCGTGTCTGATTCGGTCGAAAAAAAGGGTAAACTGTCTCATGGCGGCAGTATACCATAATTAGATAGGAAGTGCAAACCGGCGCGGGCGCTTGACTTTTCCCGCGCCGGTGATATAGTATCGTGCGCAGTGACCATTTTTGTCATCCTGAGCGAAGCGCGTCAGCGCGCAGTCGAAGGATCTTGGCTTGGCAGCAAAAGAGAACACTTTGCCTCTGTTCTGCTGCTCTGCCAAGATTCTTCGCTCCGCTCAGAATGACAGGGTTGGGAAAGGATGTTTTCAAATATGAATCAGCGCAGCTCTCTCACGGCGCGGTATTCCGCCGTGCAGGGCTCTTTCTGGATGAATTACTGCGTCACCATCAGCTTTGCGGCGGTGTATCTGCAGGGTCTCGGGTATTCCAACGCCGCGCTCGGCGTCATTCTCGCCACGGGAAATCTCCTCGGCGCGCTGCTCGGGCCGGAGGTCTCCGCGCGGATCGACCGCAGCGAACGGCTCTCGGCGTGGAATATCGTCTGGCCGTGGCTGCTCATCGAGGCGGCGCTGCTCGGCGTGCTCATCGCCGTGCCGGTCAGGGGCGCGGTCACGAGCGCGGCGTTTGCGCTCTTTGTCGCCTTCTCGGTCTCGCTCAATTCGATCAACCTCAAGCTCTTCGTCGACTGCGTGCACGGCGGGCAGGGCGTGGATTACGGCGTCTCCCGCGGCATGGGCTCGGCGGCCTATGTGGCGGCGTCGGTCGTGCTGGGCGTGCTGGTCAAGCGTCTCGGCGTGCACGTTCTGCCGTGGGCGGGGCTCTGCTTCTGCCTGCTGCAGGCGCTCTCCCACTGGCTGCTCCGCCGGGGCTACGCCCCCGCCGCCGTCCGCGGCGGGCAGACGCCAAGGCAGGGGCGGACGATGCTCGCCTTCCTGCGCGAGAACCCGCGCTTTTCCGTGCTGCTGCTCGGCGCCGCGCTCATCTTCTTCGGCCATAACACCAGCACGAACTTTCTCATCAACGTCACGCGCTATGCCGGGGGAGACGAGGGTACGCTCGGCGTGCTGAGCGGCTTCATGGCCGCGGTGGAGATCCCGGTCATGCTCTTCTTCGGGCGCATCCGCGGCGGCAGAAGGAGCGTCACGCTCCTGCGCTGGTCGCTGCTCTTCTTCGCGCTCAAGGGCGCGGCGCTGCCGCTCGCGTCGTCGGTGCCGGCGATTTTCGCCGTGTTTCTGCTGCAGGCGCCGTCCTTCGCGCTCTATACGGC
>JBGUHV010000267.1:0-3780 GCA_045112425.1 Oscillospiraceae bacterium
CAGGAAGGTCACAACCTGCGCACGCTTGCAGCCGTCCATCGGGCTGAAGGTGGTGGGGCTGGTGCCGTTGGTGATGCCCTTCACCACGGCCCAGTCAACCGGGAAGTGATACCAGCTGTCAGGCTCACGATCCACGTCGGTGTACTGGATGCTCGGGCAGTCCTTGCCGCCGTCGCAGGGCTTGGTGGGTTCCGTGGGCTTGGTGGGCTCGGTCGGCTTCGTGGGCTCAACAGGCACGGTAGGCTCAGTGGGCTTGGTCGGAGTGATGGGCACAGTCGGCTCGGTCGGCTTGGTCGGAGTGGTGGGCACAGTCGGCTCGGTCGGCTTGGTCGGAGTGGTCGGCACGGTCGGCTCAGTCGGCTTGGTCGGAGTGGTCGGCACGGTCGGCTCAGTCGGCGCGGTGGGCACGGTCGGCTCAGTGGGCACAGTGGGCTCCGTCGGCTCGAGCTTCGGAATCGGCTCGGTTCTGGTGTGGCTCGGATCATTCTTGCAGGTGAAGGTCATTTCACCCTCTTCGTCCACAGTGGGCTCCTTGGTGACCTGACCGTCATCCCAATCATGGCCAAGCGCCTCGAGAACCACATCAGCAGGCTCGACCTCTTCCATTCCGTCGCCGGAGACGTAGAGATTGCCGCAGCGCTCGCAGGCCCAGTGCTCAATGTTGCCGTCTTCCTCGCAGGTGGGCTCCACTGCCGCAACCTTCTGCAGGTCGTGGCCAAGCGCAGGAATCACAAAGTCGGCATAGTTCGTCTGATCGATCTCCACTTCGCCGGCCTCGTCGGCAAACTGGATGTGGCACAGATCGCATTCCCAATGCGCGGCAAAGCCTTCCTCTTCACAGGTGGGCTCCACTTCGTCAACGGGGCTCAATTCATGCTCATGATCGATATAGACCGGGATATAGGTCTCGTTGGTGGCGTAGTCCATGGCGCAGATGAAGTAGAAGTACAGCTCGGAGACGTCGAACGTCACTTCATGCTCTTCACCGGGCTCCATATCGGCAAAGGTCTCCTGCATATAGACGGGCTCGGCCTCGTCGTCCTCATGCTCGGAGGGAATGTAGACGTAGGGATGACCATCTTCGTCGATCGCATACGGATAGCCGTTCTGATCGCAGAGGTACACACCAGCGACATACTGGTTGTCAGTAACGGAAACGGTCAGCTCGCCGGTCTCGTCATCCACGCTCGCGCCCGTAAACTCGGGGCCGGTGCTGTCGACGACGCAGGGGATGCTGTAGGACAGATACTGGCTGCCGTTTTCGAGAATCTCCTCGGGCGTCATGCTGCCGAGCACATCCTCGCCGTAGGGCAGGTTGGCATAGAGCTCAATGTTGACCTTGGTGTCATCCGGAAGCGGAACGGCTTCGTCGGAGGAGTAGGTGTCCATGCCGTTGAAGAGGAACCAGGCGTAGGTACTGAAGGCGCCCTCTTCGGCGTCATAGATGGTCTTCTGGCAGTACGGCGTGTCGTCCACGGCGTAGATGGCGCCCGTCTCGGCGTCGCTCACGATCATGATGATGTGCTGTGCGTTGCGGACAATCGTGGGCACCACGAGCAGCTTGGTGAAGTAAGCGCTCTCGGGATCGTTGGACACGGCGATGCGGGCATCGGTGTACTCACCGGGTTCGAGCAGAGCGAGCGGAGAATCGCCGGCATAGAGCTTGGGATTGTATTCGTCATCGACCAGATAGGCCATGGTGGGCGTGGTGTCGATATCCCAATCCACATAGTCCATCGCGCTCGGATACTGATCGGGATAGAGGATCTCCACGTTCATGAGATCACGCCAGTCGTGCGTCTCAATGATCGGAGCCTCAGCCCAATCGCCATAGAAGCCGAGGAAGGTGGTGTGCGCTTCCTCTTCCTCGCTGAAGAAATAGACATAGCCGTCGACAAAGTTGCCGTTCGGATAAATGTAGTCGAACGTCTCCATGGTATCCTCGGTGAGGGAGATCGTGACGGTGACGGTCTTGGTCTCGCCGGGCTGGAGCGTGATGCTCTCGGGGGCGTCGAGGGTATAATCCTCGCCCTCTGTGAGCAGGTACGGAGCCAGCGCATTGTAGAAGACGTAATTCGGCTCTTCCTTGCTGCCGGCGTTCATGCCTGCGAAGTCATCCCTGAGCACGTCGGCCGCGACCGTGAAGGTGCGCTCCTTATCGGAATTGTTCGTCAGCTCCGAGGTGACGGTGAAGACGCCGGTTCTGTCGGGATCATCGCCCAGCTCGCAGAGCGGGTCGGTGATATCCAGCTGCGCAAGGAACGCAGAGGCAACGTCGAGCAGACCCGCGCCCTGCTGGCGGGGGCTGTACGGAGTGTACTGAATCGAGCCGTCTTCCAGTCTCACCCCTGAGGCAGGCAGAACAGCGGCATGAGACAGCGTGCGGTTCTTGGCAAGGGCGGCAGCGTCCGCCTTGCTCATCTTCGGGTTATCAGCGCAGATTGCCTCGAGCAGCGCGGCGTAGCCGCCGGCCGCGTTCGGGGAGGACATGGAGGTGCCGGAGGCGACCTCATAGCCGTCCGTGGTGCCGGCCAGAGCGGAATTCACATTGCCGCCGATGCCGGTGATGCTGGGCTTGATCTGCAGGTCGTTGGTCGGCCCCCAGCTGCTGAAGGAGGTAATGCTCCAGGCATCGGGGTTCTCCACGATGGAGGGCTCATCGTTCACATGGAAGGTCTTGGTCTCCTGCGCGGCGAGCGCCTCGCCCGCAGCCTTCTCCACGAAGACGGAGGGGATCACATGATCGTCGATCGCCATCGTGACGAGCGCGCCTTCCACATTGTCATAGACGACAACGGCGATGGCGCCGGCGTCAACGGCGTTCGCGACCTTCTCGGCGAAGGTGATCTCACCGCGGGAGATGACGGCGACCTTGCCCTCGACGTCGAGACCTTCAAAGGCCTCGGCCACGCCGAGATCGGGGATCATGACATACTCGAGATCCTGACCGGCGAACGCATCGAGAAGAGCGGTGCCGTTGCTGTCGCGATAGGCAAAGCTGTTCTCGCCCACCGAGATCATGTAAGCGGGATACAGCGCATTCTCAGCCGCCGCGACGGCGAGGTTGCCGTTATAGGAGGCGGGAGAGCCGAGCACGCCGAAGTCCGGGTAGTCGGCCTTCACATAGCCGCCGCCCGTCCAGTTCTGGGAATACTCGCCCATGGTGTTCTCGTTGCCGGCGGAGATGCAGCAGATGATGCCGGCGTTTGCGAGATTCTCATAGATGTTGCCGAAGGTCTCAGTCTCGAGCTCGGAGTCGTGCGTAAAGCCGTTCGGAGCGCCGATGGACATGTTGATGACGTCGGCATTCAGCTTATAGGCGTCCTCAAGCGCGGCAAAGTAAATGTCGGAGCTCGTGGTCTTCTCGGTGGAGCCGAAGATCTTCATGGCGAGGATCTGCGCATCGGGCGCGCTGCCGTGGAAGGTAACCTCACCCTCCGCCGTGGCGACGTAGCCCGCGGCGATGCCGGAGACGTGGGAGCCGTGGCTGGAGCCATCGTCAAGCGCGTTGTTGTCAGCATCGGCATAGTCATACATGAAGGGAACCTTCAGGTTGTAGTAGCTGCCGTGCTGCAGGTCGACGATCTTGCTGCGCATCTGCGCCTCGGTGTAGGCGGGCGTCTGCAGCATGCCCTCATACTCCGCGAACGCCTCGTGCTCGGCGGTGATGCCGGTATCGAGGACGGCGATGACCTTGCCGGAGCCGTTGGCGCCGAAGTAGTCACTGAGCGCGGTCGCGTTGATCATATCAGACGCGGTATCCGCCGCCGGGCGGAGCTC
>JBGUHV010000268.1:0-12245 GCA_045112425.1 Oscillospiraceae bacterium
AAGGCCGCCGCGAGCGGCACGCCGCAGCCGAGGATCTTCGCCTCGGGCACGCACTCGCGGATGAAGTCCATGGCGTCAAACGTGATCATGCCGCGTGTGCGCTCCGCCGTGGGGCGCAGACACACGCAGTAGAGAAAGTCGAGCTTTAACAGCTCAAAGCCCCACTCGCGCACCGCCGTCTGCAGGCAGGTTTTGATATACGCCCGCGCCTCGTCGTTGTAGAGATCCAGCGCGTAGAACCCGCCCCAGTTGGCGCCGCAGGAGATCGGCCTGCCGTCGTCATCCTTCAGTAGCCAGTCCGGGTGCTGCTTTGCGAGCTTCGATTTCTTCTGCGCGCTGAACGGCGCCATCCAGAGTCCGGGCACCATGCCGGAGGCCTTCACGCGCGCGGCGATGGGCTTGAGGCCGTTCGGGAAGGTCTTCTTCCTGATGCTCAGCCAGTCGCCCACGGCGGTCTGGTAGCCGTCGTCGATCTGGAACACGTCAAAGTCCATCGGGCTCTTTTCCACCGCGGCGAGATTCTGCAGAATCTTCTCCTCGGAGATGTCCTGATAGAAGTTATACCAGCTCGTGTAGCCCGTGATGGGCGGCGTCTTCGGGCCGGCGATGCCCATGAGATCGAACCATTTGTCGAAGATCTCCTGCTCGCTGCCTTTGAGGATCACAAAGTGCAGCGCCTCATAGGGCTCCCGGATCACGAGGCCCTCGCAGTCGCGCCGCAGCTGCACATAGCGCTTCGGCGGGAAGATGCGCACCTCCGTGAAGCCCGGGCGCTCGTTGAGCGAGGCGAACAGGGTGAAGCGCTCGCCCCGGCGGACGTAGCCGTAGGTCCAGCCGTGGAATTCGCCGAGCGAGCTGCTGTATTCGGCAAAGTCATAGTCGCCGTAGGCGCGCATGGCAAAGGCCTTCTGCACGAACTTCGGCATGCGCTGATCGAGATTGCCCTCGCGCTCGCGGATCGTGTGCTCGTGGCTGTCCGTCCAGGACTGATAGCCGTTGAGCATCACCACGTCGCTGGGCTTGAAGTCAAAATCCGTCACCGCCTTGACGCCAAGGAGCGTCACCGGCTCCTTCGGCGAGAGCACGAGCCGGTGCACGCCGCCCTCCGCCGTGGCGTCACAAAGAAGCTCCGGCGTCTCCTCGCGCTCGGTGAAGCAGATCAGCTTTTCGTGTCCGCCGGCGCGGTATCGAATCTCATAGGTCATTAGAGTTGCCTCCTTGACAGAACTTGTTGTGATAGAGTAGACTATTTAAATACAAGGTATCAAAAAACCAATCCAAAGTCAACAATCTGAGAAGACTGTAAAAAAGAGGGGACGAATATGATCGACAGAGCAAAAAGCATTTTCGGCAATCTCATCTCGGACAGGGACTACGCCAAGGCCGTCAAGGGCGCGGAGAATTACCGCAAAAAGTTCGGTGACGACAGCAAAATCGCCTACACGCTCTCCGCCGAGCCGAACCGCGTGCTCGATGCGTTTGGGGCCAAGAACCTCGTCATCGGCGGCGCGCCGTATCACTTCGGCGAGAAGGACGTCGTCATCGGCAACATCCGCATGGGCTTCGGCCACTACCGCATCAGCATGGCCATGGCGTCGGCTGCAAAGGCGCTGGGCTACAATCCCCTCTGGTTTGACCTCCACTCCTTCAAGGACACCACCTGCGGCAAGGTCATCCGCCACCAGAACGACCTCTACAGCCTCGGCTCCCGTCTGAGCCAGAAGTCGAAGCTCTTCAACCTCTTCTGGGAGTATGAAAACAGCGAGGGCTTCCGCAAGCTCACCTACAACGCCGCCGACCAGAAGAAGGCGGAGCTCATGGCGCCCGTCGCCATGGCGCTGCCGAAGGATATCCCCTACGTCGCCACGCACGTCTGGCCGGCGCAGGCGGCGGTGCATGCGGGGCTCACTCACGTCGTGAACGCCATTCCCGACAACTGGCCCATGGGCCTGCATCTCGCCGAGGGCGCAAAGCACACGATCCAGACGCCCTCGAGCTTCCTCGGTTATAAATCCCTGCGCGGCATGGCGAAAACGCCGCTCAAGCCCATGCCGCAGGGCAGCCTCTATTTCACGGGGCACTACATCGACCATGAGCTTGTGCAGAACATCGAGCTTGACTGCGAGCGCCGTCTCTACCGCCTGCAGCAGGGCGCGCCCCGGCGCTATCTCATGACGGTCGGCGGCGCCGGCGCGCAGCTCGATCTCTTCGTCGGCATGATCGAAAAGCTCCTGCCGGACATCCGGGCGGGGAAGGCCGCGCTCCTGATGAACTTCGGCGACCACAAGAACGTCTTCGAGGCCATCTGCAGGAAGGTTCCGGCCTTCAAGCAGCTCGTGCAGACGCACTTTGACGATTATGCCGGCGCGCAGGCCTTCGCCGAGGCCGCCATGCAGAGCAGCGTCGAGGGCGTCCACGCGTTCTATGACGCGGATATCTTCGCCGCTGTGTATATCACGAATCTCCTCATGCGCTGCTCGGACGTGCTCATCACGAAGCCGAGCGAGCTCGCGTATTATCCGATCCCCAAGCTCATGATCCGCCGCGTCGGCGGCCACGAGGCGTGGGGCGCCATCCGCACCGCCGAGCTCGGCGACGGCACCTATGAATGCCGCACCATGCCGGAGATCGGCGCCATGCTCGATCTCATGACGAACGACGGCGAGGTGCTCTCCGCCATGTGCGAGGCCATCGTCACCGCGAAGAAAGCCGGCATCTACGACGGCGCCTACAACGTCATCAAGCTCGCCGTGGAAGGGAAGTTCTGATGTTTACACCCAAGGAAGTAGCAGCAAATTACCTCAACGCCTGTGAGACCAAGGCGCGTCTCCCGTTCGGGCGCATGTTCGTGCTGGCGATCCTCGCCGGCATGTTCATCGCCGTCGGCGGTCTCGCCGCCGGCGTCGGCTCCGCCACGGCCACGGGCTCTGCCGCCCGCCTCATCAGCGGCGCCGTCTTTCCGGCGGGGCTTGCCATGGTGCTCATCGCCGGCAGCGAGCTCTTCACCGGAAACTGCCTCATGATCATGGGCGTCCTCACACGGCGCATCACGGTCGGCGGCATGCTTCGAAACTTCATCGTCGTCTGGCTCGGCAACCTCGTCGGCGCCATGCTCATCGCCTTCATCGCCGCCTTCGGCCACAGCTACGGCGCGTTTAGCGGCGCGCTCGCCGAGGCCGTGGTGAACACCGCCGCGGCCAAGACCTCGCTCTCGTTCGGCGACGCCTTCCTCCGCGGCGTCGGCTGCAACTTCCTCGTCTGCATCGCTGTCTGGATGGCGAACGCCGCCAAGACCGTCGGCGGCAAGATCGCGGGCCTCTATTTCCCGATCGCCGCCTTCGTCATCGCGGGCTTTGAGCACGTCGTTGCGAACATGTACTATATCCCCGCCGGGCTCTTTGCCATGTCCATCCATGGCATTCCCGCTGAGGGCCTCACCTGGGGCGCATTCGTGCTGCGAAACCTCATCCCCGTCACCCTCGGCAACATGGTCGGCGGCATGCTCCTCGTCGGCTGTGCCGGGTGGTATCTGTATCTGAGAGATTGAAATTCTTTTCTGCCGCACTGTGACTTTGGTTACAGTGCGGCGGTTTTGTCAATGTTAAAATAATCTGTGCAGAAATGACAAAAACGGGTGGGGCGAATTGCCGTGATTAAACAATTTTGCCCTTTCCGGTTGACGCACGAATGCCCGTGTGTTACCATCGGGTATGGTAGGGAGAAAGATAGGGGCAGTATGCCCCGGACAGGTAGGTAGAACAGCGTGAAAAAAATGTATGTCCTCATCGGCAACTACGGCAGCGGCAAGAGCGAACTGGCGCTGAACTTTGCCTTTGAAGCGGCCAAGCATGGCAGAACCGAGCTCATTGACCTCGATATGGTCAACACCTATTTCCGCCTCACGGAGCGCGGCAAGATGGTCAGCCAGAAGGAGATCCGTCTGGTCAGTCCAAACTTCGCCTGCTCCGGTATCGAAACCCTCTCCCTTCCGGCAGAAGTGCAGTCCGCCTTCGCGCTCGACTGGGATACCGTGGTGTTCGACGTGGGCGGAGACGCCGTCGGTTCCACCGCGCTTGGCCGCTATCATTCTGACTTCATGGAGCTCGAGCCCGACCAGCTCGAGGTGCTGAACGTCGTGAACATCCGCCGCCCGCTCGCGGGCACGGTGGAGAAGATCGCGAAGCTTCAGGAGGAGATGATGATCCACTCCCGCCTGAAGATCACCGGCATGATCAACAACACCAACCTCGCCAACATGACCACGCCCGCGGAGCTCCGCGACGGGTATGAGATGCTCCGCGAGGTCTCGGATCTCACCGGCATCCCCGTGGCGTACACCGCCGGCACGAAGGATCTGCTCGATCAGTTCCTCGCCGAAGGGCACGATCCGAAATACATCGGCAAGCCCGTTCCGATCAACATCTACATGAAGCGCGACTGGGACAGCTATATCAGAAGTCTGTAATTTCCCTTCGGGGTACAGAAATAAAGGTAGGAATATCGCAAAAACAATAGGAAAAGAGGTAGCAACATGGCAAAATTCATTGGTATCGTGACAATCAATGAAAACCTTTGCAAAGGCTGCGGACTCTGCGCCCGTGCCTGCCCGAAGAAGATCATTGAATTGTCCAAGGAGAAGATCAACGCGAAGGGCTACCACCCCGCGACGGTCGTGCGCCCTGAGGAGTGCATCGCCTGCGCGTCCTGCGCCAAGACATGTCCTGACGCCGTCATCCGCGTTGAGAGAGAAGTAAAGGAGGAGCAGTAATTATGGCATTGCAGCTTATGAAGGGCAGCGAAGCGATTGCTGAGGCCGCCATCCGCGCCGGCGCTCGCTATTTCTTCGGCTATCCCATCACTCCGCAGACGGAGATCCCTGAGTACATGTCCGCCCGTATGCCCGAGGTCGGAGGCTGCTTCCTCCAGGCCGAGAGCGAGGTCGCGGCGATCAATATGATCTATGGCGCTGCCGGTACCGGCGCCCGCGCCATCACCTCCTCCTCCAGCCCCGGCGTCTCCCTGAAGCAGGAAGGCATCAGCTACTGCGCCGGCGCCCAGCTGCCCTGCGTGATTCTCAACGTCATGCGCGGCGGCCCCGGTCTTGGCAACATCCAGGCCTCTCAGGGCGACTACTTCCAGGGCGTCAAGGGCGGCGGCAACGGGGACTATCACCTGCTGACCTACGCTCCCGCCTCCGTGCAGGAAGCCATTGACATCATGATGTTCGCGTTCGACAAGGCCGAGCAGAATCCCGGGCCCGTCCTCTTCCTGGCCGAAGGCAAAATCGCCCAGTTGAAGGTGGCCTTCGAGAGGCCCGAGATGGTCGAATTCAAGAGTGACCCCGAGAAGAAGCCCTGGGCCTGCACCGGCTGGAAGCCCGGCGACGATCCGGAAAAGCGCGGCGTCATCAACTCCATCTACATCGACACCGAATCCCTCTCCGTCCACAACGCTCGTCTGCAGAAGGTCTATCGTGAGATCGAAGCCAACGAGAAGCAGTGGGAGGCCTATAAGACCGAGGACGCCGATATCGTCATCACCGCGTTCGGCACCGTTGCCCGTATCGCCAAGACCGCCGCTGACGAGCTCAGAGCGGAAGGCGTGAAGGTCGGCCTGTTCCGTCCCATCACCGTGTGGCCGTATCCCTACGAGGCGCTGCAGGAAGCCTGCGCCGGCGCCAAGGCCGTGCTCGACGTCGAGCTGAACGAAGGCCAGATGCTCGAGGACGTCAAGCTTGCCCTCAACGGCAGCAAGCCCGTTGACTTCTTCGGTCACCTCGGCAGCGAGATGCCGACCGTCGATGAGGTCAAGGCCAAGATCATGAGCATGAAGGAGGGTCTGTAATCATGGCAGAAGTCGTATTTGAAAAGACCAAATTGCTGACTGATAAGCAGTTCCACTATTGCCCCGGCTGCAACCACGGCATCATCCACCGTCTGGTCGCCGAGGTCATCGAAGAGATGAATCTGGACGGCAAGGTCATCGGCGTCGCGCCGGTCGGCTGCTCCGTCTTCGCGTATGACTACTTCAACTGCGATATGTATGAGGCCGCGCATGGCCGCGCCCCCGCTGTCGCCACCGGCGCAAAGCGCGTCGTCGGCAACGATCGCCTCGTCTTCACCTACCAGGGCGACGGCGACCTCGCTTCCATCGGTACCGCCGAGATCGTCCACGCCGCCCACCGCGGCGAGAAGATCTGCACGATCTTCGTCAACAACGCGATCTACGGCATGACCGGCGGCCAGATGGCTCCGACGACCCTCGTCGGCCAGAAGACCACCACCAGCCCGAAGGGCCGTGACGAGGCCTGGTGCGGCGCGCCCATCAAGGTTTCCGAGATGCTCGCCCAGATCCCCGGCTCCTACTACATCGAGCGCTGCGCGGTCAACACCACCGCCAACATCAACAAGACCAAGAAGGCCATTGCCAAGGCGTTCAAGTATCAGATGGAAGGCAAGGGCTTCTGCATGATCGAGGTCCTCTCCACCTGCCCGACCAACTGGGGTCTCAGCCCGGTCGAGGCCATGAAGTGGCTGGAAGAGAACATGATCCCCTACTATCCCCTCGGCGTTTACAAAGACAAGGAGGCTGAGTAATCATGACCCAACAGTTCATTTTTGCCGGCTTCGGCGGCCAGGGTATGCTGCTGATCGGAAAATTCCTCGCCATGGCGTGCATGCTCGACGGCAAGCACGTTTCCTGGCTCCCTTCCTATGGTCCTGAGATGCGCGGCGGCACGGCCAACTGCTCCGTCACCGTGAGCGACGAGCCCATCGGCTCCCCGCTGGTCGACATGGCCGACTGCATCGTTGCCATGAACCGTCCCTCCCTCGATAAGTTCGAGAATAAGGTCAAGCCCGGCGGAGTTCTGGTGATCAACTCCTCCATCATTGACCGCAAGGCCGTGCGTGACGACATCAAGGTCGTCTACTGCGACGCCAACCGCATCGCGGAAGAAGTCGGCAACCCCAAGGGCGCGAACGTCGCGATCCTGGGCGCGCTGATGGCGAAGGCTCCCGTTGTCGCTGAAGACAAGATGAGCGACGCGATCCGCATCGAGCTCGGCGAGCGCAAGGCCAAGTTCCTTCCCGGCAACATGAAGGCCTACGAGGCCGGCATGAACGACGCGAAGGCTCAGTAAAAAACCACAAAAAAAAGAGACCGCTCCGGCGGTCTCTTTTTTTGTACATTTTGTCGAAAAACCGACGAATACAATCGGACATTTCAGGAATTTTTAGCAATTCTTATGTATAAATGCTCTATTATATCCGTTTCTTAATAAAAAGCAAGCTTTTTTTCGCAAAAAAGTCTTACATTATGAAAAAAATTATGCTACAATATTATCAAATATGATAAAGAGTCGGAATAGTCGGAAAAATACAAAGGGAGGAGAAAGGATGTACGAGATCGGGGATCTCATCGTTTATGCCGGAGAAGGCGTCTGCCGCGTGGAGGAAATTGGGGTTCCTCCCATGACGGGCATCAACAAGCAGCGCCAGTACTATACGCTCAAGCCGCTTTACCGCGAGGGCATGGTCTATGCCCCGGTCGATACCAAGGTGTTCATGCGCCCGGTCATCACGCGCGAGGACGCCGATGCGCTCATCGACCGCATTCCGGACATTGAGCCGGAGGTCTATGAAAACAGCAACCTGCGGTTTCTCAACGAGTATTATCAGGCGCAGCTGCAGAACTACAACTGTGAGGGGCTCATCAAGCTCATCCGCAGCACTCACGCCAAGCGCGAGATCATGATCGGCCGCGGCAAGAAGCTCGGCCTCGTGGACGAGCGCTATATGAAGCGCGCGCGGGACATGCTCCACGGCGAGTTCGCCGTCGCGCTGGGGATCGAGCGCGCCGACGTGCCGGGCTATATCGAAGCCAAGCTCGGCGAGCTTCAGCCCGCGTAAAGGAAGAAATGAAAATGGGAGTGTTGAAAATGCACTCCCATTTTTATTTTATGTTATGCAGTTTCATCTTGTCATCCTGAGCGGAGCGCGGGAGCGCGGAGTCGAAGGATCTGGGCATGGCAGTAAAACAGAACGATCAGCTTCTATCCGACTGCGCTGCCAAGATTCTTCGACTCCACTTCGTTTCGCTCAGAATGACAGGAATTATACTGCGCATAACAGATGAAAAGAGACTGCTGCATTGTGCAGCAGTCTCTTTTCGCGCGCGGCGCCCCCTCTGGGGGAGCCGGCACGGCGTCAGCCGTGACGGAGGGGGTCACACCAGATACACGATCACCGCAATGATTGTGCTGGTCAGACCGATCAGCGCCTCATACGGGATGAGCTTCATGCGCTGGTTGATGCCCATGTTCACGGCGCCGCCGGTCGCGTGGAAGAACGAGCCGTGCGGCAGGGAGTCGAGCACCGTGGCGCCCGCGTGCACCATCGCGGCCGCACTCAGCGCGGGCACGCCCGCCTCCAGCAGCGCGCCGGAGAAGGTCTGCGAGGCAACCGTCGCGCCCGCCGTGGTGGAGGCGGTGGCCGCCGCCATCAGCACGCCGCTGAGGGGCGCCAGCACGAAGGCCGGCATGTGCATTGCCTCGAGCAGGCTGATGACGTCCGTCTGCAGGTTGGAGGCCTTGATGATGCCGGCGACGGTGCCGGTGCCGATCAGCAGGATCGAAACGCCGATCACCTTCGAGAGGCCGAACTCCATGAACTCGATGGTGTGCTTCGCCTGACCGGTCACGAGGATCGTGATCAGACCGCCGACGGGCAGGGCGATCAGCGGGTCGATGGCGATGCCGGCAATCGGGCGCAGGCCGAGCAGGATGATCACGACGAGCGGGCCGAGGATGGACAGGAAGAAGCCCGGCAGCTTGCCGCGTCCGGAGGACTCGGCGTCCGCCTCGGTGATGCGCTCGCTGCTTTTCTTCTTCGCGAGCAGGCTCGCGAGGAGGATCGTCACCGCGAGCGCGCAGAGCGCGGGGATGATGTTCTTCATCATCAGGCTCGTGAGATCCACGCCGAAGGCCTCGCTCGCGGCGATGGTGTTCGGGTTGGGGGAGATGATGTTGCCGGCCTTGCCGCCGCCGATCATGGCGAGCAGGACGCCGGGCTTACTCAGCCCTGCCTTGTTGCCGATGGCGAGGGCAATCGGCGCGACGGTGATGACGGAAATGTCGATGAACACGCCGACGGCGCAGATAATCATCGTCGCAATCGAGATCGCGGCCACGGCGCGCTTTTCACCGAGCTTGCTCACGATGGTCTCGGCGATCTTCTCCGCCGCGCCGGTCTTGATGAGCGCGCCCGCGAGGATGCCGCTTGTGAGAATGCGCAGCACGCTGCTCATCATCGAGCCCGCGCCGGAGACCATGGTGGAGACGGTGCCGGCGAGTCCGCCGCCGCCGACGAGACCGCCAATCAGCGCGCCGAGGGTGGTAAAGGTAATATCCATTTTTTCTCTCCTTCTTCGTCCGTTACTTTTGGCAGGCGCGGATCAGT
The DNA here is from genome assembly GCA_045112425.1 of Oscillospiraceae bacterium. Taxonomy (GTDB): domain Bacteria; phylum Bacillota; class Clostridia; order Oscillospirales; family Oscillospiraceae; genus CAG-103. Next base: position 9,459 of record JBGUHV010000268.1, read on the forward strand.
CGGAAGACCTGCTCCACGGTGTTGGCCATGTTGTGGGCGGCGTTGTCGTGGTCCATCGCGTCCTGCAGCGTCACGACGCTGCGCAGGATCGGGAAGAAGGCGTCGATGCCCTTGCCGTTGCAGGCCACAGCGTCCTCCGTCACGCTGCCGGAGAAGGCGATCACGGTCTTGCCGTGGCGCTTGGCGATCTTGGCCACGCCGCTCGGCGCCTTGCCCATCACGGTCTGCTCGTCGAGCCGGCCCTCGCCGGTGATCACGATATCGGCGTCCTTTATATAGTCCTCCAGATGCGTCTCGTCGAGCACGATGCGCGTGCCGCTGTTGAGTCTGCCGCCGAGGAAGGTCAGGAAAGCAAAGCCCAGACCGCCTGCGGCGCCCGTGCCGGGGATCTCGGCGTCGGCCTCGGGGAAGGTCTCCTTCGCGAGCGCGGCGTAGTCGCCGAGCCACTTATCCATCTGCAGGATGGCCGCCGGCGTTGCGCCCTTCTGCGGGCCGTAGATCGCGCTCGCGCCGTTCGAGCCGCAGAGCGGATTCGTCACGTCGCAGGCGATGCGGAACGTGCAGTCTTGAAGCTCCGGGAGCACATACTCCGTCGTGATGCTTTTCAGCTCCTGCAGCCCCTTCGCGCCGAAGGCGACCTGCGTGCCCGCCTCATTGAGCAGCCCGAATCCGAGCGCCTGCAGCATACCGATGCCGCCGTCGTTCGTGGCGCTGCCGCCGATGCCCACGATGAACGTGCGGCAGCCCTTCGAGATCGCGTGGCGGATCACCTCGCCCACGCCGTAGGTCGTGGTGTTCATCGGGTCGCGCTCTGCCTCCGGCACGAGCGTGATGCCCGCCGCGCCGGACATCTCCACAATCGCGAGATTCTCGCTCGGCACGCGGCCATAGGCGCACTCCACGGGCTTTCCGAGCGGCCCGGTCACGGTCACATGCTCCATCACGCCGCCCATGCCGTAGGTGAGCGCCTCCACGGTGCCCTCGCCGCCGTCGGCCAGCGGACGCACGACGACCTCCGCCTCGGGGATTGCGCGCAGAATGCCCTCGCGGATCGCGTCTCCCGCCTCGAGCGAGGTGAGACTGCCCTTCAGGGAATCAATGGCTACGACAACCTTCATCTTTTTTGCTCCTTTCAAAGTGTTTCGTGTCTGTTTTCGTCCTCTTGCCTGTAGTTTACCAAAAAGAAGCCGGTCGGGATATATTACAGATACCATAAAAGATTGATATAAAAACAATTATATGGTATAAAGAACAAAAAGGAGGCGAGCGCATGGCGGAACGCATTCCCAAGCGCACCGCGCGTCAGATTGTCGAAGCGGTGCAGGATGTCTGCGGCTATGACATCAACTTCATCAACCCCGACGGGCGCATCTTCGAGAGCACGAATGGCGCGCGCGTCGGGAGCTTCCACGAGGCTGCCCGCGAGGCGGCCAGAACCGGCAAAACCATCGAGGTCACGGCGGCGGACGCCTATTTCGGCGCGCAGCCGGGCGTGAACATCCCGCTCAGCCACGCGGGCGAAGTCGTCGCCGTCATCGGCATTACGGGCGACCCGGAGGCGGTGCGCCGCTTCGGCGTCCTCGCGCAGAAGATCACAGCGCTGATCCTGCGCGAAAACGAGCTCGAGCGCCAGAGCAGCAGCGAGCGCGCGCAGATGGATCACATCGTCCGCGCCCTCGCCCTCGGCGAGCATATCAATTATGACTATTACTGCGAGTTCATGGCCGCGCACGGCGTCGCGCTCTCGGGCGGGCACACGGCGGTGCTCCTGCGCACGCACGCGCACGAGGAGAACCTCACCGCGCTCAAGAGCGACGTGACGCAGACGCTCCTGCGCGAGCGCGTCACGCTCTTTGCCTTCGTCTATCCGCATGAGTTCATCCTCCTGCCCGAGACGGCGCAGCTGCCGGGTCTCCTGCGCGCGCTCGAGACGGTGAGCGAGGCTCACCCCGGCGCGCTGCGCATCGCCGTCGGCACGCCGGAAACGCTCAGCCGGCAGGCGCAGTCCTATGAGGCGGCGCGCATCGCCCTGCGCGCCATGCAGCCGGGGCAGACGCTCGCGCGCTTCGAGGAGCTCGATCTCGAGATCCTCCTCGGCGCCGTGCCGGAGGAGGCGAAGGCGCGCTTTCTCGAGCGCGCGGCGGGGCGTCTGCAGGAAAAGGATCGGGCGATCCTCCGCGCCTATTTCGGCGCGGGCATGCGCCTCAAGCAGGCGAGCGAAGCGCTCTATCTCCATAAAAACACCCTGCAGTATCAGCTCGACCGCATCCACCGCGCTACGGGCTACAACCCCCGCGAATTTGCCGACGCCGTCGTGCTCTATCTCGCGCTGCAGCTCTGACGCCGCCTTGCGCGGCAAGCGAAATTGTGATACATTGGAAAAAATGCACAGGAGGAAAAGAAGTATGAGAGAACTCAAGCCCACCTGCCGGCTCGCGGTCGTTCAGGCCGAGCCGAAGCTGTTTGATAAAGAAGCCGGACTCCAGCAGACGCTCGTCTTCATCCGCCGCGCGGCGGCGCAGGGCGCGGAGCTGATCGTCTTCCCGGAGCTCTTCATCCCGGGCTATCCGTTCGGCATGAATTTCGGCTTTTCCACCGGTATGCGCGCGCCCGAGGGGCGGCAGGACTGGCAGCGCTATTATGACGCGTCCATCCTCGTGCCCGGCCCGGAGACGGAGGCCATCGGCGCCGCCGCCAAGGAGGCCGGCGCGTGGGTCAGCATCGGCGTCTCCGAGCGCGATTCCGTCACCGGCACGCTCTATAACAGCAATCTCATCTTCTCTCCGG
>JBGUHV010000269.1:0-11961 GCA_045112425.1 Oscillospiraceae bacterium
GGCCGACGAGGTGATGCGCTCGGTGAAGGAATACCCGTCCTGGGAGTGGCTGATCCGATACTGGTACACCCACGCGGACGCGATGGAGATCCACTACGACGAGCTCTTCGAGGCGGAGAGCGAGACGGCGGAAAAATGCCGCGTGCTCATTGAGCATCAGCCGTGGATCTCGCTCGTTTACGCGAAGACGGAGGAAGTCACCTCCATGCCGGAGGCCGATCAGAAGCTCTATGCCGAGATCTGCTATTCCTGGCTGATTACGCGGCTGGATCAGATCAAGCAGGCGTATCACCTTGATTTCCTGTTCTGCATCGTGACCGAGGCGCCGTATGACACGCAGTTTTTCCTCTTCAGCGGCGCCGATCCCGGCGCGGTGCGCGGCACGAACTATGAGGAGGTCTATCCGCTGGGGCACGTTGTGACCGTCGGAACGAGCCAGCAGATCGCCATGGAGCGCGCCATGGAGAACGCCAGCCACATGGCGGACGCCGGCAGCTACATGGACTACTACTCCCTGTTCTATGAGTTTGACAGCCACGCCGTGATGCTCGGCATGACCTACAATCTCTCGGACATGCAAAGCAGCATGCGCGAGATGGCCGTGAAGGACACGACCTACGCAATTCTCAATCAGATCGCGCTCTCGCTGATCTGCCTGACGCTGCTCTATCTTGTGCTGCTGCACCCGCTCAGGGAGGTTCAGAAGAACATCCGACTGTTCCACAGCACGAAGGACAGCGAGACGGTTGTGAGCAACCTCGAGCGAGTTCGGCCGCGAAACGAGATCGGCGAGCTGTCGGAGGACGTATCGGCGCTGGCGGCGGAGATGGACGACTATCTGACGCGCATCGAGCGCATCACCGCCGAGCGCGAGCGCGTGAACGCCGAGCTGCACACGGCCACGCAGATTCAGGCGGCCATGCTGCCGAGCATCTTCCCGCCCTTCCCGGATCGGAAGGAGATTGACATCTTCGCGAGCATGGATCCCGCCCGCGAGGTCGGCGGCGACTTCTATGACTTCTTCTTCGTGGATGACGACCACCTGTGCATGGTGATGGCGGACGTGTCCGGCAAGGGCGTGCCGGCGGCGCTGTTTATGATGGCGTCGAAGATCATCCTCGCAAACTACGCCAAGATGGGCAAGAGCCCGGCGCAGATTCTCACGGACATGAACAACGCCATCTGCCAGAACAACCGCGAGGAGATGTTTGTGACGGTCTGGCTCGGCATTCTGGAGATCTCGACCGGCACGCTCACGGCGGCCAACGCCGGGCACGAATACCCCGTGCTGCTGCAGCCGGGCGGACAGTTCGAGCTGATCCGTGACAAACACGGCTTTGTCATCGGCGGCATGGCCGGCATGAAATACAAGGAATATGAGCTGACGCTCAAGCCGGGCTCAAAGCTCTTTGTCTACACTGACGGCGTGCCGGAGGCCGCAAACAACAAAAGCGAAATGTTCGGCGTCGAGCGAATGCTCGCCGCGCTCAACGAGGAAGTCTCCTCCGATCCGGAGGCGCTGCTGTGCCGCGTGCGCCGCGCCGTGGACGACTTTGTGCAGAACGCGGAGCAGTTCGACGATCTGACGATGCTCGGCATGGAATATCATGGTCCGGATGCTGACTAGTATGACGAAACTCCCTCTGCCAAGGCAGAGGGAGTTTCATTCTGGCCGCCGAGGGCGTCGGCCTCTGTAAAGTAAGATACTGCTTACTTGAATCATGCGTTCATGCAGGGTATAATGGAAAAAACGAAAAGGAGAACACGATGAAAAAGATCATTGCCGTAAACGCCAGTCCGCGCAAGGGCTGGAACACCGACACGCTCGTCTCCGAGGCGGCGCGCGGCGCGCAGGAGGCCGGCGCCGTGGTGGAAAAATTCGACCTCTACCGGCTGGAGAAATTCACCGGGTGCATCTCCTGCTTCGGCTGCAAGCGGGAGAAGTTCAAAGGACACTGCATCTGCCGCGACGGGCTGACGCCCGTGCTCGACGCAATCCGCGGAGCCGACGGGCTGATTCTCGGCTCGCCGAACTATCTGGGAGAGCTGAATGCATCCTTCCGCGCCCTGTATGAGAGACTGATCTTCCAGAATCTCACCTACAACGCCGAGCACTACTGCTGCAACCAGAACCTGATCCCTGTGCTGCTGGTGCTGACGAGCAACGCGCCGGAGGGCTATTACGCCGATCTGATGCAGAACTATCAGCAGACGCTCAGCCGCTTCGTCGGCCCGACTGAGGTTCTGACCTGCGGCGACACGCTGCAGCTGAAGGACTACGGCAAGCTCGACTGGGAGTGGTCGATCTTCGACCCCGAGGCAAAGAAGCTTCGGCACGAGACCGTGTTTCCGCAGGAATGCCGGAAGGCGTTTGAGCTGGGCGCGGCGCTGGTAAAGTGACACATACAATCAACGATAAGGAGGAAGCAGCATGGAAATCAAAGCAGTCAAATTCAGAAGAGACGGGTTTTACGGCCAGCCCTTCGCCTTCGGCGGCGAGGACGGCCCGGCGGCGTTTGACCCGAACGTCCGCTACCGCGGCAGCCTGCAGAACTACCTGATCGACACCGGCGACGAGGTGATCCTCGTGGACACCGGCCTGCCCGCCGGAACGCCGGAGGAAAAGCCGGACGAGAAGAGCCCCGCCTACACCGGAAAGGACATCTGCAGCTACATGGAGGCCTTCGCCGCGCTGGGCTACCAGCCCGAGCAGGTGACGAAGATCCTGCTGACGCACAAGCACGCCGACCATTCCGGCGAGCTGCGCTCGTTCCCGAACGCAAAGATCTATGTGAACGCGGATGAGATCGGCGCGGCGGAGCTGCAGGGGCTGGAGAACCTCGTGCCCGTGGAGTTTACGGACGGGGCTTACTACAACTTCCCCGCCTGCCAGAAGATCTGCGACGGCGTTACCTTCCTCAAGGCCAAGGGTCACACGAACGGCAACAGCATCATCGTGGTCGAGCTCGACGGCCTGTTCTACATGCTCCACGGCGACATTACCTACGTCGACGAAGCGCTCTATGCCAACAAGCTCTCCGTCGTGTTTGACGACAAAGACGCCGCCCGTGAGACGCTTGACCGCGTGCGCGAATTTATCCGCAATCAGCCGACGGTCTACTGCGGCACGCACACGCCGCAGGGCTATGAGAATCTCGAGGCAAAGCGTGTGATGGATCTCGACCACCCGGTGGAGACGATCTTTGAGGAATACGACTTCTCCAATCAGGAGGCCTCGGGCAAATTCGTCTGCTCGATCTGCGGCTATGTCTACGACCCAGCCGAGCACGAGGGCGTCGCCTTCGAGGATCTGCCGGACGACTGGACGTGCCCGCGCTGCAGACAGCCGAAGGAAAAATTCAACAAGGCATAACGAAAAAGGGTCGTCGAGGACGCCGACCCCTACCATGAAAATGCAAAAGAGTGAGGCGAGTTTGCCTCACTCTTTTGCATTGCCGTAGACTAACTATCAAAAGTCAAGCAGAAAACTGTGGATTGAACAGGAGCGAAAAATCTGCTTAGCACCCGGAAACTCGCTGAGAAGGGCATAGACAGACGCTGTATGCAGCGAGGAAACAAGTGTTTCCAACTCCGGGAACAGGATGTTGACGAGACGGGAAACAGATGTTTTGAGCTTGGCTCAGAGCGTGCATGGGATTGAAGACGCCGATGGTGACAATCTGCGCGGTGGGATTGAGCTCGCGCAGCTCCTTGAGGATCAGCGGATAGGTCTTCTTGAGATTGTTGTAGCCCTCAAAGCACTTGGGGAGGAAGAGCTCCAGGAAGCCGGAGGCGTCCGGGCTCAGGAGCGAGCCGAAGATGCCCATCTCAGCGGTGGTGTCGCCGGTGGCGGACGCCAGGCTGGGCAGGAGCTTGTTGATCTTGCCGACGATGCCCTTGGAGGCGAGATCCTCGCCCGCGGCCACGCGCTCGGAATACTCATAGGCGGCGTAGGTCAGGGGGCTGGTGAAGATATCGTTGGAGCCGACGTTCAGGGTGATGAGATCGGCCTTGCTGATTGCCTCGCGGATCTCCTCGCGTCTGGCGTCATAGCCGGTGGTCTTGAAAACGTAGGGATAGACCAGATCGTCCGTATAGTCGACGCCTTCCTTGATCTCATTGAGAACATCCTTGACGCGCATGCCGGTGTGCGCAAAGCTGACGGCGCCGTTGCCGTGCAGATCCAGACCCAGGCCGCAAAAATGAATTATTTTGTTGGTTTTGTTTGCTTTTTGTCTAATTTTAAAATGTGTAAAACCGCCCCTTTCCCTTCATGGGAGGAGGCGGTTTCAGTATGTGTCTCACAGAGTTCGCTCCTCGCAAGGCGCGAAGAAATCAAATTGTTTTTCCGGCGACATGTGCGGCGTCGTCAGACCGGGCGCACTACGCTCCGCAGTCGAGACAGGCTCGACGGCTCCGCATCCGTTTCCCCAGTCTTCCTCTCCAAATCAAAGCGTTTGCTTTGATTTGGTTAGGAGCGGCAGTGGAATGAGCTTGCTTTCGCGTAACACGCGGAAGCAAGGGATATGGAGCTTGTCGCGACGCCGTGCGAGTATCCCTTTCAAATGATCGAAAAACTTGTTTTTCGGTCATTTGAGACCGTTCAGGTCTCGCTTGTCCAGACGTCGGAGCCGGATTCGGCGAGGATCTGGTACTCCTCGGCGGTGAGCAGCTGCTCGTCCGGCACCTCGTCCTCGGGCGCGGGCTCATAGTCATTGCAGCGGAGTCGGCCGCCGGAGATGAGCTTGTTGTGGCTGAGCTTGCGGGCGATCTTGCCGGCCATGCCGTCGCCGATGGCGTAGGCCGCGAGGTGCTTGCCGATGATATCGGCGAGGTCGGTGTTCTGGTCGAGGTTGGAGACCGTGCCCTCCATGACGAGGAGGCTGCGGCCATACATGGTGAGGTTCACCGGGATCTCCACGCCGTATTTGAGCGTGATGTCGAACAGCTCCACGAAGATATCGCCGGTCTCGTTCATCTCGTGGATGGTCTGGACGCGGTATTTATCGAGGAAGGCGGTGAAGTCCTTCGCGAGGTCGTTCTTAAACGGCGAGTTCGGATCCTTGCCCATGAGGACGAGACCCCATTCGGTGAACTCCATGACGTCGTTTTTCCAGATGCCGTGCATGCAGTGGTGCAGGGCGTTGGCCTCCTTCTCGGTGAGCAGGCCCATCATGCCGAGATCGAGCCAGACAATCTGCCCGTTGCGCACGGCAAGATTGCCGCTGTGCGGATCCGCCTGGAAGAAGAGATCCTCCGCCCACTGCTTGATGTAGCTGCGGATGAGCTTCTGGCACACCTCGCTGAGATCATAGCCCGCGGCCTTGAGGGCGGCGTGGTCGCTGATCTCGATGCCGTCGATGAACTCCATGACGAGGACATTCTTGCGCGTGTACTCATGATAGACCTTCGGCACCGTGGCAAAGGCCATCGGCTCGAGGATCTTGCCGAGCCGCTCGATGTTTTCGGCCTCCTTGTAGAAGTCCATCTCCTGCTGCGCGACGCGCCAGGTCTCATCGAGAGCGTTGTTGAGAAACCACATAATGGGCTCGAGCTGCTTGATCTTGAGGACGCTGAGCGCCTTCTTGAGCAGGCGGATGTCCTGCTCCATCATCTGGTAGCTGTCCGGACGCTGCACCTTGACGGCGACGCGCGTGCCGTCGAGCAGGATGGCCTCGTGCACCTGCGCGATGGAGGCGCAGCCCACCGGGAACGGCAGAATGCGCTGGAACAGCTCGCTCCACGGGCGGCCGTATTCCTCCGAGATGATCTCGCGGATCTGGATGGTCGTGAGCGCGGGCGCGGCGTTGCGCAGGCTCTCGAGCTCCTTGCAGTAGGCCTTCGGCAGCACCTCGGGGTGCAGACTCAGCAGCTGACCGGTTTTGATGAAGGCCGTGCCGAGATCCTTGAAGATGTTGCAGACCTTTTCGGGCGTGAGCCCCTGCGTGACCTTATACTTGCCCGCCACTGCGAGAATCTCGCCCAGACGGCGGGCGTCTCCCAGCAGGCCGTATCTTGCGCTGTTTTTCTCCATGCTTCGGTTCTCCCTGTATCAAAAATCAATTTATATATTATAAGGCAGAGCTTCGGGCGCTGTCAATTTGCTTTTTCCCCGCCGTGTCCGGTCAGGCGCCGAGCAGCGGCTGATCGAATTCAAAGAGCACCTCGTTGATCTCGTAGATGTCATAATTCTCTTCGAGCAGGAAATATTCAATGATCACGTCGAACCGCTGCGAGCGCGAGAGGGCGAAGCCCGCCTTCATCAGCAGCTCGCACGTCTCCTCGAGATTCAGCTCGAGTGCGATGGCGAAGGCGATGGCCGTGGGCTTGCTCGGGCGGTACTGCGGATCCTTGCGGATTTTGGAGAAGAGCTTGCGGTCGACGTTCGCCTTTTTATAGCACTCGGCGTCGGTCATGCCGCACTCATCAATCTTGCGCAGGAGCATCTCGGAAAAGCTCTCGTCCAGCACGCGGCCCGGGCCGAAGAGCTTCGGGCGCTTCTCCCGGCGGGATTCCGCCTTCGCGGGGCGCGCCGTGCTCGGCATTGGCCGAGGCCTGGACTGCGGTCTCGGCGCGGAGGCGGCGGGCGCCTTCTCCCGCCCGATTTCAGCGGCGTCGGACATGCTCGCGGAGAACATGGGAGGACGCGGCTGCGGCCTGGCGCCGGGCAGATTGGTTTCCGGCGGGAACACATTCTCCCGCGCGGCGTGCGCGTCCACATAAACCTGATCGATGAAGGCGCGGACAGACGCATAGCGGCTGCGGCTGATCTCATAGCAGTCGCGGTTATAGACCACGAGGCGGACGTCCATTTCGTTGCGCTCCAGAAAAGCGCGGATCTCCGAGACGGCGATCTCGAGCGCCTGCGCTTTCGGAAAGCCGCTGCGCCCGGCGGCAATGATCGGCAGCGCAACGGAGGAAAAGCGGCGGCGCTTTGCCAGCGCAAGGCAGGCGCGGTAGCAGCTTGCGAGCGTCTCCGCCTCGCCGTAGGTGCCGTCGACCCAGACGGGGCCGACGGTATGGATAACCCAGCGGGCGGGCAGATCGAAGCCCCGGGTGATGACCGCGTCGCCCGGCGCGCAGGAGCCGATGCGCTCCATGGCCTGACCGAGGCCCTCCCCCGCCGCCTCGCGGAGCTTTCCCTCGAGATAGCCGGAGCCGTGCAGACGCTCGTTCGTGGGATTGACGACGGCGTCGCACTGCACGCGGGTTAAATCGTCGCGGATGATCTGCAGCGGCATAAAAATCCCTCCTGTGATGGTTTGAGATGCGTTTCGATACTATTATAAATTAGGGCAGAAAAATGTCAACCGAAACCCAAATCGGCGGCATCCCCTCTCAAAAACAGGACACTATTTACTATATGTAAAATATTTCTAAAATGTATCTGTTTTGTTGCTGAAATTCTATTGACTCCATTCATTTAATTCGCTAAAATATCGGTGTGAAAATTCCCATAATTTTCATTGCAAATGGGGTCTTGCCGACGGAGCGGCAGAGCTCCCGAAAACCAAAGAAAGGATGCATGAGATGAAAGGAACCAAGAAACTCATTGCGCTCGTTCTGACGCTGATGATGGTCTTCGGTATCTTCCCCGCCGCCGCGTTTGCGGCAGAGGGCGATAACGCCGCGGATCTGCGCTATCAGTACACGGCGCAGGAGAGCATTCCCGTCACGGACGAGAACGCGGACGAATGGGTCACCGTGATCATCGAGCTCGATGGCGCGACGACTCTGGACAAGGACGAGTTTATCAAGGCATTCCGCAAGAGCAGCAAGGGCTTCTCGGCCAGCCAGACCGTTGCTGCCTACCGCGAAAAGCTCGTCAGCGAGCAGGAATCGATCGCCGCGCAGATCATGGCGATCAACAGTGAGGCGGAGTTCCGCTATCACTACACCAACATTCTCAACGGCTTTGCTGCGAATCTGCAGCGCAAGGACATTGCCGCCGTGAGAGCCATCGACGGCGTGCTGAACGTCTACGAATGCCAGACCTACCAGTATGACAAGGACTGGGAGGAAGGCGAGACGATTGACGGCGAGGCTCTGGCACAGGTCGTGGCGAGCGACACCGGCTCCATCGACCAGCTGGATCTGCAGGAAGCCTGGGATGCGGGCTACACCGGCGCCGGCAAGGTCGTGGCGATCTTCGACAGCTCACTGCGCTACACGCACAAGGACTTCTCCTACATGGATCCGGCGATCACGGCTGCCAAGCCTGACAACTACAAGACCAAGGAGAGTCTGCTGGCCGCCATCAACGCCAACGCCGACACCATCAACCTCTTCAACTCCGACTGGGGCTCCTGGTTCCACGGCCGCGAGGAGACCGGCTTTGACGAGGCGACGCAGGCCGCTATCGCCAACGGCGACTTCTGGTACAGCGAGAAGGTTCCCTTCACCGTGGACTACTTCGACGGTGATCTGGAGGTCTGGGACGGCGACACCAGCTCCCACGGCACGCACGTCTCCGGCATCGCCGCCGGCAACCCCGGCCCCGACGCTGCGGATCAGGACGGCGTGAAGGGCGCTGCGTACGACGCGCAGATCATGTTCTTCAAGGTCTTCTCCGAGTATGACGATTTCGCACAGGAATCCGACGAGGCCGTGTTCGCGGCGCTCGACGACGCCGTGACCCTCGGCGTCAACGCCTTCAACCTCTCCCTCGGCATCGACTTCGGCTTCTCCACGATGCAGTCCTATGCCCAGGGCGGCTATCAGAAGGCCTACATCCGCGCGCAGGCTGCCGGCATCTCCGTGGCCGTCTCTGCGGGCAACTCCCAGCGCACCCAGCGCAACCTGAGCACCCTCGTCAACGGTGCGACCACCGTGCTGCCGAACAAGTATTCGCTCGGCTTCTCCGGCTCGATGATCGCCCCGATGACCGTCGCCTCCGCGCAGGGCGCGGGCTACACCCAGTACAGCGACGTGACCACCACGACGATCACGTTCGCCGGACTGGATCCGATCACGATTGAGGACACCAACGAGGTTCCCTTCGGCACCACGTTCACCGAGAGCTACAGCGTCGTCGACATCGGTCTCGGCTCCGAGGAGGAGATCCTCGCCGCCACCGGCGCTGAGAAGCTCGAGGGCGCGCTGGCCGGAAAGGTCGCCTTCGTCACCCGCGGCGATCTGACCTTCGTCGCGAAGGGCGAAAATGCCTACAAGGCCGGCGCCGTGGCCATGGTGATGATGAACAACGCTGCCGGCGTGCAGGTGCTCTCCGCCGCGCAGAAGTATGCGCAGATGCCCACCATCGGCGCGTTCGGCAACGGCAATGCCGAGGCCATCAAGGCCGCGATTGCCGCCGGCGCGAAGGTCTCCTTCGCCTCCCAGACCGAGAAGGTCAGCTCCTCCCGCACCTATGCCGACAACGGCCCCTCCAACTACACCAGCTGGGGCGTGACCGAGGCGCTGGAGCTCAAGCCCGACATCATGACCCCGGGCGGCAGCATCCTCTCCACCGGCGCTGCCTCCGACACCGCGCTGTCCGTCAAGAGCGGCACCTCGATGGCTTCCCCGAACATGTGCGGCAGCTTCATCCCGGTGCAGCAGTATGTGGACGCGAATCTGGACGTGTTCGGCGTGCAGAAGGGTACGCAGGAATACTCCAACATCATCAACCAGCTCGTGGCGAGCAACACCAAGGTCTATGCCCGCAACCACACGAACTACACCGCCGAGGCTGACGCCTACAAGGCCGACGCCTATCACTCCCCGCGCCGTCAGGGCGCCGGCATGCCGCAGATCGGCAACATCGTCAACAGCAAGGTTGTGCTGCACAACAACGACGCTTACGATCCCATCACCGGCACTGCCCCGCGCACGAAGGTCAACCTCTATGACAATCTGGGCGACACCTTCGACATCACCTTTACGCTGGAGAACTACAACGACGCGCCTCGCACCTTCGACGTGAAGGCGAACGTGCAGACCGACGCCACCAGCACCAACAGCGGCCGCACCATCATCGCCGGCGGCGCTGACAACAACGCGTTCTCCTTCAACGACGCCGTGATCACCATCAAGGGTCTCTACGGCAGCCGCGCCACGATTGACGCGACATCCAAGAACCTCAACGAGTTCGCTGCGGACTTCCAGCCGACGACCATCACCGTGCCCGCCAGAAGCAGCACCGAGGTGACCCTCAAGGTGAAGCTCAACAGCGAGACGATGGCCGTGCAGGACGCGCTCTGGCCGAACGGCATGTTCATCGAGGGCTTCGTGTTCTTCAACAGCGAGGCTGACGAGAACGTCTCCATCCCCTACATGGGCTTCCGCGGCGACTGGAACCAGGCTCCGATCTTCGACTTCGACAGCCTGTATGACGATTACAGCGAGAAGGCCATCGCCGATCTGGATTACCCGCTCTTCGCGGTCAGCGGCCTGACCTCCAAGCTGCCCGACGGCTCCCAGGCGCTGCTCGGCGCGAGCCAGTTCTCCGGCTCCGCGCTGCCCAACTACTACAACGACTCCAGAGACTCCGCCCGCCTGTACTCCTATCAGGCCATCCGCGCTTACGTTGCGGCTCTGAAGGAGAACGGCGAGTTCAGCGCAGAGTTTGCCTCCTTCTCCCCGAACGAGGACGGCTTCATGGATACGCTGAACGCCAACCTCGGCCTGCTGCGCAACGCCAAGGCGCTGGCCGTGGAGATCATCGACGCTGAGGGCAACGTGGTCGCCACGCTCGGCCCCGACTTTGATTACTTCCTCGCGTATCAGGGCGACGGCCTGCTCGTGCAGCAGATCGCTCAGACCGAGGACGGCCCCTACAGCCACACCATGGGCTGGGACGGCAAGGGCGCTGACGGCAGCGTCGTGCCCGACGGCGCCTACACCTACAAGGTCTACGCCATCACCGAGTATCAGTATCTGAAGGCGCTCGCCGGCCAGACCGCCGATCCCAACGCGGAGGACGTGATCGCCGCCGCGAAGGGCGAGGGCTCTCAGAGCTTCGAGATGGGCTTCTGCGTCGACACCGTCGCGCCCGAAGTCACCGCGAACGCCGTCAGCCGCAGCACCTGGAACGTGAGCCTCTCCGACGAGGTCGCCATCCAGGCCGTCGCGCTGTACTATGACGGTCAGATGGTCGGCGACGTGATCCCCGTGAACGCGAAGACCTATGACGGCAGCTTCAGCCTGAACGACATTCTCAACGACAACAAGGACATCTTTGAGAACGGCGCCACGCAGGAGCTTGACATGAGCAAGCTGCAGCTGCAGGCGATTGACTTCGCCTTCAACCGCACGACCGTGGAGGCCGCTCCCGAGATCTGCGTCACGCCCGAGCAGAGCGAAGTGACCGTGGGCGACGAGGTCGTCCTGACGCTCGAGTGCGAGACCGGCGCGCTGGGCGAGATCCAGTGGTTCATCTCCGACAAGGAGGACGACTTCAGCGAGGCCAAGCAGCTTGACTGCAGCGAGGCGACCCTGACCGTCGACACCTCCGAGGCCGGCACCTGCTACATCATGGCCGTGGTCGGCAGCATCGAGAGCAACGTGGCCACCGTGATCGTGAACGAGCCCGAGGTGACGCCGGAGCCGACTGTGGAGCCGACGGAGCCCACCGAGCCCACTGTGCCTGTGGAGCCGACCGTGCCCACCGAGCCCACCACGCCGACTGAGCCGACCGAGCCCACCACGCCGACTCAGCCCACCACACCGACCGAGCCGACCGTGCCTACCACGCCGACTCAGCCCACCACACCGACCGAGCCGACCGTGCCCACCACGCCGACTCAGCCCACGCAGCCGACCGATACCACGGAGCCCACTGAGCCCTGCGACGGCGGCGACAACTGCCCGAGCATCCAGTACACCGACGTGGATCGCGGTCCGGACAGCTGGTATCACATCCCGGTTGACTGGGCGGTGGTGAAGGGCATCACCAACGGCACCAGCCCCACCACCTTCAGCCCGATGGACGGCTGCAAGCGTGCGCAGGTTGTGACCTTCCTG
>JBGUHV010000270.1:0-9056 GCA_045112425.1 Oscillospiraceae bacterium
CCGCCGTGCCGTATTCGGCGGTGGCAATCGTGCTCTCGTCGCAGTGCTTGGCGTAGAAGCTGTGCACGAAGTATACGCAGTCGCCGCAGCTGACATATTTCAGCAGCGGGTGATCGAGGAGCGGGTGCAGCGCGTTCCAGCCGATGTGCGGCACCTTGAGGGCTGCCGGAATGTCGGCCTTCAGATCCTCCACGCTGCCGGGGATCAGCCCGAGCCCCGCGTGCTCGCCGTATTCCAGGCTCCGGTCAAACAGCAGCTGCATCCCGAGGCAGATGCCGAGGAGCGGCTTTCCCGCCTTGGCCTCCTCGATCACGACCTGATCGAGCCCCGTTGCGCGCAGCTTCGCCGCCGCGTCGGCAAACGCACCGACGCCGGGAAGGATGATCTGATCTGCTGCGCGGATCGCCGCGGCGTCGCCCGTCACGACGGCCTCCGCGCCGATCATTTTCAGCGAGCTCTTGAGGGAAAAGAGGTTCCCCACGCCGTAGTCAACGATGGCGATCATAAATGTCTCCTTTTCGCCGCAAAAAGCAAGTTTGTATTTTACAAATCATCTCGATATGCGGCGAAAAGGAGACGATTGCATGTGCCGCGGTTGCCCCGCAAGGGGCGAGCGGCACGCATTTCAAATCAGTTTTGGCGTGCTAGTCACGCCAAAACTCCTTTGGTGCTCGGCACGGCGTCCGCCGCGGCCGGGTCGATGGAAACCGCCTCGCGCAGCGCGCGAGCGAAGGCCTTGAAGGCGGCCTCGATGATGTGGTGCGAGTTCGTGCCGTCGAGCTGCTTGAAGTGCAGCGTCAGCCGCGCCTCGCGGCAGAGGGCCTGGAAGAACTCCTCCACCAGCTCGGTGTCGAACGTGCCGACCTTCTCGGTCGGGATGGTGAGCCCATAGCGCAGGCAGGCGCGGCCCGAGAGATCGAGCGCGCAGAGCACGAGCGCCTCGTCCATCGGCAGAAGCATGCTGCCGTAGCGCCGCACGCCGCGCTTTTCTCCGAGCGCGGATTTGATCGCCATGCCGAGCGCGATGCCGATATCCTCCACGCTGTGGTGGTCGTCCACGTTCGTGTCGCCGCGGCAGGTGACAGAGAGATCAAAGCGCCCGTGCGCGGCAAAGAGATTCAGCATATGATCCAGAAATCCCACGCCGGTGTCGATCTGTGCGACGCCGAGGCCGTCGAGCGAAAGACACAGGGAAATATCGGTTTCTGCGGTGGTTCGGTTGATTGCTGCGGTTCTCATATTAGGTTCCTCCTGTCGAGAGTGGAGTCAGACCCCCACCGACCTCGCGTTGCTCGGCCACCTCCCCCAAAGGGGGAGGCAAGTGGTGCGGCGGAGTACTTGGCGCCCCCTCTGGGGGAGCTGGCAGCCCGAAGGGCTGACTGAGGGGGCCGTTTTAGTCTTTCATCATGTCGTCAATGGCCTCCAAAAACTGGTCCATCTGCTCCTTCGTGCCGATGGTGACGCGGCACCAGTCGCGGATGCGGGCTTTCTGCCAGTGGCGGATGAGCACGCCGCGCTCCTTGAGGCCGCGGTAAAGCGCCTCGCCCGAGCACTTCGGCGCGCGGACGAAGAGAAAGTTCGCCATCGACTCCGTCACGGTGAAGCCCCGCTGGTGCAGGGCGAGGGCGGTGCAGGCGCGGTTGGCCTGAATGGCGGCGGCGTTGGTTTGATAATACACGTTATCCCGGATGGCCGCAAGCCCGCAGGCGGCGGTCATGCGGTTCACGTTATAGGGATTCGTGGAATATTTGAGGGTGTTCAGATCCTGAATCAGGCTCGCGGCGCCTACGCCGAAGCCGAGTCTTCCGCCTGCGAGCGAGCGGGATTTGGAAAACGTCTGCGTCACGAGGAGGTTGTCGTATTTTTTGATCAAAGGAATGCAGCTCTCGCCCCCGAAGTCGATATACGCCTCGTCGATCACGACGACGTGCTCCGGGTTCGTCTTTACGATCTCCTCGATCTCTGCGACAGAGAGGAGCGTGCCTGTCGGCGCGTTGGGATTTGCGATCACGACGTTTCCGCTCACGCTGCAGAAGTCCTTCGCGCGGATCGAAAAATCCGCCTGCAGCGGCACCTCGCGGTACGGCACATGGTTCACCGCCGCGAACACGGGGTAAAACCCGTAGGTGATGTCGGGAAAGATGAAGGGGTGATCCTGATCGCCCCACGCCATGAAGGCGAAGTTCAAAATCTCGTCCGAGCCGTTCGTCATCAGGACGTTTTCCGGCGCCACGCCGAAGTGTTCGGCGACGGCGCGCGTCAGCTCCGTGCTCTCCGGATCGGAGTAGAGCTGCAGGCGCCCCGCCTCCGCCTCCGCCGCGCGCACCACGGCGGGCGACGGGGGAAAGGGGCTCTCGTTCGTGTTCAGCTTCACATACTGCTGATCGCGCGGCTGCTCGCCGGGAGTGTAGGGGGCAAGGGAGGTATATTTGCTGCTGAAAAAATGACTCATAGCGACCAAATCCTTTTCAGTGTGGAGTTTGGAGTGTTGAGTGTGGAGTTGAAAGGTATCGCCTTCGGCGATGATTCCAATCGTTTGCGACAGCAAACACAATTTTTAAACTCCACACTCCACACTCACTCAAACCTTATTTCCACGCTCCGCGCGTGGCCGTGCAAGCCTTCCTCCTCCGCGAAGAGCGTGATTGCGTCCTTTACGTTCCGGAGGGCCTCCTTGGAGTAATAGGTGTACTGGCTCTTTTTCACGAAATCGTCCACCGAGAGGGGGCTGCCGAACTTCGCCGTGCCGGTGGTGGGGAGGGTGTGGTTCGGGCCGGCGAGATAGTCGCCGAGCGCCTCCGGCGCGTGCTTGCCGAGGAAGATCGACCCCGCGTTCTCGACCATGCCGAGCCACGAGAAGGGGTCGTCCACGGCGATCTCCAGATGCTCCGGCGCGATCTCATTGGCGCAGGCAAAGGCGTCGTGAAGATCGCGGCAGATGACGATCTTGCCGTTGTTTTCAATGCTCGCGCGGGCGATCTCCTCGCGCGGGAGGGTTTGAAGCTGCCGCTCGAGCTCCTCGGCCACGGCAGCGCCGAGCGCGGCGGAATCCGTCACGAGAACGCTCGTCGCCATCACGTCGTGCTCCGCCTGGGCGAGCATGTCGGCGGCGAGCACTCTGGGATCGTTCGTGCCGTCCGCCACGATGAGCACCTCGCTCGGGCCGGCAATCGTGTCGATCGCGACGGTGCCGAAGACCTGCCGCTTCGCCTCGGCGACGTAGGCGTTGCCGGGGCCGACGATCTTGTCCACCTTCGGCACGCTCCCGGTGCCGTAGGCCAGCGCCGCGACGGCCTGCGCTCCGCCGATTTTATAGATCCGATCCACGCCCGCGATCTTCGCGGCGGCGAGAATGGCAGGGTCGACCTTCCCGTCCGGCCCCGGCGGCGTCGTGATCACGAGCATGCCGCAGCCTGCGAGCTTCGCCGGCACGCAGTTCATCAGGAGGCTCGAGGGATAGGCCGCCGTGCCGTTCGGCACATAGAGGCCGACGCGGGCAATCGGCGTCACCTTCTGCCCGAGCACCACGCCGTCCGGCCGCGTGATCGAAAAGCCGGGGCGGATCTGCTGGCGGTGATATTCCGCAATGTTGTCGTGCGCGAGGCGGAGCACTGCAAGGTACTCCTCGCTCACTTCATTGAAAGCTTCCTCGATCTCCTCGTCGGAGACGAGCAGGGAGGAGAGCTTCGCGCCGTCGAACCGCTCCGTCAGGCGAAGGAGCGCCTCGTCGCCATTATCGCGCACGTCGGCGAGAATTTCCCTGACCACGCCGGAGACGTCCTGAATGAGGGGGCTTCGGATAAACAGCGTCTCGTTCGGCACCTCGCCGTATTGAAAAATTCGGATCATAGTATCTCTCCAATGTTCCCGCACATGGTGCGGATCTCGTCAGAATGAAAGGCGTAGCTCGCGGTGTTCGTGATGAAGCGGGCGGAAATGTCCGCCACGGTCTCGAGCGGGGCGAGCCCGTTTTCCAGAAGGGTCTTGCCGGTCTCCACAATGTCGACGATCACGTCCGAGAGGCCGAGCAGCGGCGCGATCTCAATCGAGCCGTTGAGTTTGATGATCGTGATGTCGCGGCCCTTTTCGGCGTAGTGCGCCTTCGCGATGCGCGGAAACTTCGTTGCCACGCGCAGGTCGCGGTCGCCCTCGTCGCGCCAGTCTCGGAAGCCCGCGACGCACATGCGGCACCTGCCGATGCCGAGGTCCATCAGCTCATAGACCTCCGGCGCGTATTCGAGCAGAATGTCTTTTCCCGCGATGCCCACGTCCGCCGCGCCGCGCTCGACGTAGATCGGCACGTCCGAGGGCTTGACCCAGAAGTAGCGCACGCCGGCGGCCTCGTTTTCAAAGGTGAGCTTTCGCCCGCCGGCGAGCAGCTCCGGGCAGCTGTAGCCCGCGCGGGCCATGAGATCGTAGGCCTTCTCGCCGAGACGGCCCTTCGGCAGAGCGACGTTCAGCATTCTGTCACCGCTCCTTTCTCAGCGCGCAGAATTCTGCGAAAGCGCAGCCCCTGCGGGATCGAGGCCTCCACGCGCACGGTCTCGCCCTTGGCGCGCATCGTCTCCGCTGTCCGCACCGCGAGCGGCGCGTCGGCGTCAGATGCGTAGCAGATGAGCGTGTCCGCGTCAAACGCCGCGCGGGGGCGTCCGACGGCCTCGAGCCGGTCGAGATACACGGCGAAGCCGATGGCTCCGCCGGGCTTTCCCATCCGCTGCAGCAGGCGGTCATACCGCCCGCCGGAGAGCACGCTGCCCGGCGCGCCCGAGACGTACCCGCGAAACACGAGATCGTGATAATATTCCACGTCGTTCACGACGGAAAAATCGAGAGAAACCGGGAGGCTTCCGTAGGCGGAAAGCTGCTGAGAGAGCGCGCGGAGCACCCTCAGCGCCGAGCGGCTCTGCTCCGGCAGCTCGAGCGCCTCGGCCTGCGCGAGCGTCTCGTCGAGCGGGCCGTAGAGCGCCAAGAGCGCTGTGAGCGCGGCGGCGGTCTTCTCCGCGCAGAGCATTTTCAGCGCGGGGGCGTTCTTCGCGCCCACGGCGGCGAAGACGGCCTTTCGCGCCGCTTCGTCGAGTTGGGCTGCCTCCAGAATACCGGAGATCACCCCGATGTGCGACACGCTGAGCACGCATTCCTCTGAGATCGCCATGAGACTCTTCGCCGCGAGCGAGACGACCTCGCCCACCGCGGCGTGATCGAGCGCGCCGATGCACTCGAGCCCCGCCTGCGGGATCTCGCGAAAGCCCTCGCCGGGGCGCTGCTCGCGGTACACGTTCTCGCGGTAGAACACCTTGCGCAGCCCATCCGGCTGCGTGTCCTGCACGATGGAGAGCGTCACGTCCGGCTTCATGGCCATGAGCCTCCCGTCCGTGTTCGTGAAGGTCAGCACCTTCTCCGTCGTGAGAAAGCGGCGGTTTTCGCTGTAGAGCTCGTAGCGCTCGAACTTCTTCACGCGAAACGGCTGGTAGCCGCAGCCGGCGTAGAGCGCCTGCAGCTTCTGCGGAATCGAATCGGCCATGGTCAGTCCTCCTCCAGCGCGGGCAGGCGTTTGAGCATCAGGCGGTAGCCGCCCGGGCCGTATTCGAGGCAGCGGTTCACGCGGCTCACGGTGGCGCTGCTCGCGCCCGTGTGCTCCACGGTGGAGACGTAGCTGTCGCCCCGGTCGAGCCGTCTGGCGATTTCCAGCCGCTGCGCCAGCGCGCGGATCTCCTTGATCGTGCACAGATCCTCCAAAAACAGCCGGCAGTCCTCGCGGTCCTCCAGCTGCAAAATGGCCTCGAACAGCGCGTCAATCTGCGCGTTTTGCGGCAAAGCCATGGCTCATTCCTCCTTGAGATTTCCAATGCTTTTGTATAGTACCACAGTAGCGCACTAAAGTCAAGGCGGAATTGACTTCTGTCGAAATTCAGGTTAATCTAATGAGGAATGAGGAATTAGGAATTAGGAATGAAAGTGACGGACACTCCTAATTCCTCATTCCTAATTCCTCATTTTGAAAAAGGTGAAAAGAATGCACATCCCGTCCTGTGAATCCACAGAGGTGGCGCTGCTCTCGTTCGACGCCGCCCTTCGCGACGACGCGCCCCGCGATTATGACCGCGATGTGTGGCTTTACGTTCCGTCGTTTTATACCGAATACCGTTACATCCTCGGCACGCGCGGGGAAAACCCGCTCATCTGCATCGGCATCAACCCCTCCACGGCGCAGCCGGGGGATCTGGACAACACGCTCAAGAGCGTGGAGCGCATCGCGAGGAACAACGGCTATGACAGCTTCATCATGTTCAACGTCTACGCCCAGCGGGCGACCGATCCGAACGCGATGGATCTCGCCTTCAACGAACCGCTCCACCGCGAGAACATGGCGGCCTTCCGCTATGTGCTCGGGCTTTACGGCGCCGACCGCCGCCCCGCAGTCTGGGCCGCGTGGGGCACGATCATCGAGAAGCGGCCCTATTTGAAGACCGCCCTGCTCGATATGATCGCTGAGGGCGAGGCTGCGGGCGCCGAGTGGCTCACCTTCGGCAGGCGCAGCAAGAAGGGCCACCCGCACCACCCGCTCTATCTGCGCGCCGACAGCGCGCCGGAACCGTTCGACGTGCGCGCTTACTGCGACACCCTCTGAGGAGAAAACTATGAAATTAAGCAAAGACATCGAAGCCCTGCTGCCGGAGGCCGTGCGCCTGCGGCGGGCGCTGCACCGCATCCCCGAGCTCGGCTTCCAGCTGTATGAAACGCAAAAGCTCGTCTGGCAGGCGCTTGAGGCCTGCAGGCCCGACCGGCTCGAAAAGCTCGCCGTCACGGGCGTGAAGGCCGTGTTCCTCGCGCCGGGCGCGGCGGAGACGATTGCCTTTCGCGCCGACATGGACGCCCTGCCGAACCCGGAGCCGGAGGGGAAGGGCTATGCCTCCTGCCACCCCGGCAGAATGCACGGCTGCGGCCACGACGGACACATGACCGTGCTGCTCCTGCTTGCGCAGTGGCTCGCGGCGAACCGGAGGAAGGTGAAGGTCAACGTCGTGCTGCTCTTTCAGCCCGGCGAGGAGGGCTGGGGCGGCGCCCGCCGCATGATCGGCGACGGGGCGCTGGAGAATCCCAGGGTCGACCGCATCTACGGCCTGCACCTCTGGCCGACCGTGCCGAAGGGCAAAATCGGCGTGCGCTGGGGCTATCAGATGGCGCAGACGAGCGATTTTCAGATCACCGTCCATGGCCGCAGCGCCCACGCCTCCACGCCGCAGATGGGCATCGACGCCGTCGTTGTCTCGGCGGAGCTCATCACCATGCTGCAGACGCTCATCACCCGCAGCGTCGACCCGCATCAGGACGCGCTTTTGACGCTTGGCCGCATCGAGGGCGGTACGGCGCACAATGTGATTGCAGAGGAGGTGCGCATCCTGGGCACGCTCCGCACGTTCTCGGATGAGCTGTTTCAGGCGCTCGTGCGCAAGGCAAAGGCGATGATTCGCGGCCTCGAGGTGGCGACGGACGCGCGCATAGAGACCGAGCGCATGGTCTATTACCCCTGCGTCACGAACCCGCGCCCCATGGTCGAGCGGCTCTACACCGTGCTCGATTCGATGGACGACGCCGTGCTCGTCGAGCCCGCCATGGCGGCGGAGGACTTCGCGGAATACCAGCGCGAGGTGCCGGGCGTGTTTTTCTTCCTCGGCATCCAGGGCGGACGCGGCGGCGCGCCGCTCCACGCCCAGCAGTTCGACTTCGATGAGGAGGCGCTGCTGTACGGCGTGGAGGTATTTAAGCGATTGCTGACGAAATAAAAAAGAACCGATCATATGATCGGTTCTTTTTATGCATCAACGATAAATCCTCCGCCGAGGACGCGGTCTCCATCATATAATACCGCGCTCTGACCGGGCGCCGGGGCGCGGACAGGCTCGTCGCAGATGATGCGCACCAGATCGCCCTCGATGCGCGCGGTGCAGGGCGGGTTCTCCCACTTCGTGTGCCGCACGCGCACGCTCGCGCGCAGCTCACCCGCAGGCTCGTCGATGAGCCAGTTGAACCGCTCGGCGGTCACCTCGGTTTGAAACAGCGCATCCCAGTAATCGAGCTGAATCGTGTTCGTCTCGGCGTCGATGCGGGAGATATACACCTTCCGCTCGTTTATCAGCCCCGGGCGGCGCTGGCCGACGGTGTAATGGCAGATGCCTTCGTGCTGTCCGATGACCTCGCCGTCCAGCACGAAATCGCCCGGCCCCGGCAGCGGCGCGCGCCGCGCCATCCAGCCGGCATAGTCCTTGTCCGGAATGAAGCAGATCTCCATGCTGTCCGGCTTCTTCGCCACGGGGATGCCGAAGTCGGCCGCCATGGCGCGCACCTGCGTCTTTTCAAACGCCCCGAGCGGCAGCAGCAGGCGCGAGACCTGCTCGCGCGTGAGCCGGCAGAGCATGTAGCTCTGGTCGTTTGACGGATGCCCCTTATAGAGCCCGCCGGCCGCCGTGCGGGCATAGTGCCCCGTGGCGACGAATTCCGCGCCGAGGCGGTCTGCGTGCTGCAGGAGCATCTTGAACTTCACGGTCGGGTTGCAGAGAATGCAGGGGTTCGGCGTGCGCCCGGCGCGGTAGGCCGCCTCAAACGGCGCGCAGACAAGCTGCTCGAGATCCTTGCGAATGTCGACCACGTCGAGCGCCACGCCGAGCGAGTCCGCCACGGCGGCAGCATCCCGCGCGCCCGCGTCGGAGACGCCGTTTTCCAGATAAAGCCCCGTCACGGTATGCCCCGCGCGCTTTAAGAGCGCGGCGCAAACGGCGCTGTCCACGCCGCCGGAGAGACCCAAAACAACATGTGCCATAATAACCTCGTAGAGTTCGCGTCCGCAGACGCGAATGAATTCAAATCATTTTGCCGCCCACACTGTGTTTGGGCGTGCAAAATACAATTCGTGAAGACCTGCTTTTTTCTTCCGCAAATCGCATTTGCGGCCAAAAAGCAGGTCGAAACGCAACCTTTCTCGATTGAAAGCCCAGCGAAGCGGGTTTCAATCGAAACGTAAGTAGACCATCAGCGCCGCAACGTCCGCCGGGCTCACG